>CANPXX010000039.1 GCA_947587085.1 uncultured Clostridia bacterium | reverse complement strand
AGGAGCATGTCGAGGGACTTCGCGTCGATCTGCATGAGCGCTTCCTGCTCGGAGATCATGCCCTCGTCGATGAGGTCGCAAGCGATCTTGATGGCGGCGGCAGCCGTACGCTTGCCGTTGCGCGTCTGGAGCATGTAGAGCTTCTCGTTCTCGACGGTGAACTCCATGTCCTGCATGTCGCGGTAGTGGTTTTCAAGGATGCGGCAGACTTCCTGGAACTGCTCGTACACCTTGGGGAACACTTCCGCCATCTTGGCGATGGGCATGGGGGTCCGCACGCCGGCGACGACGTCCTCGCCCTGCGCGTTGGTGAGGAACTCGCCCATGAGCCCCTTCTCGCCCGTGGCGGGATTTCTCGTGAAGGCGACGCCCGTACCGCAGTTGTCGCCCATGTTGCCGAACGCCATCATCTGCACGTTGACCGCCGTGCCCCACGAATAGGGAATGTCGTGGTCCATGCGGTAGACGTTGGCGCGGGGGTTGTCCCACGAGCGGAACACCGCCTTGATCGCCTCGAAGAGCTGTTCCTTGGGGTCGGAGGGGAAGTCCTTCCCGAGCTGGCTCTTATATTCCGCCTTGAACTGGTTGGCGAGCGTTTTGAGGTCGTCCGCGTTGAGCTCGACGTCCTGCTTCACGCCCTTCTTCTCCTTCATCTCGTCGATGAGCTTCTCGAAATACTTCTTGCCCACTTCCATGACGACGTCGGAGAACATCTGGATGAATCTGCGGTAGCAGTCCCACGCCCAGCGGGGATTGCCCGATTTCTTTGCGATGACTTCCACGACCTCTTCGTTGAGACCGAGGTTGAGGATGGTATCCATCATGCCGGGCATGGAAGCGCGGGCGCCCGAACGGACGGAGACGAGAAGAGGATTTTCCTTATCGCCGAACTTCTTCCCGGTGATATGCTCCATCTTGTCGATGTATTCCATGATCTCCGCCTGAATCTCGGGATTGATCTGCCTGCCGTCCTCATAGTACTGGGTGCACGCCTCGGTCGAGATGGTGAAGCCCTGCGGGACGGGGAGACCGATGTTGGTCATCTCCGCGAGGTTCGCTCCCTTGCCGCCCAAAAGCTCGCGCATGTTCGCGTTGCCTTCGGTGAACAGGTAACAATACTTTTTAGCCATGTAGTTTTCCTCCTGATATTTTGGCGATTTTTACCATGAGCTATTGTACACCATTTCCCCGCAAATTTCAAGCCTTTCGCGGGAAAATTACGGCAGTTTTACGCATTTTTTGCGTTTTGGCGGTCCCGCCGCCCCCGCAGAGAGAAAAAAGAAAAATCTTCCGCCCCCCATTGACTTTTTCTTGCGCCTGTGGTACAATGGTTTCATCAAAAAAATTTGTGAGGTCGATATGATTCAATATTCGTTGAAGGCGCTCAGTGCCGACGAGCTCTCCTTCAAAGTCAATCCCATCCAGCCCACTCCCGATATGAAGTTCGAGATCAAGCCGCTCTTCTCGCGGCGCATCCAATCGCCCAAGGAGAATCCCAAGATCAACATCGTGGTGCTCGAATGCAAGATCGAGACCACGCAGGAGGCGCCCAAGCCCTTCAATCTCACCGCCCGCCTCGTCGGCGTGTTCGAAGTGGAGAACATGATAAACGACGAGGACCGCAGGATCTTCGCCCTCAACGCGACGGAGACGATGTTCCCCTATCTGCGCGCCTCGGTGAGCAACCTCACCTCGGCGGCGCTCGTCACCCCGCTCAATCTCCCCGTCGTCTCGGGAGCGACCCTCTTCCCGGATGACCGCGGCGCGGAACAGTACACGCTCAACTTCGACCCGAAAGTCGTGAACTGAAAGCTCTCCGCCGCCGCGTGCGGCGGATTTTTTTGTAAAGATACCAAAGGAGAAACCTTCCATGCAAGACGACGCTTTTCCCCCCGAGCCCGAAGCGCCCCGCCCCAAGCGGAGACTGCGGGATACGATAGACGGCTTTTTCGGCATATCTTCGAGCGGCTCTTCCTTCCGCACCGAGGTGATCGCGGGGCTCACCACCTTCATGGCGATGGTGTACGCCCTTCTCGTGGTGCCCGGGATGTATGAGGGGAGCTCCGTCTCCTTCGGCGCCGTCTATATCGCGACGGCGCTCGGCGCCATCACGGGGACCCTCGTCATGGCGTTCCTCGCGCGCATGCCCCTCGCGCAGGCGTCGGGGCTCGGCGCGACGGCGTATGTGACGGGCACCCTCATGGGGAGCGGCATGGGGCTGAGCTACGCCAACGCGATGGTGTTCGTGCTCCTCGACGGCGTGCTCTTCACCGTGCTCACCGCGACGGGACTGCTCCAACGCATCCTCGCCTCCATCCCCAAGGAGGTGAAACTCACCGTGCCCGTGGGCATCGGGCTGTTCATCGCCTTCATCGGCTTCAACAACGCGGGCGTCGTCACCCTCCGGGAGGGGGGCATCTCCTTTGCCTCCTTCAACGTACTCAGCGGACGCCTCATCTATAAGGACGCTGTGGCGGCGCTCATCGCCCTGATCGGCGCGGTCGCCATCGCCGTCCTCTCCAAGCGGCGGGTGACGGGCGCCATCCTCTGGGGGATGCTCGGCGCGGCGGCGCTCTATTACGCCCTCATCGGGCTTGGGTGCGCATGGGACGCGCCCGGGTGCCGCGCGGTGTTCTCCGCGATCGCCGACGGCTTCGAGAATCCCTTCAAGGCGTTCGGCGCATGGGGACGGGAATCGGTGGGACAGGTGTTCGCGAACGGCTTCGACTTCTCCGCCTATCTCTCCGAAAACGGGGCGGGCGCGCTCGTCGTGCTCATCGTGACCTCGGCGCTCTCCCTCTGCATGGTGGATATGTTCGATACGCTCGGCACGCTGTACGGCGCGTGCGCGAAGGGCGGGCTCCTCGACGAGGACGGCTGTCCCGTCCGCATGACGCGGTGCATGCTCTCCAACGCCGTCTCCACGTGCGCGGGCGCGGTGTTCGGCGCGACGACGGTGGCGACCTATGTGGAGTCCTCCTCGGGCGTCGCCGCGGGCGGAAGGACGGGCTTTGCCTCCCTCGTGACGGGGCTCTGCTTCGTCGCGGCGACCTTCCTCAGCCCCGTCGCCCGCCTCATCCCCTCTGCGGCGACCTCCGCCGCGCTCATCTGGGTGGGCGTGCTCATGATGTCCGCCGTGAAGGACGTGGAATGGTCCGACCCCGCCGCCGCTCTCCCCGCCTTCCTCACCGTCACCGTGATGGCGTTCGGGTACTCCATCTCCTACGGCATCGGCGCGGGGATCCTCTCCTGCGTGCTCGTCAAGGTGTGTACGGGCAAGGCGAAGGAGCTCTCCCCCGTGACGTGGCTCATCGCGGCGCTCTTCCTCTTAATGTTCCTCTTCACCAACTGACGGCAGGCGGCGGCCGATGGGAGGCAGACATGAATTTTTGTGAAGGTTGCAATCTCGCCTGCGACGCCGAACGGTGCCCCAAGTGCGGACGGAAGAAACTGCGCGCCGTCAACGATGAGGATTTTTGCCTGACTGCGCAGGTGGAGCGGCGCTTCGGCGACGCGCTGAGAGAGCATTTGGAAGCCGAAAAGATCGACTGCGTGCTGATGCCGTACGGCACGGGCGTCTATACCAAAGCCGCCCTGCCGCTGGAAGGGTATCTGGTCTATGTCCGATATAAATATTTGGAGTACGTGCGGAACATCATCAAGGAAGCACGACCTTGAATTTTATTGGAAAAAGCTCTCGGGAAAATTCCGAGAGCTTTTTCATTGCGTAAAAAGCGCTTTTCTGTGCACTGATTTTTTTGCCGCTCAAACGCTGTCCAAAAATTCCAGCACCGTATTCCACTTTTCCTCCCGCCCTTCCCGTTCGTTCAAAAATTCGTGGCGGGAATTTTTGAAGAGCTTGAGCTCCACCCGCTCCATCCCCGCCTTTTCGGTGTAGAAGCGGTACAGCTTGCGCACCCCCTTGCCCATATCGCCGACGGGATCGTTCTCGCCCGAGACGAGGAGCACGGGCAGATCCTTTTTGAGCCCCTCCCTGTACTTGCGCGTATAGAGGGCGCGGAGCCCCTTGAAGAAGTCCTTGTAAAAGCGGAACGAACAGGTGAAACCGCAGAAGGGATCGCCGTCATAGGCGGCGTTGTTGTCCGCGTCCGCGGACAGCCACTGCCCGTCCTCGAACTTCTTGGCGTATGCGCCGAAGGACAGCTTCTCGATGAGCTTCGCGGGCTTCTTCGCCCCCTTGAAGGCGCAGCCGAGCGTTGCCACAAAGGAGCCGAGATACACCTCGAAATCCTTTTTATAGTTGCTCCCCGCCACGATGGCGCCGTCGAGCTTATCGCCGTATCTCCCGAGATAGCTCTGCGTGAGGAAGGAGCCGTACGAGAAGCCGAAGAGGATATATTTTGCGCGGGGGAATTTCGCCCTGTAATGATCGGTGAGCGCCGCCTCGTCGAGTACGGTTCGCTCGAACATGCTCTTTTCGGAATAGCCGAGGGAAGCGGCGTCCGTCTCGCCGTGACCGCGGTGATCGTCCGCCACCACCGCATAGCCGTGCCCGTTGAGGAAGCGCGCGAACGCATCGTACCTGCCGCCGTGCTCCGTCATGCCGTGCACGATCTGCACCACCGCCTTGGGCTCCTCCACAAGCCATTCCCGCACGAAGATCTCCTTGCCGTCTACACTCTTGAATTTCATACCTGCCTCCCGAACCTATTGTAACAGAATTGCGCCCGCTTTGCAAGCGCTTCCACGCATTTCCTCCCTTCCCAATTTTCCACATGGATAAAACCCTTGCTTTCGGGACGCCGCCCGTGCTATGATGAGATCGCGCAACAGGAGGTGTGTATGAAACGATTTTTCACCGCCCTCGCGGCGGCGCTCATCTTTGCGATTCCCGCGGCGTGCCTCGTCCCGCCCGTACGGGGATGGGACGACGCCCCTCTCCCCCAAAACGACCTCTCCGAAGAGGAGCCCGCTCTCCCTCCCGAGCCCGAGACGGAGCTCGCGGCAGAGCCCGCTTCGGAGCCGCCTATGGACCTTGAAACAGAACACGAGGCGGAGCCCTCGTTCGAAACCGAACCGAACACAGAACAAGGGGTTGCCGCAACGTATGTGCGGACGCTGGCGAACGGCTTGAACGTGCGGGTCGGCGCGGGCACGCAGTATGCCTCCCTCGGGACGGTGCAAAGCGGCGTTTTGTTGCACCTTGAAGGGCGGTGCGGCGATTGGTACGAAACGCGCTTCCGCGGACAGCGCGCATACGTCAGCGCGGACGAACGATATTCCGTCCCCCTCTCCATGGCGGGGAGCGACGCGCGAATCGAGCGCGTGATCGCGGCGGGGCTCGACGTGCTCGGCACCCCCTATGTGTACGGCGCGACGCGGATGCACGACGGCACGGGCGCCCCCATCGCGGGCTTTTCCAAAGACGCCTTCGACTGCTCCTCCCTCATGCAGTACATGTTCGCGTGCGAGGGGGTCATGCTCGGCGTTACGACCCGTGTCCAAGTCAAACAGGGGCACCATGTCCAACAAGAGGAGATATGCCGCGGCGACTTGCTCTTCTTCACGAATGCCGCGCGGAAGAACAGGACGGGGCTCGAACGGGTGGGGCATGTCGCGATGTACCTCGGCGAAAATTACATTCTGCACACCGCGTCGGACTATGCCAAGATCGAGCTCGTCTCCGCGACCCGTTGGGACTACTTCCTCGAAGCCCGCAGGTTCTTATGACCGCTCCCCTGCACAGAAACCGCGGACCATTCTTTGATGCCATGTTGACTGCGCGAGACTTCTATTGTAGACCACGCGCGGTGCGCCCCGCCCGCATGGTCACGTTTCATTTACCGAAACATTTCTTCTATTGTCATTTTGAGCGAAGTGAGCGAAGCGAACGAAGTCGAAAAATCTCTACCTTGTTTATAATGCGGTAGAGATGTTTCGACTCGCGAGCCCACGTCCGCTAGACGTGGGCTCGCGGCTCAACATGACATAATAGAAGAACGTGCGGGCGGGGCAACATGACAGAATAGAAGTGCCCCTTTATTCTAAATGACTCGCGCGGAGCAAAATCGCATTTTTGCGGAGTGCGCCTCAATTTGCGCGGCTCGTCCGCGCTTGTTGTCGGAGCAAGCGACAAAGAGCCAAAACTCCGTTTCCCAAAAGAATCTATTTCCGTCGCGAAATTCTTTGCCCTTATTATAAGAACACGCGCGGCGCGAACGTGAAACATTCCTAAATGTCATGCCGAGCGTAGTCGAGGCATCTCTACCTTATCATAATGTAGAGATGTTTCGACTCGAGAGCCCACGTCCAGCGGACGTGGGCTCTCGGCTCAACATGACATAAAGGGAATGCACCGCGCGTGTATATTCGATGAAGAATTTCGCGAAATTAACCCTCCTCCCCCATCGCGTCGGCGAGGCGGCAGAACTGTTCGGGGGAGAGCGTCTCGCCGCGGGCGCCGTCGGGCACGCCCGCGCGGGCGAGAATCTCCTTCGCGCGTTCGCGCGGGAGGCGGAAGGACGTCATGAGGTTGTTCTCCAACGTCTTGCGGCGGCTGGAAAACGCCGCGCGGACGACGGCGCGATAAGCCGCCTTGCTCCCCACCAAGAAGCGCTCCTCGCGCACGATGCGCACCACGGCGCTGTCCACATTGGGGCGGGGATAGAACATCGTCCGCGGGACCTTCCTCGTCACCTCGCATCTGCCGAAGAGGGCGATCGCCGCCGTCACCGCGCCGTATTGCGGCGTGTTCTCACGCGCGCAGAAGCGGGCGGCGACCTCCTCCTGCACCATCACGGTGAGGGAGCGGCAACGCGTCCCCTCCTCGATGAACCGCATGACGACGGGCGTGGTGATATAGTAGGGAAGATTCGCGACGACGTCGTATTCGCCCAGCTCCTCTTCGAGGGAGGGAAGATCGCGGGAGAGAAAATCGCCGAAGATGACCTCGACGTTGTCGCACCCCGAGAGCGTCTGTTCGAGCACGGGGCGGAGGGAACGGTCGATCTCGAAGGAGACCACCCGCTTCGCCCGCTCGGCGAGCGCGCGCGTGAGCGCGCCCGCCCCCGCGCCGATCTCGAGCGCGCACCCGTCCGCCTTCGCGTCGTCCGCGATGGCGCGGAGCAGGTTGACGTCGCTCAAAAAATTCTGTCCCCATTTCTTCTTATAGGAAAAACCCCTCAGCGCCTCTTCCATCTTTTCCCTCGCATGCGGCATGTGCCGCCGCCCATACTCCCTTGTGAGGGGTCGCCCCTCCCTACAAAAGAGAACGAAGAGCCGATCCGTTCGGCTCTTCCTGTTTTATCCATCGCCGTTATCCGATCATCGGGCGCACGCGGAGGGGGACGCCCGTCTCTTCCGCGATCGCCCTGCACTGCGCGATCTGCTCCTCGCCGATGCAATCCACCACCGAGAACCACGCATTGAGCCCGCACGCCTTGCACGCGCGCGCGAAGGCGAGCATCTCTTCGAAGGCGTTGGGGATGCGGGGGAGGCAGAGCGCCTCGTACCGCGCCGCGTCGGGCGCGTTCAGGGAGATGTTGATGCCGTCTAACCGACCGACGAGCTCGGGCGCGATGTCCCGTCCCGCCACGGCGCTCCCGTGTCCGTTGGTGTTGAGGCGGGTCCTTCCCCCCCGCGCATGCACCGCGTCGCACACTTCTTTCATCTCTTCGAAGCGGCAGGTGGGCTCGCCGAAGCCGCAGAACACGATCTCGCGGTACCGCTTGGGATCGCCGATCTCCTCGACGATCTCGCGCGGAGAGGGCTCCTCTTTGAGCCAGAGGGAATATCCCTCGTAAGTCTCCTTGCCGTTGCGCACGCAGAAGGTACAGCGGTTGGTGCAACGGTTGGTGAGGTTGATATAGAGATTTTCGCCGATCTCATAGATATAGGTATCTTTCATTGCAGTTTCGAAAAGAGCCGTGCGGCGTTCCCGCCGATCGCTTCCTCCATTTCCAAAAGGGATACTCCCTTGATCTCCGCCAATTTTTCGACGATGACGGGGATGTTCGCGGGGGTGTTCTTCTCCCCGCGGAAGGGGGAGAGATAGGGGCTGTCCGTCTCGGACAGGATGCGGTCCATGGGACAGAGCCAAGCCGCCTCCGTAGCGCGCCGCGCATTCTTGAAGCACACCACGCCGCCGAAGGAGAAATAGGCGCCGAGTTCGAGAAAGGCGGGCAAATTCTCCGCACCGTACGAATAGCAGTGCATGAGAACGCCCGTGAGCCGCCCTTGATGTTCGCGAAGAAGGGCGAGCGTATCTGAACAGGCGTCCCGCGAGTGCACTTCGACGGGGAGGGATAGCTCCTCCGCGAGCGCGAGCTGTGCCTCGAACGCCGCCCGTTGCGCCGCCTTGTCGGGATCGGGATAGTGATAGTCCAGCCCGATCTCTCCGATGCCGACGCACGCCCCGTCCGCCGCCCGTTCGCGGAGCGCTTCGACCGTCTCCCGCCCGAATGCCCGAAGCTCGGAGGGGTGCACGCCCGCGGTGAAATACGCGCCCCTGTGCATGCGGCAGAACGCCGCGTGCCACGCGGCGTGGCGGAGGGTATCCGACGCGAGGATGACCGTTCCGACGCCCGCCGCTTTTATCCTCTCCCATTCGGCGGGGAAGGCATACCCCTCGTCCGCGAAATGGGCGTGTACGTCGATCAACGCACCGTCCCCCCGCTCTCCACGGGGCGCTCGGGCGAGACGAGCGCGAGGTTGCCCTGCCCGTCCTCGGCGCACAGGAGCATGCCCTCCGAGAGCACGCCGCGCAGGGTGACGGGTTTCAGATTGGTCACCACGACGACCTTCTTCCCCACCATCTCCTCGGGCGTATAGAACTTCGCGATCCCCGAGACGACGGAGCGGACCTCGCCGCCGATGCGGACGGTCTCGTGCAACAGTTTATCGCTTTTGGGCACCCTCTCGCAGGCGATCACCTCGCCCACTTTGAGTTCCGCCTTCCCGAACTCCTCGATGGAGATGAGGGGTTTTCCCTGCCCGCTCTCCGCTTTGGGCTTTTCTTCCGCTTTGGACTTCGCGGCGAGCATGTCGGCGACCGCGGCGAGCTCCTTTTTTACATCGAACCGCGGGAAGAGCGGGGGAAGTTTTTCCACCCTGCATCCCGCGCGCAGTCCGCCGAAGGAGAGCGTATGAAATCCCGCCCCCTCGTCGAAGGAGAAGCTCTTCAAGATCGCCGCCGAGGCGCGCGTGAGGAAGGGCTTCAAGAGAATGGCGACGATGCGCACCGTCTCCGCGAGGTTGTAGAGAACGGCTCCCAGCCGCTCCCGCTTCGCGGGGTCCTTGGCGAGCAGCCAAGGGGTCGTCTCGTCGATATACTTATTGGCGCGGGAGACGACCGCGAAGATCTCCGCGAGCGCGTCGGGCGCGTTGAGCGCGTCCATCGCCGCGCGCACCTTTTCGAACGCCCCCTCCGCGGCGGCGATGAGCTCGCCGTCGGGCCCCTCCTCCTTCCCGCGGGGCGGGAGCTTTCCGTCGAAATTCTGCGCGATCATCGCCTGCGTGCGGGAGACGAGGTTGCCGAGGTCGTTCGCGAGGTCGGCGTTCACCCGCTGTAAAAACCGTTCGCCCGTGTATTCGCCGTCGCTCCCGAAGGGAATCTCGCGGAGAAGATAGTACCGCACCGCGTCGGCGCCGTACCGCTTCACGAGCTCGTACGGGTCGGTGAGCTCGGGGCGGGCGTTCTCCTTGCTCTTGGAGAGCTTTTCGCCGCCGATGAGCAGCCACCCGTGCCCGTAGATCTGTTGGGGGAGGGGCTCGCCGAGCGCCATCAGAATGGCGGGCCAGATGATGGAGTGGAAGCGCACGATCTCCTTGCCCACCATTTGCAGTTCGGCGGGCCAATACGTTTGATAGAGGGAGTCGTTCTCCGAGCCGTACCCGAGCGCCGTGATGTAGTTGAGCAGGGCGTCTATCCACACATAGGCGGTATGCTTGCGGTCGAAGGGAAGGGGGACCCCCCACTTCACCGTCGTGCGGGAGACCGAGAAATCGTTGAGCCCCGCCTTCAAGAAGTTATTCACCATCTCGTTGACGCGCGATTTGGGCTGTAAAAATTCGGGGTGCTTTTCGTAATGCTCCAACAGGGCGGGCGCATATTTGGAGAGGCGGAAGAAGTAGCTCTCCTCCTTCTGGCGGGTGACCTCCCTGCCGCAGTCGGGGCACTTGCCGCCGACGAGCTGGCTCTCCGTCCAGAAGGATTCACAGGGCGTGCAATAGTAGCCCTCGTATTCCGACTTGTAGACGTCGCCGCTCTCATAGAGCTTTTGGTAGATCCGTTGCACCGCCTGCACATGGTCCTCGTCCGTCGTGCGGATGAAGCGGTCGTACCCGACGTCGAGGAGGCGCCACATGTCTTTGAGCTCTGAGACGAGGGGATCGACGAACTCCATGGGCGTCACGCCGCGCCTCAGCGCCTCCTTTTCCACCTTCTGTCCGTGCTCGTCCGTCCCCGTGAGGAAGAACACGTCCTCGCCGAGGAGCTTGTGAAAGCGCGCGAGCGCGTCGCAGATGACGGTGGTGTAGCAATGCCCGATGTGCCAATTCCCGCTCGGATAGTAGATGGGGGTGGTGATATAAAATTTCTTTGCCATACTTTGCCTCTTCCTCCCATTATAGCGCAACCGCGCAAAAATGGCAATCGTTTCCGTCACATTTTCCCGCCTTTGCGCGCGCCGCCCGCATATCCCCGCGCGGACGGGCATACGATAGGGCATGAACGGCATCTTCGCGGCGATCTTCTTCGCCTCTTTATTGCTGTTCTTCTCCGAGCCCGACGGCTTCCTTTCCGCCATGCTCTCGGGCGCGGAGAAGGCGGCGACGCTCTCCCTTTCCCTTCTCGCCGCATACTGCGTCTGGCTCGGGTTCTTCTGCGTGCTCGAACGGTGCGGCGCGCAGAGGGCGCTCTCCCGCGCCTTCTACCCCGTCGCCCGCCGCCTCTTTCGCACCGAGGACAGGGAGGCGGTCTTTCTCGCGAGCGGCAACCTCTCCGCCAACCTCCTCGGGCTCCCCGGCGCGCCCACCCCCCTCGGCGTGCGCGCCACCCGCCGCTTCCTTGCCGCGGGCAACCGCTACGGCGCCGACATGCTCTTCGTGCTCAACGCCACCAGCCTCCAGCTCCTCCCCGCGACTGCCATCGCCCTCCGCCTCGCGGCGGGCTCCGCTTCCCCTTCCGACATCTTCCTCCCCACCCTCCTCTCCACCCTGCTCTCCTCCCTGCTCGGCGGACTGCTCGTCTTTGCGACGCGAAAGCGATGAAATACATCTCCCTCCTCATCCCCCTTCTCTTCTTTGCGGTGTGCCTCTTTGCGCTCGTACGGCGGGTCAAGCTGTACGACTGCTTCGCGGAGGGCGCAAAACAGGCGGTCCCCCTCGTCTTGTCCGTCTTTCCCTATCTCGCCGCCATCCTCATCCTCTCCGAGCTCTTCCGCCAGAGCGGGCTCTCCGACCGCGTGACCGCCCTCTGCACCCCCCTCTTCACCCGCCTCGGCATCCCGCCCGAGATCGCCCCCCTCGTCCTCGTCAAGCCCTTCTCGGGGAGCGGCTCCACCGCCCTCCTTTCGGAGCTCCTTTCCTCCTACGGCGCGGACAGCTATATCGGCAGATGCGCCTGCGTGGCGTACGGGTCCAGCGAGACGGTGTTCTACATCTCCGCTGTGTACTTTGCGGGAAAGGGAAAGGCGGGCGCGCGCCCCATCCTCATCTCCCTTTTGTGCAACTTCCTCGGCGTGGTGGCGGGCTGTGCGCTGTGTCGGGTGCTGTGAACGGAAAAACCGATGATAATGTGAACTTTATTGTGTTTTTCCCTCGGCGCTGTAAAATTATCACAGGACTTGATAGGATGAATGCGAAAAAAATTTTTTCGGAAAATCGCGAAAAATAATTTTACATCGCGAATGCTTTATCCTATAATAGAGGCACAAACGACAAATTGCTCATAATTTTTCCCCCTTATCATAGTAGGACCCCTCGGAGCGCGAGTTTCGGGGGGTTCTACTTTACTTCGGAATCTCTCCACGGAAATGCCCGCCGCTTTTAAGTGACGGGGCGGTGAAAGTTTGGTTTTCGACAGGGAAACCCGGAGTCCGAACCGCCGTTTTGCTTGATAAATCGAGCAAACGTATGGTATAATCGAAGAAAAGGACGGAAGTCAGCCATAAGAAGGAGGCGGCTATGAGACGAATTTCTTTGATCCTTGCCCTCGGATTGTCCGTATGTCTGTTGGCGCATTGCGGGCGGGAGGCGCCCTTTGTAAACCCCGGCGACGAGCTCGGCGGGGGCGGGACGGGAGAGGTCGCGGACGGCGCCGACGACGTAACGGACGGCGTGAAGGAGGATTTTTCCGACGGAATCTTCTCCGATCTCTCGGACGACACCTCCAAGGAGGGGGCGATCGCCGTCGCGCCGACAGAGGAAGTGTATACCATCGGGGAAGACGGGACCTATCTCTTCAAGGGAAGATACGGCAGGGTCGCGCTCGGTGCGGACGGCTTGAAGGTGCACCTCATCTTGGACGGGGCGCAGATAGAGACGGAGGCGGGCATCGCGCTCGACGGGAGCGCGTACAAAAAGGCGGAGGTCGTCGTCACGCTCATCGGCGAAAATTCCATCGTC
>CANPXX010000038.1 GCA_947587085.1 uncultured Clostridia bacterium | reverse complement strand
CGTGGTTGTGGAGGGCGACCATCACTTCGCCGCGGTAGTCGCAGTCGATGACCCCCACCTTGTTGGCGGGCGCGAGGTCTCTGCGGCAGGCGAGCCCGCTCCGCGCGAAGATGAGCCCCACCGTGTTCTCGGGCAGTTCCACCGCCACGCCCGTGGGCACGAAGCGCGTCTCCCCCGCGGGGATGACGGTCTCCTCACAGGCATAGAGGTCTGCGCCCGCCGCATGTTCGGATCCGTACACGGGGAGACGGGCGCCCTCCCGTACCTTCTTTACATATACTTTCATAGCTGTCCTCTCGGTACAGCATACAACAAACGGCGGGTTTTGTCAACAAATTCCGCGGGACAAACAAAGGCGCTCCGCAACCTTGCGGAACGCCTTTGCACGAAATGCGGGAACGCTTCCCTATTTAACGCTGTAAAGGAGATCGGTATAGGTGGGGAAGGGCCAATAGTCCGCCGAGCACAGCTTCTCCATGCCGTCCGCGATTCTCCGCACCGCCTCCATGTCGGGCACGACGACGTGCGCCATCTTCTGCGACGCGGGTCCCTCGCCCTCGGGAATCTCCCCAAGGTCGGACTCCAGCTTCTCCACCGCCGCCATGAAGGCGTCGTTCATCCCCGAGAGCTTCTCCGCGAGGCGCTCGTCGGCGCCGCAGGGCAGACTCTCGCTCACCGCGCGCTTGGCGGCGATCACCGAGCACAGCTCCGCGATATAGCCGTTCACCGAGGGATAGATGTCCTGCTTCGCCATCTCCGCCATCGTGCGCGCCTCGATGCGGATGGTCTTGATGTAGTTCTCGAGGGCGATGTTGGCGCGGGCGATGACCTCCTTTTCGGTATAGACGCCCTGCTTCACGAACACGTCGATGTTCTCGCGGCGGAAAAATTCGGGTACGGCGTCCGCCGTCGTCTTGTTGTTGAGAAGTCCCCTTCTGCCCGCCTCGGGCTCCCAATCGGGACCGTAGCCGTTGTAGTTGAAGATGATGCGGTAGTGCTCCTTCAACAGCTTCTCGGTGTACTGCTTGCACGCCTTCGCGAAGTCCTTCGCGTTCCCGAGCGCGTCCACCGCGTTGGCGAACTCCTGCGCCGCGATGGTGTTGAGCACGATGTTGGGATCGGCGACGGACGCCTGCGAGCCGAGCATGCGGAACTCGAACTTGTTGCCCGTAAAGGCGAAGGGCGACGTGCGGTTGCGGTCGGTGGTGTCGATGGGGAAGATGGGGCTCTCGGGCACGCCGATGGAGCCCGGGACCGCCTTTCTCGGCACATACTGTCTGCCGAGCACGATGCTGTCCACGAGCGCGCCGAGCTGGTCGCCGAGGTACACCGAGATGATGGCGGGCGGCGCCTCGTCCGCGCCGAGACGGTGATCGTTGCCCGCCGAGGCGACGGAGGCGCGCAAAATTCCCTGATAGGTATCCACCGCCGCGATCACGCAGGCGAGGATGAGCATGAAGCGCGGGTTGTTCTCGGGGTTTTCCCCGGGGTCGAGAAGGTTCAGACCCGCGTCGGTGGAGAGCGACCAATTGTTGTGCTTGCCCGAGCCGTTCACCCCCTCGAAGGGCTTCTCGTGCAGAAGGCAGACGAGGTGATGCCGCTTCGCCACCTTCTTCATGAGCTCCATCGTGAGCTGGTTGTCGTCCACCGCGACGTTGGTGGTGGTAAAGACGGGCGCGAGCTCATGCTGGGCGGGCGCCACCTCGTTGTGCTTTGTCTTGGCGAAGATGCCGTAGCTCCACAGCGTCTCGTCGAGGTCGCGCATGTACTCCGAGATGCGCGTTTTGAGGGTGCCGAAATAGTGATCTTCGAGCTCCTGCCCGCGGCAGGGCGGCGCGCCGAACAGCGTGCGCCCGGTGAGGCAGAGGTCTTTGCGTTGCAGGTACACGTCCTCGTCCACGAGGAAGTACTCCTGCTCCGGTCCCACCGTGGTGGAAACCTTTCTGCACTCGATGCCGAAGAGGCGCAAAAGCCGCTTTGCCTGCGTGTCGAGCGCCGTCATCGATTTGAGGAGGGGCGCCTTCTTGTCCAGCGTCTCCCCCGTATAGGAGACGAACACGGTGGGGATATACAGCGTTCCCTCCTTCACGAAGGCGGGGGAGGTGGGATCCCACGCGGTGTAGCCGCGCGCCGCGCTCGTGGCGCGGGTGCCGCCCGAGGGGAAGGAGGAGGCGTCGGGCTCGCCCACGATGAGGCTCTTGCCCGTGAGCTGCATGATCACCCTGTCGCCCGACGGCTCGATGAAGCTGTCGTGCTTCTCCGCCGTGAGGTTGGTGAGGGGCTGGAACCAATGGGTATAGTGGGTGGCGCCCTTCTTCACCGCCCAATCCTTCATCGCGTTGGCGACGGCGCTCGCGATGGAAGTATCGAGCGGCTCGCCCTCCTCGATGGTCTTTTTGAGGGACTTATACACTTCCTTGGGCAACGAGTTCTTCATGACCTCGTCGTTGAATACGTTGCTGCCGAACAGCTCGGTGATATCCATTCTCGCTTCTCCTTTGACACGATCTTTTCCGGCGGTCCGCCGACCGATCTCCTCCCAATTATAGAGGGTTTGCCCCTTCAAGTCAAATGTTTCTCCCCTCTCTTTTCGCCTTTCTCGATTTTCATCCTTTATGAGAACTATAAGTTCTGTTTATAGATCTTACGGACCGCGCTCATTTCCCGCTGTCCCCGTAGTTGGAGAGCACGCGGGCGCTGGGGTCGTCCACGCGGCACCCATCCCACTCGCGGTTGGGCATCCAGAAATCGGGGATCATCTCCGCCTGTCCCGGATACGCCTCCTCGAAGAGTTCGCGGTACAGGAGGGATTCCTCGGTGAACGGCTTGCAGTGGTAGGCGTACTTCTCCGCCCGTTCCCGCCAATCCGCGCCGTAGAGCGAGCGGGCGTACTCCTTCAAGTCGTCCACCATGGAGTGCCCCACCGCGTCGGAGAACGCCGCCTTCTCGCGGTAGAGGATGTCGTGCGGGAGATAGTCCCCCTCGAAGGCGCGGCGCAGAAGATACTTCCCCTTCCCGTACACGTTCATTTTGAGGGCGGGATCGATCCCCATCACGTACTCGGCGAAATCGAGGTCGCCGAAGGGCACGCGCGCCTCCATGGAATTGACGGAGATACAGCGGTCCGCGCGCAAGACGTCATAGGCGTGGAGCTCGCGCACCCGCTTCTCGGACTCGCGCTGGAACGCCTCGGGCGAGGGGGCGAAATCGGTGTATTTGTAGCCGAACAGCTCGTCCGAGATCTCCCCCGTGAGGAGCACCCTCAGGTCGGTATTCTCGTGGATCTTCTTGCAGAGCAGATACATCCCCATGCTCGCGCGGACGGTGGTGATGTCGAAGGTCGCGAGGGCGCGCACCACCGTTTTGAGCGAGGAGATCACCTCTTCGCGCGTCATATACACTTCGGTGTGGTCGCTCCCGATGTAGTCGGCGACCTGCCGCGCGTATTTCAGATCGATGGCGTCCTTCTCCATGCCGATGGCGAAGGTGCGGATGGGACGGGGGGAGAGCTTCTGGGCGATGGCGCAGACGAGGGAGCTGTCCAGCCCGCCCGAGAGCAGAAAGCCGACGGGCGCGTCGGCGTCCAGCCGCTTCTTTACGGCGCGGATGAGCCGTTCGCGGATGCCCGCGCAGATCGCATCGAGGTCGCCCCCGCTCCTCGTTTTCGGCGCCGTCACGTCGCGGTAGCGGACGAATTTCCCGTCCGCATAGTAGTGCCCCGGGGGGAAGGGCATGATCTTCGCGCACAGCCCCGTGAGGTTCTTGGGTTCGCTCGCGAAGGCGATCTCCCCGTCCGCGAGATAGCCATAGTAGAGGGGGCGGATGCCGATGGGATCGCGCGCGGCGATGTATTTGCCCCGCTTCCCGTCATAGATGACGCAGGCGAACTCCGCGTCGAGCTTCGCGAACATCCGCACGCCGTACCGCTCATAGAGCGGCAGGAGCAGTTCGCAGTCGCACGAGGAGGCGAAGCGGTACCCCTGCGCCTCGAGCTCCCGCTTCATGGCGCGGAAGCCGTACAGCTCGCCGTTGCAGACGCAGAAATTTTCCCCGCGGAAGAAGGGCTGCATGCCCGCGGCGCTTAGCCCCATGACGGCGAGACGGTGAAAGCCCGCGTACCCCTTCCCGAGCGCGCGGAAATCGCTCATGTCGGGTCCGCGCGAATGCGTCGCATAGAAGGCGCGCTCCGCCGCCTCGAAGGGGACGCTCTTTCCCGTCAGAACAAAGATCGAACACATAACAACCTCCCTGCGGAAAGTTCCGCCGCGGGCATAAAAAATACCGCCCGCCCACATTAGGACGAACGGTGTGTTCGCGGTGCCACCTAATTTACCGCTTTCGCGGTCCCTCACGCTCTCCTGAAGAGCTCCCCCTGTAACGCGGGGACGCGGCTCCCCTACTTGCCCGAAGGCGTTCGGCTCGCAGCTCGGGAGCGTTCTTCCGACGCGGCGTCTGCGGGGCTCTCACCCTCCCCCGCTCTCTGAACAAGGCGCGATGCGGCGTACTCCTCTCCGTCATGGCTTTTTTTCATTATAGCGCATAAAGGGCGGTATGTCAACTGTTTCTATGCGCATGAAAGCATTATTCCGAAAAAAATTCTTCCCGATCCAGCCCCGCGCGCAGCTTTTCGAGGGCGCGCTTCTCGATGCGGGAGACATAGGAGCGGGAGATGTGCATCCGCCGCGCCACCTCGCGCTGGGCGAGCGGCACGCCGCCCGTGAGGGCATAGCGTAGGCAGACGATCTGCGTCTCGCGTTCGTTCAAAAGGCGCTTGACGGCGGCGACGAACTTCTCCTGCATGAGGCTCTGCTCCACCCCCGCGAACACCTTATCCTCCTTCTCGAAGAGGAGGTCCATGAGGGTGAGCTCGTTGCCGTCCTTGTCGGTCCCGACGGGATCGGAGAGGGAGACGTTGCCGCGGTGCTTCTTCCCCGCGCGGATGAGCATGAGGATCTCGTTCTCGATGCACCGCGCCGTATAGGTGGCGAGGCGGGTGCCGTGCCCGAGCTCGTAGGTGTTGATCGCCTTGATGAGCCCGATGGAGCCCACCGAGAGCATGTCGTCCGTCTCCGCGGCGCCCGCATACTTCTTCGCGATATGCGCCACGAGCCGCATGTTGTGGCGGATGAGCTTATCCTTGGCGCGGCTGTCCCCCGCCTTGGCGAGAGCGAGATACTTTTCCTCCTCCTCTCTGGAGAGCGGACGGGGATAGGAGCTCCCGTCCGACAGCGCGCCCGTGAAAAAGAAGAGCCGCGCAAGCACGGCATACATCCACTCCATCATATGATCCCTCTCCGATATTGTATGCGGCGGGGGGCGCGAAGTTGCCTTTCGGGCGGGAAAAGCGCCGCCCGAGGGCGGCGCGCATTCTATTTTTTGCGTACGATCGCGACGTTCGCCTCGTCGAGCTGGCTCTGCTCCACGGGCGAGGGCGCGTTCATCATGAGGTCTCTCGCCTTGGCGTTCATGGGGAAGGCGATCACCTCGCGGATGTTCACGGTGTCCGCGATGAGCATCACCATCCTGTCCACGCCGGGCGCGACGCCCGCGTGCGGGGGCGCGCCGTGCTCGAACGCGTGATACAGAGCGGGGAACTTCTTGCGGACCTCCTCCCCGCCGATTCCCACGACGGAGAACGCTTTGAGCATGATCGCGGGGTCATGGTTGCGCACCGCGCCCGAGGAGAGCTCCACGCCGTTGCACACGATGTCGTATTGATAGGCGAGAATCTCCAGGGGGTCCCTGTCGAACGCCGCCATGCCGCCCTGCGGCATGGAGAAGGGATTGTGGCAGAATTCGAGCTTGCCGCTCTCCTCCCCCACCTCGTACATGGGGAAGTCCACGATCCAGCAGAAGCGGAACACGTCCTTTTCGAGGAGCCCGAGCCCCGTGCCGAGCATGGTGCGGAGAATGCCCGCGCGCTTCTGCGCGTCTTGCAGTTTGTCCTCGGCGACGAGGGCGATAAAGGCGTCCCTGTCGGCGCCGAGCTCCCTCTTCCAATCCTCCGCGGCGGGCGCGACGAACTTGGCGATCCCGCCCGCGGGCGCGCCGTTCTCGTCCAATTTGAACCAATACATCCGCCCGCCCTCGGTCTTGACGGAGAACTCCTCCGCCGTCTTGTCGATCCACTTCCGCGGGACGTTGACGCCCGTCACGCAGATCGCCTTAACGTGTTTGAGTTGCAAGGGATCGAAGCCGCAGTTCGCGGTGAGCTCCGTCACGTCGCGGATGACGAGCGGGTTGCGCAGGTCGGGCTTGTCCGTGCCGTACGTCTCGAGCGCGGTGAGATAGGGAATGCGGCGGAAGGGCGGCTTGTCCGCCTCCTTCCCCGAATACTTCGCGAACACGGGCGGGAGCACCTCTTCGAGCACGCCGAACACGTCCTCCTGCGTCGCGAACGCCATCTCGATGTCGAGCTGGTAAAATTCGCCGGGGGAGCGGTCGGCGCGGGCATCCTCGTCGCGGAAACAGGGCGCGATCTGGAAATACTTGTCGAAGCCCGAGCACATGAGGAGCTGTTTATATTGCTGGGGCGCCTGCGGGAGCGCATAGAACTCCCCGGGATAGAGGCGGCTGGGCACGATGTAGTCGCGCGCGCCCTCGGGCGAGGAGCTCGTGAGGATGGGCGTGGAGATCTCGAGGAAGCCCCGCTCCGTCATGAGACGGCGCAGATCGGCGATGATGTGCGAACGGAGCACGATCTTGTCGCGCACGGCGGGATTGCGCAGGTCGAGGAAGCGATAGCGCAGGCGCGCATCCTCCCCCGCCTCGGTGGAACGGGAGACCTCGAAGGGAAGCGCGTTCACCGTGCGTCTGCCGAGCACCTCCACCCGCTTC
This sequence comes from uncultured Clostridia bacterium, assembly GCA_947587085.1. Classification (GTDB taxonomy): domain Bacteria; phylum Bacillota; class Clostridia; order Christensenellales; family Borkfalkiaceae; genus Gallimonas. Next base: position 6,818 of record CANPXX010000038.1, on the reverse strand, counting down.
GGAACGATCTCGATGCGCCCCGTGGGGAGCTTGTCGTTGGGCGCGGAGCGGAGCACGACCGTCCCCTCCACGCGGACGGTGGACTCGGTGGGGATGTCGCGGAACGCCGCGATGGTCTCCTCTTCCGAACAGACCACCTGCGTCACGCCGTAAAAATCGCGGAGGACGGCGAAGAGCAGCCCGCCCTTGTCGCGTTTGCTGTCGAGCCAGCCCGAGAGGACGACCTCTTTGCCCGCGTCGCTCTCGCGGAGCTCGCTGCAATTGTGCGTTCTGTATGCCATACAATACCTTCGTACGTTTTTTCTCTATTGTACCCGTTCCGAAAAGGGTTGTCAAGTTTTCGCGCCGACCCGCCCGCAACACGCCCGAAAAATTTTTGTCGGGCGGTCAATAGTCTTTGAGCCCCACGAGAAAATCGATGGAGACCCCGAAAAATTCGGCAAGCCTACAGAGGGAGAGCAAATCAGGCTCCACCTTCCCCGTCTCCCAATAGGAGACCTTCCTCTGCGTCGTGCCGAGCTCCTTCGCGAGAGCGCTCTGATTGAGCCCCCGCTCCGCGCGCAGATCGCGCAACCTCTCGGCAAAGATGAGTTTCATACCGAGATTTTAGACGAAATTCATCTAAATCATTTGACATAGACATTTTTTGTCTATATAATATACGTATCTCACCTCATGGAGGAACATATGCACAAATGTGAAGTCTGCGGATCGGAATTCGACAGCAAATTCTGTCCCAACTGCGGCACGCCCGCACCGCCCGAAGCGTGCCCCGATTGCGGCGCACCGCTGGCGCCCGGCAATAAATTTTGCCCCGCTTGCGGCAGGCGATTAACGGTGCAACAGCCTTGGTCCGCGTCGGGCACAAAAGCGGCGCAAGACGGGCGCGGCACTTCCCCCGCGCTCGTAAAACTCTGCTCCTTCCTGCCCTATGCGATTCCCGTCCTCTTTGCCCTGTTCTCCGTCCTGCTCTTCCTGCTCTTTCTCGGAGACGTCGCCACCGTGATGGGATTTGGGACGGGGAACATCTACCGAAACACGACGTCGGGCATCCCTTCAGACGAATTCAACTTTTTAAGCGGGGGCATGTCCGAAGGAGCGGACGGCGATCCCGTTTCGCGGGCGTGCAGAACGCTGGTCATTCTCGCCTCGATCGGCGCAGTTTTCGCGGTAGGTACGCTCGCCTTCCGCTTCTATATCCCCCTACGCATCCGAGCGATCGGTAGAGTGCGCATATACACCCTCTTTGAAGGCGGTTGTCTCGTGTTCTGCTTCACCGATTTTCTGTTCGGATGTATCCTCTGCGGCGCTGTGAGCGACGAGATCACCTCCCCCGGTGCGGGCCCCGTCTGCGTACTCGTATTTTCTCTCCTCTTCTTTCTTCTCTTCTTGGGAATCGCACTCGTGAACATCTATCTGCCGAAACTTCTCCCCGCCGTTGACGCGGAACTGAAAGCGCAAACAGCGAGACGGCACGCCGCGCTGACTCCGCCCGCCGCGCCCGAACGAAAGGTTCTGAAAAGACCGAAAAAGCCGAAAAAGCAAAAGAAATATTGCGGAGGCGAGTGCTCCGAGGAACTCAAAATCAAGCTCCAAAAGCATTTGAAAGCGAAAACCTTGTTCATGATATTTGCGGCGCTCATATTTCCGTTCCTTGGAATCGGAATATTATTTCTGGGGTTCGCGATTTATGACACCGGGGATCCAGCGTCGTTGTACACTTTGTTCTACACTTTCATAGGCGTTTACGGCATATCCCTCATCCTCTGCGGAATCCTCGGTATTGTCTACTATAAGAAGGTCTCGACGCGCTTCGATTGGCAGAAAAAGCGCGTTTGGAACAATGCGGCGATGTTTGTGACGACATCCGTGTACTCTTTTCTCTTCGTCATTGTTTTTCCATTTAATAACCTAGGGTGTGACGAGCCCGTGTCATTATATAAACTCATGATATTTCCTGCGTGTTTCATATATATCTTTGTGACATTCCTGATCGCAGGTATGCTTACCCGCAAGGGACGGAAGTACTCGCTTGCCGTTTACGGCGTCAAACACCCGAAACTCTCACCCGAGGTACAGGAAAACGCCCGTATACAGTACAAACAACAAATGTCCTATCTCGCACAAAAGGAGTTCTATCGCGCGGCGCGGAAACAGCAGCGGGCGGCTTGGCGGAAGTACCGCCGCGACCTCGCCTACTTCAAAGCGGGCTACCCTCCCCGTACGGCAAGCGCTTTCCACGCCCGATAAAGACGACGCCCGACGCATTCTGCGTCGGGCGTCGGTCTCTACCGCACGATGACGAGCTTCTTCTTCGCCCGCGTGATCGCCGTGTACAGCCACTCCCGCCCGTTCTCGAAGAGGCGGCTCTCGTCGAGCACGACGACGGAATCGTATTCGCTCCCCTGCGCCTTATGGCAGGTGATCGCATAGGCAAACTCGAAGCGGCAGACGGCGTCCTCCCGCCGCACGCGGGCGGTGCGCAGAGCCTCGAAATTGTTCTCGTGCACCCACGTTCCGTCGGCGAGACAGCACGCCTTCGCGCCGTAGCTGTGATAGTACCTCCCCTCGCGGAACACGCCCGCGTCGAAGGGCAGATCGTACGTCCGTTGGCTCAAAAAGTCGGGCAGAAAGTCGAGCACGCCCAGCCCGTCGCGCGCCTCGCGCACGTTGGCGCAGGTGCCGATGATCCCGTTCACGAGGTGGAAGTCCCCCCGCTCGTCGAGGGGCTTGGACCAATCGTTGAGGGTGCACACCAGCTTCTCCCCCTCGATGGGGAGGACGGCGCCCGCGGGGACGCCGAGGAAGGCGCGCATCTCGCGGTTGACCGCCGCCCGCGTGCGGTTGGAGCCCACCACGATCTCGTCCGCCGAGGTGAAGAGCTCCCGCCGCACCTCGGGCGTGAGGGCGCGCCGCGGGAGGACGGCGCAGCCCTCGCCGTAGCTGCCGTAGGCGGGGATCCCGCCCCGCCGCACCTCCTCCGCGAGCCGCACGATGGGGTCGTTCTCCTCCTGCCGCACGATCTGTTTGAGGGTGACGACGGGCATGGACAGGAGAGAATTGCTCCCCCCGACGGGCGGGAGCTGGGCGGGGTCGCCGCAGAAGAGGCATTTTACGCCGAAGGAGAGCAGGTCTCGGAGCACCTCGTCGGACACCATGCTCGTCTCGTCCACCACGATGAGGCGGATGTCCTTATCCAGCTTCTCCTTGCGCACGAAGCGGAGGAAGCGCTCGGAGATCACCTCTCCGTTCTCGTCCACCTCGATGTCCTCTTCGCGCGTGTAGATGAGCGAATGCACCGTGCTCGCGGGCGTGCCGCCGCGGATGAGAACGGACGCCGCCTTCCCCGTGGGCGCGACGAACACGGCGCTCTCCCCCGCCTTCAAGCCCATCCGCTCCACGATGTATTCGAGCAAAAAGGTCTTGCCCGTGCCGGCATAGCCGCACAGGACGAAGATCTGCGTATTCAGATGAAAAAACCACTCCTCGATGAGCTCCGCCGCCTCCGCCTGATCGGCGGTGAGAGAGAGGAGGGACCGCTGTTGCATGCCAACAGTATAGCACGGTCGTTTGCAAAACGCAAACTTTTGTTTGCAGGATTCGCGAATTTTTTACGTCAGGCGGAGATCCGCCCAAAATTGCCGCCCGAGAAAGTTCCCGTCCATGCGGATGGAGCCGTGGTCGAAGGGATAGGTGCGGGAGAGAGATCTCCCGCCGCGCCGTGCGGTGAGGGTGATCTCGCCCCGTTCGAGGTCCGCCGCATAGGTGCCGCAAAAGGAGCCCTCGCCGCCCTCCCGCAGCTTATACCGCAGTTCGAACCCGCCGTCGTAATCCAGAGCGAGGACGATCTCGCACGTCTCTGTGAGGTCGGCGCCGCCGAGGCGGAGGCTCTCGCAGCGGTACTCGCCCGCATAGGGGCGGGAGAGTTCGGGGAGCGAGCTCATCTCGGAGACGTCGCAGGCGGAGAGGCTCCCCACCGCGAGGAACAAAAGAAGAGTCAAGAGGATCTTCCACATACAAAAAGTATGCGCGCGGCGCTCCCTTTCATGTATGCGCAGTCACAGCCTGCCCTGCTCCTTGCACACCTCTTCGAGGATTCGCGCGGCACAGGCGACGAGGTCGCCGCACGGTCTCTTTTTATAGTAGGCGGGGGTGCGCGCCTCGGGCGAGGGAGAGCGGTCGGCGGGGACGGACGCGCCGCTCAAAAGTTCGCCGCAGCGGTAGCTCCCGTTCTCCTCGCGGAAGCGGAGCGCCACCTCCTGCACGAGGGCGTACACGCCCGCCTTGTCCCGCTCGGGGAAGAGCAGTCCGAGGCACATCGCGGCGCCGCTCACCGCCCCGCACACCTCGCGGAGCCGACCCATCCCCCCGCCGAACGGAAGGGAGAGCCGCGCGAGCGTCTCCTCCTCCACGCCCAACTCCTCCCGAAAGGCGAGCACGACCGATTGCGCGCAGTTGTATCCTGCGAGAAAGTACGCTTTCGCACGCTCCGCTCTTGACATTTTTTCCATCCTCCTCTATACTGTACGGTATGACCGTCTATTACTCCGACGCGCTGGAACGGGACGAGCTCCTCTCCCGCGCCTTTTCCCTCTGCGGCATCGCGCCGACCGTCGTGCGGACGGCGGGCGGGAAGCCCCGTCTCGCGGACGGGGCGGCATTCTTCAACCTCACGCACTCGGGCGGGCTGTGCGCGGTGGCGATCGCCTCGCAGGAAGTGGGGCTGGACGCCGAGCGGCGGCGGGAACTGCACGCCGACGCCCTCCTCTCCCGTCTCACGCCCGCCGAGCGGCGGGAGGACTTCTTCACCCTCTGGACCGCCAAGGAGGCTTACGTGAAGTTCAAGGGGAGCGCGCTCGCCCGAGAGCTTCCCCGCCTCGAATACAGGGAGGGCACGCTCTATGAGGACGGCTCCCCCGTGCCCGTGCGGCTCGCCCACTTCGAGCGGGAGGGCGCCGTTTTCTGCGTCTGCACCGCGCGGGAGGAGGAAGTTTCGTTCGTCCGCCTCCGTCCTCTCCCCTCCCCTTCGGTTAGAGTATAGCACACCGCGCGCGGGTTTGCAAACGGTTGGAGCCCGCGGACGAAAAATCCGCATAAGATAGCGCCGCCCCCGTTGCGAATGCAACGGGGGCGGCGCATATCCCTCTATTTGCCCTTGACGCGTGCGACGTCGAGGTTGTCGCGCTTGCGGTCGGCGAGCGCCCGCACGGGGTGTTCGGCGTCCTGGATGCGGTAGTCCTGCCCGAACTTCGCGATCGCCTTCTCGATGACGGTGTGCGTCCCGACCGTCTGCGGCGCGCCGTTGATCTTGGCGTTGTAGGCAAAATAGCGGAAGGTATCGGGCACCGCGTCGAGCTCCTCCCAGCCCTCCTCCACGGCGGTGAGGCGCACGCTCTTGAGCACCCCGCGCACATAGTCCTTGCGGGAGCGGAGTTTCAGAAGCTCGGGGAACGCCCCGCCCTCGGGGAGCACCTGCTGCCACACCTTCCCCTCGTATGTCCTGAGAAGGTCGGCGGCGGCGTGCAGGTGGCAGACCTCCTCTTCGAAGTGCTGTTCCCAGATGGTCTTGATGCGCGCGTCCTTCTCGTCCTCGTAACAGGAATAATAGAGATAGCACTCGGTGTACTCGTTCATGAGGAGACACTCCAGCGGCGTCATGCAGGGATCTTTGAGACAGCCGTATCCCGTGACGTGCTGTTCCTCGATCATCGCGATCTCGTTGTACAGCTTTCTCCCGAGGGGGGAGGCGTAGAGGTTGGCGACGTTCATATAGAAATTCATCGTCTGCTGTTCCGCCGCCGTGATGATGTTGACGTTGAGCTTGGTCTTGGCGTCGTTGAGATAGTTGTTGAGATAGAAATTCACGTCGTCGTGCGGGTGGCGGTATTCGGCGACGGTGGGGCGCCCCGGCATGATCTCGGTGTAGTTCCCGACCAGCTTAGCGGGGTCTCCCCCCTCCTCGAGCTCCATGAGGTCGGCATAGCGGTAGAGGTGGTCGAAGTCCTCCAAGAGGGCGAAGTCGAGCTGCTTCTTCACATAGCTGTTCTTCTCGGAGGCGGCGAGCGCGGCGGTGAGGTCCACGGCGAGCTGTTCGTACCCGATGGTGTGCTCCAAGATGCTCTCGTCGGCGGGTTTGAGGCTCGCCACCCGCTTCTGTTGAATCTGTTCTCCCCTGCGCATCTGCGCAAGTCTGCGCCTTATGTCGTTGTTGGCGCAATGGCGCGTGATCTCATTGGAGAGGCGCACGCTCTCGAATTCGGTCCCCGACATCAAAATGACGCGGGTACGGGTGTAGGGGTCCACTTCGTTCTTGTCGTACGGCTTGACGAGAACTTTGTTCCAGCTCGTAAAAATCTTGTCCGCCTTCTGCGGTTTGCATTCAAACGGGTCCATTCCGTCCTCCTTGTGCGGAAATATTTCCTTTTGCAAAAAAAAGTATGCGTTCGTTTGCGTTTTTCGGGAAATCTTGTTATACTATCCGAAAAGGAGGAGACCATGATCGGTTGCGTCATTGCCATGGACCGCGAAGCGGACCTTCTGCTCGGCTCCATGGATATCCAAACCACCCGCACGCTGTTCGGGAAGTCCGTCCGCATCGGGAGGGCGTTCCAAAGGGACGTCGTCCTCGTCCTCTCGGGCGTCGGGAAGGTCAACGCCGCGGCTGGGGCGTGCGCCGCGATCGTGGCGGGCGCGGACGTCGTTCTGAACTTCGGCGTCGCGGGCGGGCTGAACGAAAAGACCGCGGTGGGCGAAGTGTATCTCATCGACAGGGCGGTGCAGTACGACTTCGACTGTGCCCAGCTGAACGGCTCCGCCGT
>CANPXX010000037.1 GCA_947587085.1 uncultured Clostridia bacterium | reverse complement strand
CACGATGTTGGTGACGGCGCGGCGTTTCGCCGTTCCCCCCTCGGCGCGGTTGACGGCGGCGATCTGCGCGGCGATCTCCCCCGCCGTGAGGTCGCGGATCCGCCCTTGGAGCGTGGAGGCGCAGAACTTACAGCCCATGCGGCAGCCCACCTGCGTGGAGACGCACTGCGTGTTGCCGTACTTGTACCGCATGAGCACGCCCTCGACGAGGTTTCCGTCCGCGAGCTCGAACAGAAATTTCTTGGTCCCGTCGGCGGAGACGAAGGTCTCGCGGATCCGCACGGGCTCGTCCTCGAAGCGCGCGAGAAGCTCCTCTTTCAGGGCGGACGGGAGGGGGAGCGAGGAGATCGCCCTTCCCTGCATGAGCCCCCCGAAAAGCTGTCCCGCGCGGTATCTCTCCCCGCCGAGCTCCGCGACGAGCGCCCCGAGCTCCTCGGGCGAAAGGTCCTGCAACACTTCCTTCATGCGCGCCTCCTCAGTTCGGCGAAGTAAAAGCCCGCGCCGTACGCCTCGTCCGGCAGAAATTGGATGCCGCAGGAGGTCCGCTCGTGCGGGAGAGGAGAGTCCGTCTCCGCCGCCTCGAAACCGCCGTTCTCCCGCAGGAACGCCCCGACGACGCCGTCGTTCTCGCAGGGGAGGAGGGAACAGGTCGCATAGTAGAGCGATCCCCCCGCCCGCACATAGCGGGAGCACGTCCTGAGGATGGCGCCTTGCGTCCGCATGAGCCCCGCAAGGTCCTCCTCCCGCTTGCCGAGCGCGAGGTCGGGATTCTCGGCGAGCGTCCCGAGCCCCGAGCAGGGCACGTCGCACAGGACGCCGCCGAACGCCCCCTCCCACGCGGGGTCGAACACGGTGTTGTCCTTCTGCATCGCGGCGACGTTCTTCCGCCCCATGCGGGCGGCATAGCTCTCGATGAGGGCGACGCGGTGGGGATGCAGATCGCACGCGGTGACCTGCCCGCAGCTTCGGGACAGGAGCACCGACTTCCCCCCGGGCGCGGCGCACGCGTCGAGCAGTTCGCCGCACGGGCGCACCGCCTCGCAGACGGCGACGCTCCCCACCGATTGGAAGGTATAGTCTCCCCGCGCGAAGCCCTCGTCCCGCACGAAATTTTTGAAGAGCTTGACGGAGGGGAAGGGCGTATCGGCGTGTTCCGCCGCGAGATAGCGCTCCATGTTGCGCTCGAACCGCACGCTCACGCCGCCGCTCTTCGCGTGCACGATGCGCTCCGTCCGTCCGCCGTACCGCTCCCGCAGCATGCGGACGGCGAAGAGCGGATAGTTGCTCTCGACGGCGAGCCCCTCGTCCCCTTCGGGAAGGTGTACGGCGGAAGCGTCGAAGCGGCGGAGGAAGGCGTTCACGAAGCCCGCCGTCCCCCCCTTGCCGAGCTGTTTGACGAGGTCCACCGCCGTATCCGCGACCATGTAGCGCGGCTTCTCCAAAAAGAGAAGGTGGTAGAGCGCGATCTTCAACGCGACGCGCACCGCCCCCTTGGGGCTCTTCTCGCAGAAGGTGCGGATGCACAGCGAGAGATAGGCGTCGTGTTCCAGCACGCCGTACGCCGTCTTGACCGTCCCCGCGCGGCAGAGCGCGTCCGCGGGGAGCTCTGCGAGCGCAAGTTTGAAGTGCGCGCCGTCCCGATACACCCGTTCGAGGACGGTATAGGCGTCATAGAACGGGTTGGTCAAAGCGCGCTCCTCTTGCAATTTTTCTTCCGTTGAGAAAGTCGCGTGCGGACATCCTCCTCCCGCCCGCGGGCTGTAATTCCCCGATGAGGACAGCCCCCGTCCCGCACTTGACGACGAGCCCCTCCTTGGGGGACGCCGCGACCACGGTGCCCGCGGGGACATCCTCCTCGCAGGGGATTTCCTCCGCATACCAGAAGTTCAGGGTCTGCCCCCCCATCTTCGCATAGGCGAAGGGGGCGGGGGAAAGTCCGCGGATAAGACAGCTCACCTCGCGGGACGGCTTGGAGAAATCAACCTCGGTCCGCTCTACCTTCTTGCAGACGAAGCCCTCCCCCTGCTGTCTGAGGGGAAGCTCTCCCCTCCCGATCATGCCGAGCGCCTTCACGATGAGCTCGGCGCCGAGGCGGGAGAGCCGCTCTCCGAGCGTGCCGCAGGTATCCGAATCGTAGATGGGGGTGCGCTCAAAGAGGAGCATGTCCCCCGTGTCGAGCCCGCGCTCCGTCCGCATGACGGTGACGCCCGTCTCCCTGCACCCGTCGATGAGAGCGCGCGCGATGGGCGCCGCCCCGCGGTAGGCGGGAAGGAGGGAGGCGTGGATGTTCCACACGCCCATGGGGAAGGCGTCGAGCACCTCCTGCGTCAGAATCTGCCCGTATGCGCAGGTGACCATGAGGTCGGCTTTCAGCTCCGTGAGCTCCGCAACGCTGTCGCGGATGCGCGGGAACTGCAACACGGGAAGCCCGAGGCTTCGCGCCTCCTCCTTCACGGGGGAGGGCGTCGGGATGCCCTTTCTTCCCTGCGGCTTGTCGGGCTGGGTGACGACGGCAACGAGCCCGCTCCGATACGTCCCGTGAATCGCTTGAAGGGGGGACAGGGCGAACTCGGGCGTCCCCGCAAACACAATTTTCATTCAGTCCTCCGCGTCTTTGAGGTCGGTCGCCTTGTCGGTATAGAGGATCCCGTCGAGATGATCGATCTCATGGCAGACGGCGCGCGCAAAGAAATCGCGCGCGACGAGGGAATAGCGGTCGCCGTAGCGGTCCTGAAAGACGACCTTCACTTTGGAGGGACGGCGCACCGTCCCCGCCTTGCCGCGCACGGAGAGACAGCCTTCGGGCCCCACCTGTTCCCCCTTCTGCCACACGAACACGGGGTTGATGAGTTCGAAAAACCCCTCGTCCACGTCCACGATGACGGCGCGGATGGGCACGCCGACCTGCGGGGCGGCGAGCCCTGCCCCCTCCGCCCGTTTCAGCGTCTCCTTCATGTCGTCCAAGAGGGCGCGGAGCGAATCGTCGAAGCGGGTCACCTTCTCGCACTTTTTGCGCAAGACTTCGTCTCCGATCTGTACGATCTCGCGAATCATAGTTCCTCCTTGCGCCGAAGCGCTCAACTGAGATTGGACGGATTTTCCTCCACATAGACGAGCGCGTTCTTGCTCTTGACCTCCGCGCAGGCGTCGTAGATCTCTTTGAGGAGCGCCCCGTCCAGAAGGCGCATGAGCACCTGATAGCGGTGCTTCCCCTGAATGCGCTTGATGGGCGCATGCATGCGGTGAAAGAATAAAAAGCGGTCGGCGTTCGCCTCATAGACGGGTCTGAGCTTTTCGTACGTCTCGCGGAGGGCGGAGAGCGTCTCCGCCTCGTCCTCCCCCGTCACCATCACGCGCACCACCTTGGCGAAGGGCGGGAAGCCCATCGCGGCGCGCATGGAGATCTCGTGGGCATAGAAGCCCTCATAGTCGTACGCCGCCGCAAAGCGGAGAATGTAGTTCTCGGGGTCGTACGTCTGCAACACGACCTCCCCCGGCTCCTGCGCGCGCCCGCTCCGCCCCGCCACCTGCGTGACGAGCTGGAAGGTCCGCTCGCCGCTCCGATAGTCCGGGAAATGCAGACTCATGTCGGCGTCGAGGATCCCCACGAGCGTGACGGAGGGGAAGTCGTGCCCCTTCGCGACCATCTGCGTGCCGACGAGGATGTCCGCCTCCCTGTCGGCGAACTTGCGCAGGATGCGGTAATGTCCCTCCTTGCCGCTCGTCGTATCCACGTCCATGCGCAGTACGCGCGCGGAGGGGAAGAGGGCGCCGAGCTCCCCCACGACGCGCTGGGTGCCCGTGCCGACGTAGCGGATGCTCTTCCCCCCGCACGAGGGGCAGGAGGAGGGAATCTTGTAGGTCGCGCCGCAGTAGTGGCATTTGAGGCAACCCTCGTCGCTGTGATAGGTGAGCGATACGTCGCAGTGCTCGCACTTGGCGACGTACCCGCAGTCTCTGCAGATCACCGTCTGCGAATACCCCCTGCGGTTGAGGAAGAGGATGGCTTGGTTGCCCTCTTCGAGACAGGCGCGAAGGCGCTCGCGCAGTGCCGAGGAGAACGCCGAAGCGTTGCCGCGGCGCACCTCGCGGCGCATGTCCACGATCTGCACGCGGGGGAGAGGGCGGGCGTTGACGCGGTCGGGCATGGAGACGAGCTCGAACTCCCCCTCCTTGGCGCGGCGGTAGGTCTCCACCGACGGCGTGGCGCTCCCGAGGACCAGCTTGCACCCGTTATAGCGGGCGCGGAGGAGGGCGATGTCGAAGGTATTGTAGCGCGGCGCGCTCTCCGAAGAATAGCTCCCGTCGTGCTCCTCGTCGATGACCACGATGCCCACGTTCTCCACGGGGGCAAAGACCGCCGAGCGCGCCCCGATCGCGATCTTAGCGCTCCCCTCCCGCAGGCGCTGCCATTCGTCGAACCGCTCCCCCGCCGACAGCCCGCTGTGCAGAATGGCGGCGGCGCTCCCGAAGCGGGCGCGGAGCTGGGCGAGCATCTGCGGCGTCAGCGAGATCTCGGGCACGAGGAAGAGGGCGCTCTGCCCCCGCGCGAGCCGCTCGGCGATGAGGTTGAGATACACCTCCGTCTTGCCGCTCCCCGTCACGCCGTGGAGGAGGGTGACCGTCTTTTCCGTTCGGTTGACGGTGTCCACCGCCCGCCGCTGTGCGGGCGTGAGTTCCCGCCCGCCCGTCTCGGAAGCCTCGGCGGCGAGATAGGGCGCGCGGAGCACCCGTCTCTTCTCGGCGGCGAGCACGCCGCGGTCGAGAAGAGTCTTCACGGCGCCCCCGAATTTTTCGCGCAAGAGCGCCGAATCCGCCTCCTTGTTGTCCTTTAAGAAGAGGATGAGTTCGCGCTGGCGGGGGGCACGGGCGGAGACGGGGGCGTCGGCGTCCGCGAGGCGGAGAAAGGTGCGGTAGCTCTCCCGCACCTTGCCCGTGCGCATCTCGGCGGGGAGGAAGAGGCGGAGCGCCAGCGCGAGCGGCACGCGGTAGCGCGCCGCGATCTTGCGGGCGAGGAAGAGGGATTCCGCGGTAAGCGCGGGCACCTCCTCGGCGCGGAGCACCTGCCGCAGTTTGTCCGCGGGGAGCTCGCTCCTCTCTTTGAGGCGCATCACGAAGCCCGTCGTCACCGTCTTGCCGAAGGGAACGCTGACGCGCGTGCCGGGCAGAAGGTCCCCGCACGCGTAATCGAAGATCCTATCCACGTCGCTGTGGGCGACGTCCACGATGACTTCGGCTACCATACCTCTCCTTGGCAGGAAAAAACAGCCCCGTGCTACGGGGCTCTCTTCAATCTCTTGCGCTCTTGACCTTTCCGTTCATGATCTCGTTGCAGGCGAGGACGATCTCCTTCTGCTTGCCGGGGAGCTCGGTCGCCCCCGTGGACTGCATCTGCTCGATGATCTGTCTCGTGCGCTTGGCGACGACGACGCACAGTTCATAGCCCGATACGGGCGCTTCGTCTGACCCGAGCTTGCGGATAAGGGCGTCTACGGACGGTTCGTTGATCATATCATTCTCCTTTTCGGTTTTCCCGTTTGATGATTTCCTGCAATTCGCGCTTTGCCCGCGCGAGGTCGTCGTTGACGACGACGTAGTCGTATAGGGGCTCCTGTTCGAGCTCGTACTTCACGCGGCTGAGCCGCCCGCGGAGCGCTTCGGGCGATTCGGTGCCGCGGTGACCGAGACGGTCGGTGAGCGCCTCCATCGACGGCGGTTTGATGAGGATGAGCACGCAAGCCTCGGGCATCATGCGCTTGCAGTTGAGCCCGCCCACCACGTCGATCTCCAAGATGACGTTGTGCTCTTTGAGCTGCCGCTCGACGAAGGAGCGCGGCGTGCCGTAAAAGTTGCCGAAGTGCTCGTCGTATTCGAGGAAGTCGTTCTCGTCGATGCGGGAGCGGAACTCCCGTTCGGTGAGGAAGTAATACTCCCTTCCGTCCACCTCGCCCCGCCGCGGCGCGCGCGTCGTGCACGACACCGAGAGCGCCAGCGTGGGGTCCTCCCGCATGAGTTCGCGCACCAGCGTGCCCTTCCCCACGCCCGAAGGTCCCGAAAGCACAAAGAGTAGATGGTTCATTCTCACTCCAAATTCTGGATCTGCTCGCGCACCTTCTCGATCTCGTTCTTCATTTCGAGCGCGAGCGCGGTGATCTCCCTGTCGTTGGATTTACTGCAGATGGTGTTGCATTCGCGGTTGAGTTCCTGTACCAGAAAATCGAGCTTGCGCCCCACCCGTTCGCTCTCCGCGACCGAGCGGAACTCCGCGATGTGCGATAAAAGGCGGGTGAGCTCTTCGTCGATATTGCACTTATCCGAATACACCGCCGCCTCGGTGAGGATCCTCGTCTCGTCCACCTTCCCCGCGAGGAATTCGTTCATGCGGTCGGTGAGCTTTTTGCGGTATTCCTCGGCGACGAGCGGCGCGCGGAGGGCGATCTTTTCGCGGAGCGCCGCGATCGCGTCGATACGGGATAAAAGGTCGGCTTTCAGGCGTTCCCCCTCCGCGAGACGCATGGCGGCATGCGCGGCGAGCGCAGAGGAGAGCGCGCTCTCCAACGCCCGCACGAGCGTTTCGTCCGCGCCCGTCCCCTCCTCCGTCTTGACGACGTCGGGCTGGCGCAGAAGGAAGGAGAGACTCATGTCGTCGTGCAGGGAGGGAAACTCCCGCCGAAGGGACTGCGCCGCCTCCATATACGAGCGGGCGAGCCCGAGATCGAGCGAGAGGGCGCGGGGACGCTCGCGGCGGTCCGAACAGCTCACAAAGACGTCCACATGTCCGCGCGAGATGCTCTCGCGCACCCGTGCGCGGATGAGCTCTTCCTGCGGAAGAAAGACGCGCGGTCCCTTGACCGCCACGTCGAGATAGCGGTTGTTCACCGACTTCACTTCCACCGTGAGCTCGGTGCCCTCGCCGCGGTATTCGCCCTTGCCGTATCCCGTCATGCTGTACATCGTTTCTCTCTCCCGCATTCTCGCTTCATTATACCACACGCGCGCGCGGATTTCAAGCATTATTTGCCCTCTTTTGCAAAAAAAAGCGCGCCCGAAAGCGCGCAAAAAAACATAGAGCAGTCAGTCCTTCCCCTTCGCGCCCCGCCGCCGCGCATAGAACACGAGGAGGAGGGAGAGCGCTATCCCCGCGAGGAAGAAGAGGACGGTCACCACCCAATACCAAGGCTGGGAGTAGAGCGCCGTGAGCGCCGCCGCGGAGGAGGACGCCGCCCCGTCCTTCACCGTCGTGGCATAGACCGCGACGACGGAGCCAACGATGAAGCCGAGGATGGCGTAATACGTCCCCCGCGGGAAGCGGCGGAGGAGCCACCGCATGAGCACGGAGATGGCAAAGAACCCGACGAGGATGCCCGCTCCCGCGCAAGCGAGCACGAGAAGGCTCACCCCCACCTGATCGCCGCGGAGAAGGTGCTCCGTCACGAGAGAGACCAAGGGGCGGTAGTAGCCGAAGATGAGCAGGAGCATGGAGCCCGAGATACCGGGCACGACGAGCGCGCACGAGCCCACCACGCCGATGAGGACGAGGAGCAGATAGCCGCCGAAATCGAGGCGGAAGAGGAAGCCCTCGGGGCGGGAAGCGGCGGGCAGGAAGCACAGACAGGCGGCGAGCGCACAGGGGAGCAGGAAGACGACCGCGTTCTTCCACGTCGGGCGCCCGGGAATCTTCTCCTTCACGGCGGGCAATCCGCCGAGCGCGAGCCCCACGAACAGGGAGACCGTGGGCATGGGATAGTGATCAAGCCCCCATTGGATGGGCAGGATGAGCACCGCGATGCCTAAGATCATGCCGAGGAGCACGGGAAAGAGAATCGCCACGCTCCGCCTGAACGACTTGAAGAAGTCGGCGATCGCCCCCACCAGCTTCTCATAGATGCCGAGGATGGCGGCGACCGACCCGCCCGAAAACCCGGGGATGATGAACGCGATGCCGATCGCCACCCCGCGCAACAGGTCGGCAAAGAAGGAGACGAGCCAATTCTTCTTCCCGTCCGTCCCCCTTTCTCCCTGCGCTTCGCCTTCCTGCGCGGCGGCTTCCTCCGCAGGGGACGGAGCGGACCCCTGTGCCGACGGACGATCTCCGCCGATCACTTCGATCGTATCCTCCGTATCTTCCCCGTTCGGGGAATGTTGTTCCCTCTTCTCGTCCATATAGTTTCAGTATATCATACCCCGCCGCAAAATACAACAAATTTCACCGACCGTTTTCCGAAACGCATGCGGCTTTGCTCCCCGTCCGCAAGAATCGGCGCCCCCTCTTCTCTCATGCGCATTCAAAGCCGAATGTTCGGCGGTCCGCGTTCGGAAAAAAATTTTTATACGGATGATTGAAAATCATTGATTTTCATTCAGCGAATGTTGTACAATAAAATAGAAGAAACAAAGCGGAACTCAAACAGTACGGACAAAGAGTCCTTCTCGCCGTCGGCGGCGGCTCTACCATAGACTGCACCAAGGCGATCGCCGCGGCAACCTATTACGACGGCGACGCCCAGGATCTTGTAAAAGGTACGGCTTCCGTTGGTAACGCATTGCCGATCGTCACCGTTCTCACGCTTGCGGCGACAGGCTCCGAAATGGATTGCGGCGGTGTGGATATTCTTTCGCACGACTTTGACAGCTTCTGCTTCACCATGCAGCCCAAAATGGATTTTATCGACCGCGTTATGACGGATCTCATCAAGACGGTCGTCAAGTACGCTCCGATCGCGCTCGAAACCCCCGACAACTACGAGGCGCGCGCAAATCTCATGTGGGCATCTTCCCGGGCGCTCAATGGCTTTGTCGCCGCAGGGATAGACCAGGATGTCTCCTGCCATATGATGGAGCATGAACTTTCCGCGTTTTATGACATTACGCACGGCCCCGGGCTTGCGATTCTAACGCCGAGATGGCTCAAATATGTGCTGGATGAGAATACCGCCCCGCAGATCAAAAAATTCGGCGTGGATGTTTTCGGAACGGATACTTCGCTTTCGGATATGGACGGTGCAAATGCCGCGATCGACGCCCTTTCCGACTTCTTCTTCCATATTCTCGGTCTCAAGAGCACGCTGACCGAACTCGGCATTGACGACAGCAATTTCTCCGTTATGGCGCAAAAAGCCTGTGGCGGCGGGATACTGCAAGGATTCAAACCGCTTACCCCCAAGGACGTGGAAGCGATTTTCAGAATGTGCCTATAATCTCATAGCATAGCCAAAAATATAAAAATAAAAATCGGAGGTAATCAAGATGATCGAACAGGTTCTTGCAAGGCGCAACGCGGCTCTCCGCGTGAAGATCACGGTGAAAACGCTCATTTCGCTTGGCGTTATCGCACTCGCGGTGATCTTACCGCAGCTTATCCATCTCGCCCTCGGCGCACCCGGCGGGATGCAGTGGCTGCCCATGTATCTGCCCATCCTCCTCGGCGGGTGTCTGCTCGGCTCAATATGGGGCTTGGGCGTGGGAATCCTCTCCCCTCTTGTCAGCTTTGCGATCACTTCGCTTCTGGGAAACCCCATGCCCGCCTTGGCACGTCTGCCCTATATGATCGCCGAGCTTGCGGTATTCGGGGCGGTCTCGGGACTCTTCTCGCAGAGAATCGCGCAAAACGGCTGGATGGCGTTCCCCGCGGTCCTGCTTGCGCAGGTCGCGGGCAGGCTCACCTTCCTCGCCATCGCCGCCGTTTTCCAGAGCGTTTCCCCTCTCTCGGCAGAGGTCGTTTGGTCGCAGATTCAAACGGGACTTTTGGGCATGGTCTTACAGGCCGTTCTCGTGCCTTTCGCCGCGATGGGGCTGCGCCTTCTCCTCATAAAAGACAAGGAATAAACGCCCATGCCCGAAAAAATGACGAACAGGAAACTCGCCGCTTTGGAGACGAGGAAGAAACTTTTGGAGACGGCAAAGGGCATCATCCGCGAAAAGGGGCTTGTCAATACCTCGATCGAGGAGATCACAAAGGCGTGCGGCGTTTCCAACGGGACGTTTTACACCTATTTCAAGCGCAAGGAGGACGTGGTATTTGCGATCAGCCACGATATGTTCCGCGAGATCTACGAGGAGGCGCAAAGGTACGACGGACCGTTTATGGATCGGCTGGCATTCTATATGATCACTTTTTCGGGGCATATCGAACGGGACGGGCTCAAACTCTGCCAGGAATGGGTGCGCAATACCGTTGACCCCGATCTCGCGGAGAACCCCTACGACAGGGAAAAACTCCGCATGGACAACGAATCCATGAAGGGAATGATCCAAGAGGGCGTCGAACGGGGAGAACTGAAAAAGGACACGCCGATCGACGCGCTCGCCGCCGCCCTCACAGACGTTCTTTACGGCGAAATGCTGTGTTGGGATATGTCGGGCGGAGCGTACGGTTTCGAGGCGCGCACCAAGACGTTTTGCACGCTGTTTCTGCCCGCCATGATGAAGCCGTACTTAAACGGCAATGCAGAATAAAAAAAGGAGAAAACGACGATGCGGGACATCAAAAAATTGGGATTCGGACTCATGCGTCTGCCGCTCAGCGGCGAAAGCGGGGCCGACATCGACATGGAACAATTCAAGAAAATGGTAGACCTCTTTCTTAAGCGGGGATTTACCTACTTCGATACGTCCTACGTCTACCACAACGGCGCGTCCGAGACAGCGATCCGCGAAGCGCTCGTAAAGCGGCATCCGAGGGACAGCTTCCTGCTTGCGTCGAAGTTCCCCACCTTCCAGATGCCCGCGGAGGACAGGGTGGAAGCCATTTTCAACGAACAGCTTGAAAAGTGCGGCGTGGAATACTTTGACTACTATCTCTTACACAACCTCAACCGCTATCTCTATCCGAATGAAGTGAACGCCTGTCACCTGTTCGAACACATGAAGAGGTGGAAAGAGCAGGGAAAGCTCCGCCACATCGCTTTCTCTTACCACGATGACGCGGAGCACCTCGATCAGATTCTCACCGAGCACCCCGAGGTGGACGCCGTGCAGATCGTCCTCAACTATTACGATTGGGAAGAGCCGTTCATTCAGTCGAAAAAATGCTATGAGGTGATTCGCAAGCACGGGAAGCAGGTCATCGTCATGGAGCCTGTCAAGGGCGGCACGCTTGCCCGCGTCCCGTCGGGCGCGGAGCATATCCTCAAAGACATCGATGGGGACGCCTCCCCCGCGAGCTTTGCCATCCGCTTTTCCGCCTCGCGCGAGGGGGTGCTCGCCGTCCTCTCCGGCATGAGCAATCTTGCACAGGTCGAAGAAAACACGGGTTTTATGCGGGACTTCAAACCGCTGACCGAGGCGGAGGAACGCGCCTTGCAAGAGGTCAAAGCAGAGTTCCAAAAGACATGGAAGTATCGGTGCGACAATTGGGAGGCATTGGACGAGAACGCTTACGGCGTGCCGATCTCGGGCATCATCCGTGCGTATAACAGCATATTCATCCAGCCCGACCCCTTTTTCTCGGCGGAGCTCAACTACTATAAAAGTTTCCGCTCTGCCTACGACCCCACCTTTGAGACGGGAGATTATTCCGAAGAGACGGCGAAGATCGGCGGCGCGTTCGATGTGAACACCGCTCTCAAAGAAGCCGTCAAAACGCAATTTGAAAACAGCTTTCAATCCTATATGAATCGATAGGACGCTTTCCGCGCCGAAGCGAGAACACCACCCGAAACGGCGGAGAGATCTCGCGGGCGTACTATATTTCGATATAAATCGAAATAAGTGAATTTTTTCGGAAAATCCCCCGAAAATCGCAGAAAATCACCAAAATATATTTCGATAATTTTCGAAATATCGAAGCAAAAAACGACCTCGGACTTCTGTCCGAGGCCGCTCTTTTATACGATGCCGTGCGCCATCATGGCGTCGGCGACCT
The DNA here is from genome assembly GCA_947587085.1 of uncultured Clostridia bacterium. Classification (GTDB taxonomy): domain Bacteria; phylum Bacillota; class Clostridia; order Christensenellales; family Borkfalkiaceae; genus Gallimonas. Next base: position 2,115 of record CANPXX010000037.1, on the reverse strand, counting down.
TCATGAAGCCCGCGATGTTCGCGCCCGCCACATAGTCGCCCTCCACGCCGTACTCCCTCGCCGCGTTGTCCATGTTGTGATAGATGCTCACCATGATGGATTTGAGCTTGCGGTCCACTTCCTCGAAGCTCCAGAAGAGCCGTCCGCTCGACTGCGCCATCTCGAGCGCGCTCGTCGCCACGCCGCCCGCGTTCGCCGCCTTGGCGGGGAGAAACACCACGCCCGCCTTGCGGAATACCTCGATGCCCTCCAGCGTCGTGGGCATGTTCGCGCCCTCTCCCACATACTTCACGCCGTTCTTCACGAGCGCCTCGGCGCTCTTCTCGTCGATCTCGTTCTGCGTCGCGCAGGGCAGGGCGATGTCGCAGGGGATGGTCCAGATGCCCTTGCACCCCTCGTGATACTCGGCGCCCTTCACGCGGTTCGCGTACTCCTTGATGCGCGCCCGCTCCTTTTCCTTGATCTGCTTCATCACGTCGAGCTTGATGCCCGCTTTGTCGTACACATAGCCGTTGCTGTCGTACATGGCGACGACCTTCGCCCCGAGGCTCTGCGCCTTCTCGCACGCATAGATGGCGACATTCCCCGACCCGGACACGATCACCGTCTTGCCCGCAAAGCTGTCCTTCCTGCAACGGAGCGCCTCCTCCACCATGTAGATGAGCCCGTATCCCGTCGCCTCGGTGCGGACGAGACTGCCGCCGTAGGAGAGCCCCCTCCCCGTGAGCACGCCGACGTGCTCGTCGCGGATGCGCTTGTACTGCCCGAACAGGTAGCCGATCTCCCTGCCGCCGACCCCGATATCGCCCGCGGGCACGTCGGTATCCTGCCCGATGTGACGGTACAGCTCGGTCATGAAACTCTGGCAGAACTTCATGATCTCATTGTCCGTCTTGCCCTTGGGGTCGAAGTCAGAACCGCCCTTGCCGCCCCCGATGGGGAGCCCCGTGAGGCTGTTCTTCAAGATCTGTTCGAGTCCCAAAAACTTGATGATGGAGAGGTTGACGGAGGGATGGAAGCGCAGACCGCCCTTATACGGTCCGATGGCGCTGTTGAATTGCACGCGATAGCCCTTGTTCACATGGACGGCGCCCGCATCGTCCACCCACGGCACGCGGAAGAGGATGACCCGCTCGGGCTCGACGAAGCGCTCCAAAAGCGCCGCCTTCTCGTATTCGGGATGCCGCTCCACCACGGGTCTCAGCCCGTTCAGGATCTCCGTCGCCGCCTGATGGAATTCGGGTTCGTTTGGATTTTTCCGCTTGAGTTCTTCGAGAACTCGATCGACATAGTTCATATCTGGTCTCCTTTTTCGCCGATACGGCTGCTTTTTCCCCTTCAGTATAGCAAAAATTCTCGGGTTTGGCAACCGACCGCAAGAAGTTTCGCGGACGTTTTCACCGCAGAACCATTCGTAAAACAAATAGAATGTATAAGTAAAATTTATAGTTTGAACCGCTCTCCCGCCCGCACGGAAATTTTTTGCGGCGTGCGCATCACCCCGTCGAAAATCCTTGCAATTTTTGCGGAATTGATGTACAATAGAGCCGTTTCCGAGCGCGACGCCTTGCCCGCACGTTCTTTGCTATCGAAGGGCGGCACGAGCGGACACCGCCCGCGAAGTATTCCCGTAGGGAAGCGAATTCGCAACAAAATTGAATACATGCTTCCGTAGTTAAATGGATATAACAAGCCCCTCCTAAGGGATTGTTCTATCCATAAAAAACTGCGGGAAATGCAAAAAAATGCCTCAAAATCGCTGTTTTTTACGATTTTTGCAGGTCAAAATAAAATTGGTTGTAAAATTGGTTGTAAATTTTTTCGACCGATTTCCCACAATTTCATATCGCGCTTCCGTAGTTAAATGGATATAACTTTCCCCTCCTAAGGAATTGTTCTATCCGCACGATACGGCTCAAAATGCAAGAAAATTGCGATAAAACGCCTGTTTTTAAGCGATTTTCAGAGCGGCAAATAAAATTGGTTGCATTTCTGGTTGCATTTTTCCGAAGCAACTTTTCCGACAATTTCATACCATGCTTCCGTAGTTAAATGGATATAACAAGCCCCTCCTAAGGGCTAATTATGGGTTCGATTCCCGTCGGGAGTACCAAA
>CANPXX010000036.1 GCA_947587085.1 uncultured Clostridia bacterium | reverse complement strand
CGCGAGGCTTCTATTGTAGACCAAGCGCGGCACGAGCCGTAGGCGAAGTAGCGTAGTCGAGGCATCTCTACCTTATTTTTAATGCGGTAGAGATGTTTCGACTCGAGAGCCCACGTCCGCTGGACGTGGGCTCTCGGCTCAACATGACATAAAGGGAATGCACCGCGCGTGTCTATTCCATGAAGAATTTCGCGAAACTAACAATTTCGCGAAACTAAACTCGAATCCACGGCAAAAACGCCTTGAATGCGGAGGGAACCGCGTAGCGGGCGGCGATGGACGCGCTGTCTGCCCATACGAATTCTGGGAAGCGTTCGCGCGCCGCGACCAATCTGCCCGTCATGTGCCATTCGACGTGCGTAAAGACGTGCTTCGCCTCCAACGTATTTAGCGTCTCGCCGAAGTCGCGCGGGGCGGGATAGTTCGGGAACTCCCAAAGCCCCGCGAGCAGTCCCTCGCCGCGGCGGCGGAGCGCATACTCCTCGCCGAAGCGGAGCACATACACGTTGAGCAGGACCTTCTTCCTCTCCCGCTTTTCGGGGCGGACGGGATAGCTCGATGCGTTGCCCTCCCGTTCGGCGCGGCACAGCCCCTTCCACGGGCATTGCCCGCACAGCGGCGCGCCGCCCGGTAGGCAGACCGTCGCGCCGAGCTCCATGAGCGCCTCGGCGAAATCGCCCGTCTCGGGCGGGTACACCTCTTCGAGGAGGGCGGCGTATTCCCGTTTCAACTCCGCGTCCTGCACGCGCCCGTCGGCGAAGAGGCGGGAGAGCACGCGCACCACGTTCCCGTCCACCGCGGGGACAGGGAGCCCGAGCGCGATGGAACACACGGCACCCGCCGTGTAGTCGCCCACCCCGGGGAGGGCGCGCACGCCCGCATAGTCGGAGGGGAACCCCTCCGCGGCGATGCGTTTCGCCGCGGCGTGCAGATTGCGCGCGCGGGAATAGTAGCCGAGCCCCTCCCACGCTTTGAGCACCTCCTCCTCGGAGGCGCGGGCGAGCGCCTCCGCCGTGGGGAAGCGCAGAAGGAATTCCGCATATCTCTCCCGCACCGCCTCCACGCGGGTCTGTTGGAGCATGAGTTCGGCGACGAGCACGGTGTACGGCGTTCTGCCGTGCCGCCAAGGGAGATCGCGCCGATGGGCGCGGAACCACCCGAGAACGGGCGGGACCGCGCTGAGCAACAAGTCCCGCATCAGAAGAGTCCCGTGATGTTTCCCTCGGCGTCCACGTCGATCTTCTCGGCGGCGGGCACCTTGGGAAGCCCCGGCATGGTCATGATGTTGCCCGTGAGCGCCACCACGAACCCCGCACCCGCGGAGATCTTCACGCTCCGCACGGTGACGGTAAAGCCCTCGGGCGCGCCGAGGAGGGAGGCGTCGTCCGAGAAGGAATATTGCGTCTTTGCCATGCACACGGGCGTCTTGCCGAAGCCGAGCGCTTCGAGGCGGGCGATCTCCTCCTCCGCCTCCGCGGTATAGGCGACGTCCTTCCCGCCGTACACCTTGGTGACGACGGAGAAGATCTTCTCCTTGATGGGGAGGGTCTCGTCGTAGCAGAAGCGGAAATGGTTTTCCTCTTCGCACAGGCGCACCACCTCTTCGGCGAGCGCCACGCCGCCCTTTCCCCCATCCGCCCACACGGTGGAGAGGCGCACGTTCACGCCGAGCGCGGCGCACGAGCGGATGACGAGGTCGATCTCGGCGTCCGTATCGGTGGGGAAGCGGTTGACCGCCACCACCGCGGGGAGCCCGAACACCTCGCGGATGTTGGAGACATGGCGGAGGAGGTTGGGAAGCCCGCGTTCGAGCGCGCCGAGGTCCTCCCGCCCGAGCTCCGTCTTGGGCACGCCGCCGTGCATTTTGAGGGCGCGCACCGTCGCCACGACGACGACTGCCGCGGGTCTGAGCCCCGCGAAGCGGCACTTGATGTCGAGGAACTTCTCCGCGCCGAGGTCGGCGCCGAAGCCCGCCTCCGTCACGACATAGTCGCCGAGGCAGAGTGCCGCCTTGGTTGCGGCGACGGAGTTGCACCCGTGCGCGATGTTGGCGAAGGGTCCGCCGTGGACGAGGGCGGGCGTGCCCTCCAACGTCTGCACGAGGTTGGGCTTCATCGCGTCCTTCAAGAGCGCCGTCATGGCGCCCGCCGCTTTGAGATCCCCCGCCGTGACCGGCTTCCCCTCCTTGGTATAGCCCACGATGAGGCGTTCAAGGCGCGCTTTGAGGTCGGAGAGCGACGTCGCGAGGCAGAGCGCCGCCATCACCTCGCTCGCGACGGTGATGTCGTACCCGTCCCGCCGCGGCACGCCCGATTTGGGACCGCCCAGCCCGTCCTCCACATAGCGGAGCTGGCGGTCGTTCATGTCCACGCACCGCTTCCATGTGATGCGCCCAAGGTCGATGCCGAGCTCGTTGCCCTGAAAGATGTGGTTGTCGAGCATGGCGGCGAGCAGGTTGTTCGCTGCGCCGATGGCGTGGAAATCGCCCGTGAAGTGCAGGTTGATGTCCTCCATGGGGACGACCTGCGCATAGCCGCCGCCCGCGGCGCCGCCCTTGACGCCGAACACGGGTCCGAGCGAGGGTTCGCGGAGCGCCACCACCGCCCTCTTCCCGAGGCGGGTCAGAGCGTCCGCGAGACCGATGGTCGTCGTCGTCTTTCCCTCCCCCGCGGGCGTGGGCGTGATCGCCGTCACGAGGATGAGCTTGCCCCGCTCCTCTCTCCCTTTGAGGGCGCCGGGGAGCAGTTTCGCCTTGTACTTTCCGTAGTACTCGATGTCGTCCTCGGTGAGGGAGAGCTTCGCCGCGATCTCGCGGATGTGTTGCTTTTTCGCCGCCTGTGCGATCTCGATGTCCGTTTTCATTGGATACCTCCCGTTGAATCTCCCCGAAGGGGTTCATTTGAAATATTTCACCGCGCTCTCGAAGAGCTTCATGTCGTACTCCCCGGGGACGTTGCGGTACAGTCCCCTCCCCTTGCGCTCGGAATGCCCCATCTTGCCGAACACCCTGCCGTCGGGCGAGAGGAGCCCCTCGATGGCATACGCGCTCCCGTTGGGGTTATAGCGGATGTCCATCGTGGCGTTGCCGTCGGGATCGACGTACTGCGTCATGATCTGCCCGTTCGCGGCGAGCCGGCGCACGAGCTCCTCCGAACAGACGAACCGCCCCTCGCCGTGCGAGACGGGGACCAAGAACTCGTCCCCCGCGCGCACGCCGTCCAACCACGGCGAATTTGCCGAGGCGACGCGCACGCGCACGATCTTGCTCTGGTGTCTGCCGATGTCGTTATAGGTGAGCGTGGGACAGCTCCCGTCCGTCTCCACGATCTTGCCGAAGGGCACGAGCCCGAGCTTGATGAGCGCCTGAAAGCCGTTGCAGATGCCGCCCATGAGCCCGTCCCGCGCGGTGAGAAGGTCGGCGACCTCCCTCTTCACCGCCTCGTTGCGGAAGAACGCCGTGATGAATTTGCCCGAGCCGTCCGGCTCGTCTCCGCCCGAGAACCCGCCGGGGATGAACACGATGTTGCTCTCCCGCATGCGCGCCGCGAAGCGCTCCACCGAGCGTGCGACCTCGTCCGCCGAGCCGTTGCGGATGACGAAGATCTCCGCCTCCGCGCCCGCGTCCTCAAACGCCTTCGCCGTGTCGTACTCGCAGTTGGTGCCCGGGAACACGGGCAACAGCACGCGCGGACGGGCGCACTTCCCGCCGCACGCGAACGTCCTCTTCTCCGCATAGGTGAAGGTCTCCGCGGGGCGGTCGGGCGAGGCGATGTTGCAGGGATAGACGGGCTCCAGCTTGCCCTCATAGATAGCGGACAGTTCGGAGAGGGAGAGCACGTCTAACCCGCGCGCGATGCGCGCCTCCGCCGTCGTCCTGCCGACGGTCTGCCCGACTTCGCCCTCGGTGAGTTCGAGGAGGAAGGCGCCGTAGCGGTAACCAAAGATCTCCTCCTCCGAGATCTGCCCGTATTCGAAGCCGATCCCGTTCCCGAGGCACATTTTGAGCACCGCCTCGGCAACGCCGCCGAAGCCGACCGCATAGGCGGAGACCGCCTTGCCCGCGCGCAGGAGCGCCGTGACGGCGCGGAGGTTGGCGATGAGAGACGACGTGACGGGCAGCCCGTCCCCGTCGTAGGCGGGCGCAAGGAGCGCCACGCGATGCCCCGCCGCCTTGAACTCGGGCGAGACCGCCTCGTCCGCCCGCCCCGCCGTCACCGCAAAGGAGATGAAGGTGGGCGGGACGTCGAGGTGCTCGAAGGTGCCGCTCATGCTGTCCTTCCCGCCGATCGCCGCCACGCCGAGCTCCTTTTGCGCCTTGAAGGCGCCGAGGAGCGCCGCGAGGGGCTGTCCCCACCGCGCGGGGTCCTTCCCGGGCTTCGGGAAATATTCCTGAAAGGAGAGATATACTTCGTCGAAGGAGGCGCCGCAGGCGATGAGCTTGCACACGCTCTCCACGACGGCGAGATAAGCGCCGTGGTAGGGACTGCGCTCGGCGATGTAGGGATTTCCTCCCCACGCCATATACGAAGCGGTGTCCGTGTGCCCCTTCTCCACCGAGACGAGGTGGACCATCGCCTGCGGCGGCGTGAGCTGGTACTTCCCGCCGAAGGGCATGAGCACGGTGCCCGCGCCGATGGTGCTGTCGAACCGCTCCGCAAGCCCGCGCTTGGAGCAGACGTTGAGGTCCCCCGCGAGCGCGCGGTAGCCCTCCGCAAACGGGGGAATCTCCCTCGCATAGGGAAGGGGGGCGGCGGGCGCCGACTCGGCGTGCTTCTCCGCGCCGTTGGAATCCAAAAATTTCCGCGAGACGTCCACGATGGTCTTTCCGTTCCACCGCATGACGAGGCGGGGCGTCTCCGTGACGGAGGCGATCACCGTCGCCTCCAAATTTTCCCCGTTCGCGAGCCCGATGAACCGCTCCGCGTCCTTCGCCTCCACGACGACCGCCATGCGCTCCTGCGATTCCGAGATGGCGAGCTCGGTGCCGTCCAGCCCGTCGTACTTCTTGGGGACGGCGTTGAGGTCGATGTCCAGCCCCTCCGCGAGCTCCCCCACGGCGACGGACACGCCGCCCGCGCCGAAATCGTTGCACCGCTTGACGAGGCTCATCGCCTCGCGGTTGCGGAAGAGGCGCTGGAGCTTGCGCTCCTCGGGGGCGTTCCCCTTCTGCACCTCCGCGCCGCACGCCGAGAGCGACTGCACGGTGTGGGATTTGGAGGATCCCGTCGCGCCGCCGCATCCGTCCCGTCCCGTCCTGCCGCCGAGCAGGATGACCTTGTCTCCGGGGGCGGGAGTCTCGCGGCGCACGTTGGCGGCGGGCGTCGCCGCCACCACCGCCCCGATCTCCATCCGCTTTGCGGCATAGCCGCTGTGGTACAGCTCGTCCACCTGTCCCGTGGCGAGCCCGATCTGGTTGCCGTAAGAGGAATATCCCGCCGCCGCCGTCGTGACGATCTTGCGCTGCGGGAGCTTGCCCTTCATCGTCTCCGCCACGGGGACGAGGGGATCCGCCGCACCCGTCACGCGCATGGCGGCGTACACATAGCTCCGCCCCGAGAGCGGGTCGCGGATCGCCCCGCCGATGCAGGTCGCCGCGCCGCCGAAGGGCTCTATCTCGGTGGGATGGTTGTGCGTCTCGTTCTTGAAGAGGAGCAGCCAATCCTCCTCCCTGCCGTCCACGTCCACGGTGATGCCGACGGTGCAGGCGTTGATCTCCTCGCTCTCGTCCAGCCGCGGCAACAGCCCCCGCTTCTTCAACAGCTTGCAGGCGATAGTGCCCACGTCCATGAGGTTGACAGGCTTCGTCCGCTCCGTCTCCTCCCGCGCTTCGAGGTATTCCGCATAGGCGCGCTCCAAGAGCCCGTCCGAGAAGGTCACCTTATCGAGGGTGGTGAGGAAGGTGGTGTGGCGGCAGTGGTCCGACCAATAGGTATCGAGCATGCGGAGCTCGGTGAGCGTGGGATCCCTGTGCTCGGTGCGGAAATAGTCGCGGCAGAAGAGCAGATCGTCCGCGTCCATCGCGAGGGCGTAGCGGCGGACGAACGCCTCCGCCTCCTCCTCTTTCAGCCCGCAGAAGCCGTCGAGCGTCTCCACCTCGGCGGGGACGGGATGGGCGATCTTCAACGTCTCGGGGAGGGCGAGGCTCGCCTCGCGGCTCTCCACGGGATTGATGACGTACCGTTTGAGCGAGCAAAGCTCCTCCTCGGAGACCTGCCCGTACACCGCGTACACCTTGGCGGTGCGCACGATGGGACGGTGCCCCTGCGAGATGAGCTGGATACATTGCGCCGCCGAATCGGCGCGCTGGTCGAACTGCCCCGGCAGGTATTCCGCCGCGAACACGCGCGCCCCCGTGAGGTCGGCGTACCTGCTTGCCCTGTCCGTCTGCGGCTCCGAGAACACCGTCGCGACGGCGCGCGCGAAGAGGGATTCTTCGATCTCCTCCGCGTCGTAGCGGTTGAGCACGCGGATGCGCTCCGCCCCTTTTATTGAGAGGAGCTCGCGCGCCTCCAAGAGGAGGGAGCGCGCCTCGGCGTCGAAGCCCTCCTTCTTCTCGACATACACTCTGTAAACCATTTATTCCTCCCCGAGCGCGAGAAGGGCGCGCTTCCCGATGTCGCTCCGTCTGTACGCATTGCGGAACGCGATGCGGTCGGCGAGGGCATACGCCCGCCCGACCGCGGTGCGGAGATCGTCCGCCGTCGCGACGGCGCCGAGCACCCGCCCGCCCGCCGTGAGCAGCTTTCCTCCCTCCCGCTTCGCCCCCGCGACAAAGATGTCCTCATATTCCTCCGTCTCCGGAAGCGAGATCTCGAAGCCCGTCTCGTAGTGCTTGGGATAGCCCTCGGAGGCGAGCACGACGCAACAGGCGGCGCCCTCCGAGAAGCGCACCATGTCCGCGGTGAGCCGCCCTTCCCGCACGGCGAGCATGATCTCCAACAGGTCGCTTTTGAGGAGAGGAAGGACTACCTGCGTCTCGGGATCGCCGAAGCGGCAGTTGTATTCGATGACCTTGGGTCCCTGCGGGGTGAGCATCAGCCCGAAGTAGAGGCACCCGCAGAAGGGACGCCCCTCCGCGTTCATCGCGCGGACGGTGGGGAGGAAGATCTCCTCCATGCACCGCGCGGCGATCTGCGGCGTGTAATAGGGATCGGGGGCGATGGTGCCCATGCCGCCCGTATTGAGCCCCTCGTCGTTGTCGCGCGCCCGCTTGTGATCCATGGAGGAGACCATGGGGACGACCGCCTTGCCGTCGGTGAAGGTGAGCACGGACACCTCGGGCCCCGTGAGGAATTCCTCCACGAGCACGCGGCTCCCGCTCTCGCCGAACACCTTCTCCACCATCATCTCGCGGACGGCGCGCTCCGCCTCTTCGCGGGTATAGGCGACGACGGCGCCCTTGCCGAGCGCGAGCCCGTCCGCCTTGACGACGGCGGGATAGGAGGTCTCCGCAAGATAGGCGAGCGCGGAGGGCGCGTCGGTAAAGACGCGGCTCTTCGCCGTGGGGATGCCGTACTTTTCCATGAGCCGCTTGGAGAACACCTTGCTCCCCTCGATGACCGCCGCATCGGCGCGCGGTCCGAAGCAGGGGATCCCCATCTCTTCGAGCCTGTCCACGCACCCCATGCAGAGGGGGTCGTCGGGCGTGACGACGGCGAAGTCGGGGCGGTGTTCGCGCGCGAACGCCGCGATGCCGTCGAGGTCGGTCGCCTTCACGGGGACGCATTCCGCATCCGCCGCGATGCCGCCGTTGCCGGGCAGGCACCAGATCTTCCCGCACCGCTTGCTCTTCTTCAAGCTCCTGATGACGGCGTGTTCTCTTCCCCCGCCGCCGATGACTAAGATATCCATCGCGCTCCCGCGCCTCCTTTTCAGTGGTGGAACAGCCGTACCCCCGTGAACGCCATCACCATCCCGTGCGCGTCCGCCGCCTCGATCACGAGGTCGTCGCGCACCGAGCCGCCCGGTTCGGCGACGTAGGTCACGCCGCTCGCGAACGCCCGTTCGATGTTGTCCGCAAAGGGGAAGAAGGCGTCGCTCCCCAGCGAGACGCCCGAGATCGTTCTAAGATACGCCTCCTGCTCCTCGCGGGGGAAGGGCTCGGGGCGCACGGCGAAGTTCTTCTGCCACACGCCGTCGGCGAGCACCGCCTCCCCGTCGGTGAGGTAGAGGTCGATGAGGTTGTTCTTTTCGGGTCTGCCGACCCCCTCCGCGAATTGCAGGGAGAGCACCTTCTCGTGCATGCGGAGATGCCACAGATCCGCCTTCTGCGCGGCGAGCCGCGTGCAATGGATGCGGGACTGTTGCCCCGCCCCCACGCCGATCGCCTGTCCGTCGGCGGCGAAGCAGACCGAATTGGACTGCGTATATTTGAGGGTGATGAGGGAGATGAGGAGGTCGATCGCCTTCTCTTCGGGGAGATCCTTGTTCTTGGTGACGATGTTGGAGAGGAGGGACCGCCCGAGTTTGAGATCGTTCCTGCCCTGTTCGAAGGTCACGCCGAACACCTGCTTGCGCTCGGTCGCCTGCGGCACATAGGAGGGATCGATGCGCACGATGTTGTACCCGCCCTTGCGCTTTGTTTTGAGCAGGGCGAGCGCCGCGGGAGAATAGGCGGGCGCGATGACGCCGTCCGAGACCTCGCGGGCGATGATGCGCGCCGTCGTCTCGTCGCATTCGTCGGAGAGGGCGATCCAATCGCCGAAGGAGGACATGCGGTCGGTCCCCCGCGCGCGGGCATAGGCGCAGGCGAGCGGGCTGTCGTCAAGCCCCTCGATGTCGTCCACGAAGCACGACCGTTTGAGCGCGGGCGAAAGCGGTCTCCCCACGGCGGCGGAGGTGGGCGACACATGCTTGAAGCTGGTCGCCGCCGTGAGCCCCGTGCTCTCTTTGAGCTCCTTCACGAGCTGCCACGCGTTGAAGGCGTCGAGGAAATTGATGTACCCCGGGCGCCCGTTCAGAATCTCGACGGGCAATTCCCCGCCGTCCTCCATATAGATGCGCGCGGGCGTCTGGTTGGGATTGCACCCGTATTTGAGCGAAAATTCTTTCATGGCATCCTCCTCATTTGACGTTTCGGTTGACGATCGCGCGCGCGCTTTCCCCCGTTGCGGGGTCCACGGTGCGGCAATAGAGCGAAATTTTGTTGTCCGCGTCGAGATGCTCCCAGATCTCGGCGGCGATCGAGTGCACGTCCCCCGCGAGCGCGACGCGCTCGGGCTCCCCTTCGAAGGAGGGGAGGGGAGAGCCGTCCCCCCGATAGGTATGGAGATAGTGCCCGACCCCGTCCTCGGGCTCGTAACAGTAGAAGAAGCGTCCGCACGCCTTCCCCTCCTTGTCGGTGCATTTCAAGAGGGACATCTCATAGGAGAACTCCCCGAGGTGGAGGATGGCGCTGATGCGGGGGGTGAAGTTGGGCGCGTCAGGCTCGAAGGTGCGGCGCATGAGCGCGTGACGGAAACAGTGCCCCGCGCGGAGCGAGCGCTCGATGGTGTCCGTCTGGTCGCCGTTGGTGACGACGATGTCGTCCCCCACCCGCTTGACGGCGGAATAGATGATGAGGGAGGGGTCCTCCACCTTGGAGGCGTCGAAGGGCTCGGTGCGCACCTCCTCCCCCGCCTCGGCGAACACGCGGTTGCGCGAATTTACGCTCCTTCCCATGATGAAGTAGGCAAAGAACGCCTTCCCCTCCGCCGTCTTGCCGACGACGATGCCCCTTCCCGGGTAGCTGCTCGCGCCCACGGCGTCCGCCAAGCTCTTGCATCCGTTCTTCATTTTCTCTCTCCTTCCAGCCTTTCGCAGACCGTCTCCACGGCTTGGGGAAGAATCACCCACTCCGCCTCGCGCATGACGCGCTTTTGCAACCGTTCGGGCGTATCGCCCTCCTTCACCTCGACGGCGCGCTGGGCGATGATGGGACCCGCGTCGCACTCCGCCGTGACGTAGTGCACCGTCGCCCCCGTCACCTTCACGCCCGCTCTGAGCACCGCCTCGTGCACGTGCAGTCCGTACATGCCCTTCCCGCCGAAGCTCGGCAACAGGGCGGGATGCACGTTGACGGCGCGGCCTTCATATTTCTCCGCGAACTCTCCGCTCAGGATGGTCATAAATCCCGCGAACACGACGAGCCCGATGGAATGCCCGTCGAGCGCGGCGACGATTCTCCTCTCGCGCTCGGCGCGGTCGGGAACGGCGGCGCGGTCGATGACGACGGCGGGCACGCCCACCCGTCTCGCGCGCTCCAACACGAAGGCGTCCGCGTGGTCGCACACGACGAGCTTCACCTCCCCGTGGGGGATGAGCCCCGCCTCCTGCGCGTTGTAGATCGCCTGAAAATTGGTGCCGCCGCCCGAGCAGAGCACCCCCACTCTCACCTTTTCCATCTCTTCTCCCGTCCCTTTCCGCCTATGAGAGCTCCACGCCCTCCCCCTCTTCGACGACGCCTAAACGGTACGCCGCCACGCCGTTCTTGTGGAGGACGGAGAGGGCGAGCGCCTCGTCGGCGGGCGCCACCGTCACGCTCATGCCCACCCCCATGTTGAAGGTGACCATCTTGTCGATGGTGGCCACCCGGGCCCTCTCGCGGATGAGTTCGAAGATGGGCGGGACTTTGACGTCCGCCCGCCTGATGCGCACCCCCAATCCCTTGGGGAGGGAGCGGGGCATGTTCTCGTAGAAGCCGCCCCCCGTGATGTGCGCGACCCCCTTCACCCGCACCGCGCCGAAGAGGGCGAGCATGGGCTTCACATAGATGACGGTGGGCGTGAGGAGGACGTCGCCGAGCGTCCCCCCGAGCGCCGCGACGGGCGCCTTGAGGTCGCACCGCTCCGCGTCGAATACCTTCCGCACCAGCGAGAAGCCGTTGGAGTGCATCCCCGAAGAGGGCAACGCGAGCATCACGTCGCCGGGGCGGGTCGCGGAATTGTCGATGATCTTCTTTCTGTCCACCACGCCCACGGTGAAGCCCGCGATGTCGTAGTCGTCCTCCGCCATGACGCCGGGGTGCTCGGCTGTCTCTCCGCCCACGAGGCGGCAACCCGCCTGCACGCATCCCTCTGCCACGCCGCCCACGATCTCGGCGATGCGCTCGGGCACGTTCTTGCCGCAGGCGATGTAGTCGAGGAAGAAGAGCGGGCGGGCGCCGACGCACAGCACGTCGTTGACGCACATCGCGACGCAGTCGATCCCGATGGTGCCGTGGCGGCCGAGGAGCTGGGCGATGCGCAGTTTGGTGCCCACGCCGTCGGTGCCCGAGACGAGCACGGGCTCCTCCATCCCCTTTACGTCGAGGGGGAAGAGCCCCCCGAAGCCGCCGATGACGTCCTCGCCGCCGTTGGTGCGGGCGACGTGTTCCTTCATGAGCTCCACGGCGCGATAACCCGCTGTGATGTCCACGCCCGCCGCCTTATAGCTGTCCGAATAACTGTTTTTCATACGACCTCCTTACCTCTCCGCCCCGCGGGCGGGAAAGCAAAAGGACCCCCGGCGCAACGGTCAACGGCCCCTGAACTTCGGATTTTCACTGATGGGGCGCTCGAAGCGGAACTTGTTCCCCCGCTCGGGCTCCTCGGTGGGATAGCGCCCGTCGAAGCACGCGGTGCAAAAGCCGCTGCCGTCGCCGCCCGTGAGCAGGGCGACCTTTTCGAGGGGGAGGAAGCCGAGGGAATCCGCCCCGATGATCGCGGCGATCTCCTCCACCGTATGGCGGCATGCGATGAGATTGTCGCGCGAATCGATGTCCGTGCCATAGTAGCAGGGATTGAGGAAGGCGGGGGCGGAGGAGAGCATGTGCACCTCGGTCGCGCCCGCGTCGCGAAGCAGTTTCACGATGCGTCCGCAGGTGGTCCCGCGCACGATGCTGTCGTCCACGAGCACCACGCGCTTTCCCTCGATCGCCGAACGCAGTACGTTCAGCTTGATGCGCACCCTGTCCTCGCGCGCCGCCTGTCCGGGGGCGATGAAGGTGCGCCCGATGTACTTATTCTTGATGAACCCGATGGCGTACGGGATGCCCGAAGCCTCGGCATAGCCGTACGCGGCATCCAACCCCGAATCGGGCACGCCCACGACGACGTCCGCCGCGATCTTGTACCGCTCCGCGAGGAACCGCCCCGCCTGTTTGCGCGCCTCGTGCACCGAGCGCCCCTCGATGACGGAATCGGGACGGGCGATATAGAGATATTCGAACACGCAGAGGCTCTTCTGCCCGCCGCAGTGGGAGCGGTCGCTCCGCATGCCGTCCTTGGTGAACACGATCATCTCGCCCGGTTCCAGCTCGCGGACGGTCTTTGCGCCGATGGCGTCGAGCGCACAGCTCTCCGAGGCGACGATGTAGGCGCCGTCCTCCCGCATGCCGAAACAGAGCGGATGGAAGCCGTGCGGGTCGCGCGCGGCGATGAGCTTGGAGGGGGACATCACGACGAGGGAATAGGCGCCGCGGAGCCTGTCCATCGCGCCGAGCACCGCCTCTTCGATGGAGTGCGAGCGGACGCGTTCCTTGGTGATGATATACGAGATGACCTCGGTATCGGTGGTGGTGTGGAAGATGCTCCCCTCGCTCTCCAACTCGCTCCGAAGCTCGAAGGAGTTGACGAGGTTGCCGTTGTGCGCGAGCGCCATGTTCCCCTTCAGGTGGTTGACGACGATGGGCTGCGCGTTCTCCCGCCCGCCGCACCCCGTGGTGGAATAGCGGACGTGCCCGATGGCGATGTTTCCCTTGCCGAGGCGGGCGAGGGCGTCCGGCGTGAACACGTCGTTCACGAGCCCCTCGTCCTTATACGAAGCAAACACGCCGTCGTCGTTGACGACGATGCCCGCCGATTCCTGCCCCCTGTGTTGGAGGGCGAAGAGCGCATAGTACGCCGTCGAGGCGACGTCCTGCCTCTCAGGCGCGAAGATACCGAATACGCCGCATTCCTCGTGGATCTGAGACATGTCGCTCCTCCCGGCCGTTCAGCCGCCCGAGGTGACGCGCTTGAAGATCTCCCTGTACGCGTCCTCCACGCCGCCCATGTCGCGGCGGAAGCGGTCCTTATCGAGTTTCTCCCCCGTCGCGGCGTCCCAGAAGCGGCAGGTGTCGGGCGAGATCTCGTCGGCGAGCACGATGGTCCCGTCGGGCAGTTTGCCGAATTCGAGCTTGAAGTCGATGAGCCGCACGCCGAGGCGGGAGAAGTACTCTTTGAGCACCTCGTTCACTTTGAGCGCATACGTCTTGATGAGCGCGATCTCCTCCTTCGTGGCAAGGTGCAGGGCGAGCGCATGGGAATCGTTGAGGAGCGGGTCGCCGAGCTCGTCGTTCTTGTACGAGAATTCGACGGTCGGCTCGTCGAAGGGGATGCCCTCCTCCACGCCGTACCGCTTCGCGAAGCTCCCCGCGGAGACATTGCGGACGATCACTTCGAGGGGGACGATCCGCACCCGCTTCACGAGGGTGTCGCGGTCGCCGAGCTCCTCCACGAAGTGGGTCGGGACTCCCTGCTGTTCCAACAGCCGCATCATCATGTTGGTCATGCGGTTGTTCACCACGCCCTTCCCCACGATGGTGCCCTTTTTGAGCCCGTTGAACGCCGTCGCGTCGTCCTTGTACGAGACGATACAGAGCGCCGCGTCGTCCGTTGCGAACACCTTCTTCGCCTTGCCCTCATAGAGCTGTTCCCGTTTTTCCATCCTTCTATCTCCTTTGAAAATGGTTTCTCATCCTATCTTCGCCTGCAAGGCGGCGTCCTTCTCGCGCACCGCCGCCGCGTCGTCCGCGCGCGCCGCGCGGAGCTTTTCGGCGAGCGCCCCGTCCTCCACGGCGAGGATCTGCGCCGCAAGGTACGCCGCATTCTTCGCACCGTCCACGGCGACCGTCGCCACGGGGATGCCCGAGGGCATCTGCACGGTGGAGAGGAGGGCGTCCAATCCCCCCAGCCCGCCGCTCCGGATGGGGACGCCGATGACGGGGAGCACGGTGTTCGCCGCGAGGGCGCCCGCGAGGTGTGCCGCCATGCCCGCCGCCGCGATGATGACGCCGAAGCCGTTCCCCGCGGCGTTCAGCGCAAATTCGCGCGCCTCCGCGGGCGTGCGGTGGGCGGAAAAGATGTGCGCCTCGAA
>CANPXX010000035.1 GCA_947587085.1 uncultured Clostridia bacterium | reverse complement strand
TGAGGTGACGTGACTTGAACACGCGACCTCTTGGTCCCTAACCAAGCGCGCTACCAAACTGCGCTACACCTCAATGAAAGCACCTCTTATTATATCGAAAAAACGGGCGGTGTCAAGCGATTTCCCCTCCCTTTGCAAGAAAATTTTCTCAGAGCCCCCAAGGAGATTCTCCGCCCGCGGCGCAATCTCTTTTTCCCCGCTTGACAGTTCGGCGATTTTGCGCTATACTGTTCCCGAAAGATCGCGGTATACAGAAGAGGAAGATATGGACGAAGCGACTTTGAAAAACTATCTTGCCATCCTGCGGGAGGAACTGTTGCCCGCGACGGGCTGTACCGAACCCGTCGCCGTGGCATACGCCGCCGCGCTCGCGCGCGAGGCGCTCGGCGCGCTCCCCGACCGTGCGGAAGCGACGGTGAGCGGGAACATCCTCAAAAACGTGAAGAGCGTGATCGTCCCCAACACGGGCGGGCTCAAAGGCATCGCCGCGGCGGTGGCGGCAGGCGTGGTCGCGGGAGACCCCGCGCGCAAATTGGAGATCCTCTCCTCCCTGACCGACGGCGACCGCCGTGCCGTCGCCGACTATCTCCGTGCCGTCCCCATCTCGGTGGAGCGGGCGGATTCGGGCTGCGTATTCGACATCGGCGTGCGCGTGTTCGGCGGGGAGCACACCGCCTATGTGCGCATCGAGGGACACCACACCAACGTGGTGCTCATCGAGAGGGACGGAAAGACCGTTCTGCGCGGCGAGCTCGCGGATGAAGGGGCGAGCGACCGCTCCCTTCTCGACATCGCGGGCGCCGTGGAATTCGCCGAACGCGTTCCCCTCTCCCTCATCGAACCGCTCTTGGAGCGGCAGATCGGGTACAATCTCGCCATCTGCGAGGAGGGACTTCGCAACGACTACGGGGCGCGCGTGGGGAAGATTCTCCTCCGCGCATACGGCGACGGCGTTGCCAATCTCGCCAAGGCGACCGCCGCCGCGGGGAGCGACGCGCGCATGAACGGGTGCGAACTCCCCGTCGTCATCGTATCGGGGAGCGGCAACCAGGGGATCACCGCCTCCGTGCCCGTTGCGGTGTACGCGCGGCACATCGGCGCCGACCGCGAGACTCTTCTGCGCGCCGTGGTGCTCGCCGATCTCGTCACCATCCATCTCAAATCGGGCATCGGGCGGCTCTCCGCCTATTGCGGCGCGGTGAGCGCGGGCGTCGGTGCGGGCGCGGGCATCTGCTTTTTGCACGGCGGAAGGCTGGACGAGGTCTCGCACACCGTGGTCAACGGGCTCGCCATTGCCTCGGGGCTCATCTGCGACGGTGCGAAGTCGAGCTGTGCGGCGAAGATCGCCGCCGCCGTGGACGCGGGGCTCCTCGGCTTCGAGATGAATCGGGACGGCAGCCAATTCTATGGCGGAGACGGCATCCTCGAACACGGCGTGGAGCGCACCATCGACAACATCGGAGACCTCGCGCGCATCGGGATGCGGAGCACCGACGAAGAGATCATCCGTCTCATGATCGACGAGCTCAAACGCTCGCAGACGGGCTGAGCGATAAACTGATACAAAATCGGAGGGGCGGCTTCAAGCCGCCCCTCCGCATATTTTTCTATTCGAACTCCTCCATGAAATCATGCTTCACGCCCGCGCGGTCCTTGTAGGAGAGCACGGTGGCGAGATTGACGTTTTCCGCGCTGTGGAAGAGATTTTGCTCCACCTCGGGATTGGTCTTGCGCAGGGTGCGGATGAGCTCCTTCACCTCGGCGCGCTTGGAGACGACCTCCTGCCGCGCGTTCGCCTCCGTGAAGCGGCAGGCGCAACGGAGGAAGCGGAGCCCGTTGTCGTCCCGCCATGCCTCTATGTCCTCTTCCCGTATGAAATACATGGGGCGGATGAGCTCCATCCCCTCGAAGTGGGCGCTCCGGATGCGCGGCATCATCGTCTGCATCTGCGCGCCGTACAGCATGCCCATGAGCACCGTCTCGATCACGTCGTCGAAATGGTGCCCTAGCGCGATCTTGTTGCATCCGAGCTTCTGCGCCTCGGCATAGAGATACCCCCGCCGCATGCGCGCGCAGAGGTAGCACGGCGACTTTCCGACGTGCTCCACGCTCGCGAAGATATCCGTTTCGAAGAGATGCACGGGGATGCCGAGAAGCGCCGCATTGCGCAGGAGCGCCGCCCTGTTCTCCGCGTTGTAGCCGGGGTCCATGACGAGAAATTCCAGCCCGAAGGGAAACTTGTCGTGCCGTTTGAGTTCCTGAAAGAGCTTCGCCATGAGCATGGAATCCTTCCCGCCCGAGATGCAGACGGCGATCCTGTCGTTCGGCTCCACCAAGCGGTACCGCACGATCGCCCGCGCGAAGGGCGAGAAGAGGCGGCGATGAAATTTTTTGCGGATGCCCTCCTCGGCGCGGAGGCACACCTCCCGTTCGGTATCCATATCCGAATCCATTATAGCACGGCGCGCCCCCTTTGGCAAGCGAAAGCCGCCGAAAACCAAACTCCCGCCGAAGGGGGCGGGAGGAAAACGCAGAGGGATCCGAGGCGGACCTGTAAGCCGGGTTCTGTCACCCCGCGCGCAAGGCGCGGTAGCGCGGTCATTTATCTACGCCTACCGTCGCCGGTAGGCTCCAGCGTTATTGGCGGTACTCCCTCGGGCGGGCAACCCATATGAGAGAGACCCAAACTTGCATCGGACGGGGTTTACATGGCACGGAGCGTTACCGTTCCGTCGGTGAGCTCTTACCTCGCCTTTCCACCCTTGCCCGCCGCCGCAGGGTCTATCCTGCGTCGCCCCGCATGGCGGGGAATGGCGGGCGGTTTATTTCTGTTGCACTTTCCTTGAAGTCGCCTTCACCTGACGTTATCAGGCGTCCTGCCCTGCGATGCCCGGACTTTCCTCATCGCGAATCATTCGCGCCGCGACCGCGTAGTCCGCTCGGATCGCAAATATTATACCACAGTTTCCCGTAAATTGCGCGATTTTTTGAGACATTTCCGAAAATTTCATCCCGCACCCCTCGCGCGCTTGACAAATCCGCGCGGCCGTGTTACGCTTCTCTCGCTCTTATGAAAAAAATGATCCATTTCATACGGAACATCGTGTGGATCGCCTTCACGGGGATGTGGGCGGCGCTCTTTTTCTGCATGCTCGGCGCGGTGTGGTGCGTCACGGTCGTCGGTATCCCCTTCGGGTCACAGGCATTCAAGTTTGCGAAGCTCGCCTTTCTCCCCCACGATAAGCGTGTGTGCCCTCACTTTACGGCGCATCCCGCCGCGAATATCCTCTGGATGCTCTTCGGCGGAATCCTCATCGCGTTTTTTATCTTCTTCTCGGGGCTGCTCTCCTGCCTCACGGTCGTCGGTATCCCCTCGGGACTGCGCGCTTTCAAGTTCGCCTTTCTCGCCATCGTCCCGTTCGGGGCGACGGTCGAGACGAAAACTCCCCGCCCCGCGCAGGGCGGATCCGCCGACGAAACCAGCGAGCCCGTACACGGAACGCAAAAGTCCGACGAGAACCCCGCAGACTGAGCGGGGTTTTTCATGAAATTTTCAAAAAGTACTTGTTTTTTGACGCGGATATGATAAAATAGAGACGGAATTTCTTTCTGAGGGGGAATTGTTATGAAAAAGACCAAGATCGTATGCACGCTCGGACCCTCTTCCGAGACGGAAGAAGTCATCGCCGCCATGGCGGACGCGGGCATGAACGTTGCGCGCATCAATTTCTCGCACGGCACGCACGAGGACCACGCGAAGAAGATCGCCGTCATCAAAAAGGTGCGCAGGGAAAAGAACATCCCCCTGCCCATTCTGCTCGACACGAAGGGACCCGAATTCCGCATCAAGACGTTCAAGGACGGGAAGATCTTCCTCAAAGAGGGCGACACGTTCACCTTCACCGCGCATGAGGTGGAGGGCGACGAGACGCGGGTCTCCGTCTCCTACAAGAATATCTGCGAGGAGATGAACCCCGGCGACAAGATTCTGCTCAACAACGGGCTGATGGTATTCGAGGTCGTGAAGGTGGCGTCCCCCGACGTCGTCTGTAAGGTGCTCATCGGCGGCGAGCTGAGCAACCGCAAGAGCATGTTCTTCCCCGAAAAGGAGCTCAACCTCGTCTACCTCTCCGAGCAGGACAAATCCGACCTCCTCTTCGGCATCCAGCACGAGGTGGATTTCGTGGCGTGCTCCTTCGTCTCCAAGGCGCAGGACATCCTCGACGTGCGCAACTTCCTCAAAGCGAACGGCTGTACCAACATCGACCTCATCGCGAAGATCGAGAACCGCGCGGGCGTGAACAACCTCGAAGAGATTTTGAAGGTCTCCGACGGCATCATGATCGGGCGCGGCGACATGGGCGTGGAGATCCCCTATGAGGAGCTCCCCGACATCCAGAAATCCATCATCACGGCTTGCCGCAAAGCGGGCAAGCGGTGCATCACGGCGACGGAGATGCTCGAAAGCATGATCCACCAGCCCCGTCCCACCCGTGCCGAGATCTCCGACGTCGCCAACGCCGTGTACGACGGCTCCTCCGCCATCATGCTCTCGGGCGAGACGGCGGCGGGCGAATATCCCGTGCAAGCTGTCGCCGCCATGGCGCGCATCGCGGAGCAGGCGGAGAACAAGACGGAATATATCCAATACGTCGAGGACAGGGAGTACCTCATCCGCGGGCTCTCCGACGCCCTCTCCCACTCGGCGTGCCTCCTCGCCCACGACGTGCACGCGAAGGCGATCGTCGTCTGCACCCGCACGGGCGGGACCGCGAAGATGGTCTCCCGCTTCCGTCCCAACATCGACATCATCGGCATGACGACGGACGAGAAGAGCTACCGCAAGCTCGCCCTCTCGTGGGGCGTCCTGCCCGTCCTCTCCGAGGAGTACTTCTCGGTGGACGTCCTGTTCCACTTCGCCAAGCGCGCCGCCGTCGAGAGCGGGCTCGTCGGGAAGGGCGACGTCATCGTCATCACGGGCGGCACCCCGAACGGCAAGAGCGGCAATTCCTCCCTCATCAATCTCGAAACGGTATAAACAAAAACTTCATGCAAAAAGCCCCGCACCGCGGGGCTTTTTCCATGTCCTCTATTCGTTGAGCGCCTGTCTCATCTTCTCCGCCGCCTCCGCGCGCGAGGCGGCGCCGAGCTTTTCATAGATGGAGGAGATGTAGTTGCGGGCGGTGCCGTCGGTGAGTTTGAGGGCGGAGGCGATCTGCTTGTTGGTGAAGCCCTCGAAGATCATGAGCGCGATCTCCACCTCCCGCTCGGAGAGGGAAAATTTGCGTTTGAGGCGGATCTCCCGATCGTTCGATACCATGCGCGCCGCGTCGGCGATGCGCCGCGCGATCTTGGCGGGCAGGATGGTATCGCCCGCATAGGCGTTCTTCACCGCGTCGATGAGCGCCGCTGCGGAGACGTCCTTCAAGAGGTACCCGCTCGCACCGTAATTGATGGCGTTGAGGATGTATTCGCTGTCGTCGAAGGTGGTGAGCACGAGCACCTTCACTTCGGGGTGGCGGTGCTTGATCTCCTTGGTGGCGATGACGCCGTTCATGTTGGGCATGCGGATGTCCATGAGCACCACGTCGGGCGATGCCGTTTCCACCGCCTCGACGGCTTCGAAGCCGTCGTGCGCCGTCCCCACCACCTCGATCTCCTCGGAGGAGGCGAGCACGCTGCGGATGCCGTCCGCGAGAATCGCCTGGTCGTCTGCAATGAGTACCTTGATCATACTTTCTCTCCTTTCCCGCCGTCCGGGGGCAGCGTCATGTGGATCTCGAATCCCTCCCCGCGCTCCGTCTCGAACCAGACGTCGCCGCCGAGGCTCTCCGCGCGGCGGTGCATCCCCCTGAGCCCGAAGCCCTCTTTGAGGTCTGCGATGTCCGATCCCGCGCCGTTATCGGAGAGCAGGAAGCCGATGTGCCCGTCCTGTTGCCTGAGTTCGAAATAGAAGGCGGTCGCGCCGCCGTGGCGCAAGCCGTTCGAGATTCCCTCTTTCAAGGTGTTGAGCACCAGCCGCCGCTTGGCGTCGCACAGTTCGATCTCCTCCACGTCGGTGCGGATGGTGATGCCCGTGCCGTCCGTGCTGTCGTGCACGATCTGCATGACGGCGTCGCGGATGCCCGTGCCCGCGGAGCTGCCCGAGAGCAGGTGCACGCTCTCCCTCAGTTCTTCGAGGGCATGCTTCGCCTGCAAATTTGCCGCGGCGATCTTGCGCTTGGCGTCCTCGGGGTCGTCGTCGAGCACCAGCCGCGCCGCCTCCGTCTGCATGATGACGGTGGTGATGGAGTGCCCCGCCGTGTCGTGGATGTCCTTCGCGATGCGTTGCCGCTCTTCGAGCGCCGCGACCTCTTTGAGCTCGCTGTTCGCCGCCTCGAGCTTTTCGTTCTTGTCGTTGAGCTCCTCGAGCGCCGCCGTGATCTCCCTGTTCTTGCGGTAGATCTGGATGGTGAAGTTGAACACGAGGAAGTGGAAGGTGATGAGGAGCAGGTCGTTGAAGATGCCCGAGATGAGGGAGCCGATGTCGAGCTCGATCTCGTTGAGATAGGCGGCGAGGGCGGAGGTGATGAGGAAGAGCCCCATGCAGGACGCCGCCATCACGATGTCGTCCGCGATGCGCGTCTGGGTGAGATAGAATTCGGACAGGATGATGATGTAGAGGGTGGAGATGAGGTTGCCGTCCGTGAAGAGGGTGAGCACGAGCAGGGTGAGCACGTCGCACACATAGCAGGGAATCTTGGCGCGCATCGACTTGACGCCCCACAGCTTGACGGCGTTCTCCGCGAGGAGAAAGACGGTCGCGGGCAAGAGGACGTACCACGAGACGATGCCCGCATAGTACTTCCCGTTCCAATTGCCCGCAAAGAGCAGGACCTCCACGAGCACGAGGAGGAGGAATACGAGCACCTTCCCGTATTTGACGAGGAGAGACGCCGAAAAAGGTTTGGGGATGAGATCGTTCAAAGGAGCTCCTTATCTTTGAGAAGGGTTTCGAGGTTGATGTTGCGCTTGATGTCGGAGAGCCGACCCGCCTTGTAGTAGCTGTAAAAGCCGTCCGTCCCCACGATGATGTGGTCGGCGAAATCGATGCCGTTGATGGAGCACAGGAGCTGGATCTGCAAGGTGAAGTAGTCGTCCTGCCGCGAGGGGGCGCAGGGCGCGTCGGGATGGTTATGCGCCACGATGAGCGCGTGCGGCTTCTGCGTCACCACGAAGCGGAAGAGCTCCTCCGCCTTCACCGTGGCGCTGTCCTTTTCGAAGGAGGTGTACCGCTTGGTGAAGCGCACGCGGCTGCTCTTGTCGAGGCAGTAGATCTCGATTCCCTCGCTCTTGATGTCCCTGAACCGCTCCATGAGGAAGGCGGAGAAGCTGTATAGGCTGAACGCCTCGGGATAGCGCTCCTCGCCGAAGCGGAGCCGTTCGAGAAGGAGGGCGATGTTGCGCAGATACGCCGCGGTGGAATCCCCCACCCCTTCTACCGTTTTGAGCTGTTCGAAGGTCGCGCGGAACACGCCGTCGAGCGTACCGAAGGAGGAAATGAGCGCGTGCGCGATGGGATTGGTGTTCTTCCGCGGGATGGCGTTGAAGAGCAATGTCTCCAAGATCTCGTGGTCCTCCATCTTTTCGCCGTCCGACGTGAGCCGCTCCAAAATGCGTTTTCTGTGACCTTCGTGCATTTTATCATCCTCTTTACATTTTATTGTACCATATTTTCCTTAATTTTGCATGATTTTCCGCCCCTGTTTGAAAATATTTTTCCTTTTTTTCGCCGAAAGCGAATTCGTTGACAACCAAATTCAATTCTGTTACAATGCAATCAAAGCACCAACGGGAGAAGTACGCCGTGAAGAGTGACATCCAAGCCATCGTCAACAGCATCTGCGAAAGCGTCCGCATCGATTCGTCGCGGAGCCGCCACACCCATGCCGCTCCCTTCGGGCAGGGCGCGCTCGATTGTCTTCTGCACTTCCTCTCGCTGGCGGAGCGCATGGGCTTCGTCACGCGGAATTACGACAATTACATCGGCGAAGTGGAATACGGGGAGGGAAAAGAGAGCTTTGCCATCCTCTGCCATCTCGACGTCGTGCCCGCCGGGACGGGCTGGACCAAGCCTCCCTTCGGCGGCGTCGTGGAGGACGGGAAGATCTGGGGCCGCGGCACCATGGACGACAAGGGTCCCGCGATCTGCTGTCTCTATGCCTTGAACGCGCTCAAAGAGGAGGGCTTCGTCCCCCGCAAGAAGATAAAGCTCATCGTCGGATGCAACGAGGAGGACGGCTGGGGCTGCGTGGAGCACTACAAGACCGTCGCCACCCTGCCCGAGACGGGCTTCTCGCCCGACGCGGAATTCCCCGTCATCTATGCCGAAAAGGGAATTTTGCACGTGCGGTTGCATTTCCCCTTGGAGGATGCCCCCTTCACCTACCTCGAAGGCGGAAAGAGCGCGAACATGGTGTGCGATCTGTGCGTCGCCAATCCCCGCTCCGTCGCCTCGGCGCGGTGGCTCGCATACGGGCTCACCATGGAGGGCAAAAAGCTGTATGCGCACGGCAAGAGCGCCCACGGCTCCACGCCCGACAAGGGAAGGAACGCCATCCGCCCCATGCTCGCCTATTTCGCGCAGAAGAACGACTCCGTCCAGCGGGTGTTCGACTGCCTGTTCAACGACATCTATGGGCTGACCGAGCTCAAAGACGAGACGGGCAAGCTCACCCTCTCGCCCAACGTCATCAAGTACCGCAAGCACGACCTGCAAGTACTCTGCGACATCCGCTATCCCGCCACCATGCCCGTGGAGAGGATCTTCGAAAAGCTCGCTTCCTTCGGCGTGAAGTACGAGACCGTCTCCCATAAAGCGCCCCTCATGAACGACAGGAACGGCGAGCTGGTGCGGACGCTCCTCTCGGTGTTCGAGGAATGCACGGGCAGGAGGGCGAAACCGGTCGCCATCGGCGGAGGGACGTATGCGCGGGCGCTCCGTTGCGGCGCGGGCTTCGGTCCCGAACTCCCCGGCGACGAGACCGTCGTCCATCAGGCGGACGAATATATCTCGCTGGACCGCGTCGATCTGCTCTTCCACATCTACAAGCGGGCGATCGAGCGGCTCACCGAATGACCTGAAAAAGACTGCCGCCCCGTCTGCGGCACGGCGACAAGCTGTCGCCGTGCGCGGACGGGGCGGCTTTTTTTCATGCCGCCGAAGGCTTCATAGTTTTTCCAGCGTGAGGGTGACGCGGTCCCCGTTGATATCCAGCGTCTTGGAAAAGCCGTCGTGCTCCCCCGCCTCGATGCGCTCGGCGAGCACGTCGCCGCGGAAGGCTCCCCGCTCGAGCATGGCGAGCGCCCTCCCCTCCGCCGCATAGTAGACGGCGATGCGGTCGGTGACCTCGAATCCCGCCTCCTTGCGCATCGTCTGGATCTTGGAGACGAGCTCGCGCTCCACCCCCTCGAGGAGGAGCTCCTCGGTGAGCGCCGTGTCGAGCGCCACGGTGACCCCCCTGTCCTGCGCGACGGAGTACCCCTCCGCCGACGAGGAGAAGATCTGCAGATCGTCCTCGAAGAGGGTCACCTCGCCGTCGAGGTCGAAGGTGTACGCCCCGCCCCCGCGCACCGCCTCCACGACGGCGCGCGCATCGCACGAGGCGAGATAGTCGGAGATGGCTCTCAGCTTCTTCCCATACTTGGGTCCGAGCGTGCGCATCTGCGGCTTCAACGTGTACCGCACCAGCTCCTCCGCGCTCCCGATGGTGCGGAGCGACTTCACGTTGAGTTCGTCGAGGAGGAGCGCCTCGAGATCGGCGGGAAGCTCCCCCGCCCCCGCGACGAGCATTTGGGCGAGGGGCTGTCTGTTCTTGATGCCGCTCGCGCTCCGCGCGCTCCTTCCGAGCTCCACGAGGCGGAGCACCTCCTCCATCCCCTGTTCGAGCTCGGGGAGGATGGCGTTCCCGTCGCAGACGGGGAAATCGCAGAGGTGCACCGAGAGGGGCGCCGAGGGATAGAAGGCGGGCACGAGGTTCTGATACATCATCTCCGCCATGAAGGGCGTATACGGCGCGATGAGCTTGGCGAGGGTGGTGAGCACCGTGTAGAGGGTGGCATATGCCGCCGCCTTGTCCTCCGTCATTTCGGAGCCCCAATAGCGGTCGCGCCCCCGACGCACATACCAATTGGAGAGCTCGTCCGAGAAGTCCTGTATGGCGCGGGCGCTGTCGGTGATGTTGTAGGCGGCAAGCTGTTCGTCCACCGTCCTTACGAGGGTGTTCAGCTTGGAGAGCACCCAGCGGTCCATGAGGGAGAGCTTCTGCTCCCCGAGCGGATAGCGGGAGGGATCGAATTGGTCGATCTCGGCGTACAGCGTGAAAAAGGCATAGCTGTTCCAGAGCGTCCCCTGAAATTTGCGCTGGCTCTCGGAAACCGCCTCGCCGCCGAAGCGCGAGGGGATCCACGGCGCGCTCGCCGTGTAGAAGTACCAGCGCGCCGCGTCGGCGCCCTGCTTGTCGAGCACCGTCCACGGGTCCACCACGTTGCCCTTGTGCTTGCTCATCTTCACGCCGTCCTTGTCGTTGACGTGCCCGAGCACGATGCAGTTCTTGAAGGGCGCCCTGCCGAAAAGGATGGTGGAAATGACGAGGAGGGTATAGAACCAGCCGCGCGTCTGGTCCACCGCCTCCGAGATGAAGTCGGCGGGGAAGGTCTCCTCAAAGAGCTCCTTGTTCTCAAAGGGATAGTGGTATTGCGCGAAGGGCATGGAGCCCGAATCGAACCAGCAGTCGATGACTTCGGGCGTGCGCTTCATCTTCCCGCCGCAGTGCGGGCAGGTGCAGACGAGATCGTCGAGATAGGGACGGTGCAATTCCACATCGGCGGGCGCGCCCGTCTTTTCGCACAGCTCCGCCCTCGAACCGATCACCTCGATCCCGCCGCAGTCGGGACAGACCCAGACGGGGAGCGGCGTTCCCCAATAGCGGTCGCGGGAGAGCCCCCAATCGATGACGTTTTCGAGGAAGTTCCCCATCCTGCCGTCGCGGATGTTCTCAGGCATCCAATTCACCGAGCGGTTGTTCTCGATGAGCCGATCCTTGACCTTCGTCACCTCCACGAACCAGCTCTTGCGGGCATAGTAGAGGAGGGGCGTATCGCACCGCCAGCAGTGCGGATAGCTGTGTTCGAACTCGATCTTGCGGAAGAGCGAGCCCTGCTCTCCGAGCATGGCGAGGATGCGCTTGTCCGCCTTTTTCGCAAACAGCCCGTCGAGCTCGGGACAGCGCTCGTCGAAACAGCCGCGCTCGTTGACGAGCTGGACGACGGGCAGCCCGTAGCGCTTGCCCACCTTGTAGTCGTCCTCGCCGAAGGCGGGCGCGATGTGCACGACGCCCGTGCCGTCGGTGAGGGTGACATAGCCGTCGCACACCACATAGTAGGCGCGCTCGCGGAAGCTCCCCGCCGCATAGGGGAAGAGCGGCTCGTACGCCATGCCCTCGTAGCATTTCCCGGGCTTCGTCTCGATGACGTCGTACGAATCGAAGAAGCGGCTGCACAGCGCCTCGGCGAGGATGTACCTCGTCCCGTCCGCCTCGATCTCCGCATAGTTCTCGTCGGGATTCATGCAGAGCGCCACGTTGGAAGGGAGCGTCCACGGCGTGGTCGTCCACGCGAGGATGTAGGTGTTCTCCCGCCCCGTCACCTTGAACCGCGCGACGACGGAGGTCTCCTTCACGTCCTTATAGCCCTGCGCCACCTCGTGCGAGGAGAGCGCCGTCCCGCAGCGGGGGCAATAGGGCACGATCTTGTGCCCGCGGTATAAAAGCCCCTTCTTATGGATCTCCTTGATCGCCCACCAGACGGATTCGATGTAGTCGTCGTGGTAAGTGACGTAGGGGTGTTCCATGTCCACCCAATAGCCCACGCGGTCGGACATCTTCTCCCATTCGCTCTGATACTTCCACACCGACTCCTTGCACTTCTTGATGAAGGGCTCGATGCCGTATCTCTCGATGTCCTGCTTGCCGTCCATGCCGAGGCTCTTCTCCACCTCGAGCTCGACGGGGAGCCCGTGCGTGTCCCAGCCCGCCTTGCGGAGGACATGGTACCCCTTCATGGTCTTGTAGCGGGGCATGATGTCCTTCATCACGCGGGTGAGCACGTGCCCGATGTGCGGCTTCCCGTTCGCCGTGGGAGGACCGTCGAAGAAGGAGAATTCCTTCCCTCCCTCGTTTTTCTCCACCGACCGCTCAAAGACGCGGTTTTCCTTCCAGAAGGCGACGATCTCCTTCTCGCGCTCCACGAAATCGAGCGAAGTATCTACCTTTTTATACATCGTTGTCCCTCCAACTTCTTTTTTGATCTCACGGGGAGGCGGCCGCTTCCGCAAAAAATATGCCTCCGCGTTTTGGAATACGCGCAGGCATATCGACCACCAAAACAAACCGTCATTTGCCGCGGGTGTCACGGTCCGCGACGCCGTGCGAAGTTACTCTCCGTCCCGCGGGAGATGCTCTCCCGTTCCCGTGTTCGCCCCGCAGGCTGAAAGGGGATACCCTCTCCGCACCGCGGCTCCCCTTTCACCTTGCGGGAGCTCTCTGTGCACGGCAAACCGAAGAGAGCGCGTCCTTTGTAAGCGCCTTTTCTATTCCGTTTTCCCCATTATAGCCCTTCCGCACGGAAAAGGCAAGCGATTTCGCGCAATTGCTCTCAACCGAAGATGCCCTTGCGGGGGCGGATCTCCTTCACCCCGAAGCCCGCGTCCCGCACGCAGGCGGCGAGCGCCTCGTCGGGGAGCGTGCTCTCCACGAGGATTATTCCCCTCTTGAAGTTCGCCTTCGCCCCCGTGACGCCGTCCAGAAGGAGAAGTTTTTTCTCGGCGCGCTCCGCGCACTTCTTACAGCAGAGATTCTCGACTTCGATCACCTTTTTCATGCGAAAAAGTATAGCATACGCCCGCCTGTTTGTAAACCGTTTCGCGTCCCCGCCCTTGGGATTCTTGAAAATTTTGTGAAATCGCTTGCCAATGCGGGCGGGCAATGGTATAATCTTCCCAGAAATTTTTGTTTCGGAGGTCTCTATGCGAGCACTTGCCATCAACGATATTTCATGCGTCGGGAAATGTTCCCTCACCGTCGCGCTCCCCGTCCTCTCGGCGTGCGGCGCCACAGTGGACATCTTGCCCACCGCTCTCCTCTCCACCCATACGGGCGGCTTCACGGGCTATACCTTCCTCCCCCTCGACGACGAGATGCGGAAGATCTGCGACCATTGGGAGACGCTCGGATTGAAATACGACGTGATCTGCTCGGGCTATCTCGGCAGCCGCGCACAGGTGGAATTCGTCCGCGAGACGAAGCGCCGCTTCCTCAAAGAGGGCGGGCTGTTCGTCGTCGATCCCGTCCTCGGCGATAACTTCGCCTTCTATAAGGGATTTGACGAGAGCTTCGCCGCGGAGATGCTCTCCCTCTGCGCAGAGGCGGACTACATCCTGCCCAACGACACCGAGAGCTTTCTTCTCACGGGCAAGCGCGATCCGTCCGAGGCGCTCGCCGAGCTTGCGAAGGTGTGCCCGCACCCCATCATCACGGGCGCCGACACAGACCGCGGCTACGAGCTCTTCTATTATGACGGCGGGGAACGCCGTCTGCCCCTTTGCAAGGTGGAGGGCTCCTTCCACGGCGCGGGTGACGTGTTCGCCGCCTGCTTCGCGGGCTGCGTGGGGCGCGGCATGGACCTGAAAAGCGCGCTCGCTCTCACCGTGGAGTTCTGCTACCGCTCCATCCTCCGCACCGCCCGCGAAGTCCCCGATAAGAAATACGGCATGAACTACGAGAAGGAACTCTCCATCGTGACGGAGGCGTTCAAGGAATAACGGACGGGAAGAGAGCGGAAGGAAAAATTTTCCGCGGAAAATCGCGTTCGGGAAGTTGCCTTTTCGCGAACGGTCTGCTATAATGAGAATGACACCTGCGGTGTACGGAATCCGGGAAAAACGTAATCCACAAAGTACTTTCGGGAACGCGTGTCGGGAGAGATAGGCAAGGTCTGAGCGATCGGAAAGTCCGAAGCCCTTCCGCCGCGTACCCACCTGCGAGAAGCGGGTTAACCCTTTTTCGGATCGCGGCACAGGCGGATGTCTTTTTCTTTGCAAAAAATTTTCCGCATTTGCACGCAAAATTTGTTGCAACTTCCAGAGAAATATGGTATAATCAACGAGCGTTTGCGGGATCGCCCCGTAATGCCCCTACAATTGAAACGGCCTTGTGGTCAAGCGGTTAAGACGGCGCCCTCTCACGGCGCAATCCCGGGTTCGATTCCCGGCAAGGTCACCATAGTCAGTCTAATCCGAATATTTCACAATGTTCGGTTTGGGCTGATTTTTTGTGCTCTGAAATACTTCGTTTAAGCCCTCTGAAATGCCCTCTGCGGGGTTTTGCGCGTGTCCTCGGTTTCCTCCTCTCCGTCTCGTTCCAAACGGCGGTTTATGCCGCAAAAGCCGCTTGACATGAGTTGGGGCGTGTTAGGCTGTCGCCAAAGGCAAACAAAAAGCCCCCACGGGGCTGTGTCAGTTGGCTCTTTGCCTATCCAACACGCCCCATAGAGGCTCATGTCAAGCGGAATGTGGAATAAATAGCCGTTTTGGTGTCAGATGAGGAAACTCATTAAAATCATCTTTCTGTTCAGTCGGATATTTCGCATATAAAAACAAAAGCCCCGCTCGCCGTCGGGACTTGTGTTGAT
>CANPXX010000034.1 GCA_947587085.1 uncultured Clostridia bacterium | reverse complement strand
CCCGAACACAGAAGTTAAGCTCTCTCACGCCGAAAGTACTTGGTCTAACCACCCGGGAGGATAGGTAGTTGCCGGATCTCAGACAAAGAGAGAGGAGCCGAACGGCCCCTCTCTTTTTGCACTCCTTACTCAAAAACTGTAAAACACTGTAAAAAATGGCTTTCTTATTAACGGACGCGCCCCGCGGTATTCGCCGCGGGGCGCACAAATTTTTATTTTTTGAATGTCATAATGTTTGAATTATCCGTAGAATACATAACAAGCGTAGACCCGTCGCATTCACAGAGCACGGATTCTCCGTCGATCGTAATCGTAATCTTATTCGGTTCGCCCTCAATCGTTTCCCATGTGCCCATTTCCCCGTCTCTATCCCATTGAAATCTTATCAGAGTGCCTCCGTTTGATTTGAGCCGAATAATACAAAAATCTTGTGTGGCAACAACGCCCAACGGAAGCACATCTCCGAGTTGATATTCTTTCTTGACGCCGTCTGATTCAACCGACATGGAATAGAAGTAATAACTTCCCGCTTTTGCGCTTCTCCAACCGCAGGCAAACAAGCACATGATGCTCATCATTCCAACGGCGAGAAGAAATAATATCGTTGCAAACTTCTTTGATTTTTTCATGGTCATCTTCCCAATTCAATCGCTTCTTGCGCGCGTTTTAACGCTTCTGCCTGTGCACGCGCCTGTGCCTCCCGATCTTCTTCCTTCGCCTTATCGATAGCTGCAAGCACGGCACGGCGAAATTCCTCCGTGTTTTTCACATACGGGAATTTCAGGTTGACAGACATACCGTTCACGACCTGTTGTGAGCCCGCCGAAACAACTTCCAAAGTCCCGTAATGAAAAAGCGCGCCAAAAAAACTGTTTTTCACGCGGATATTATCAAGTTTCAAAAGAAGGAAATCGATGAGATTTTTCGAGATCATCCCTTTCCGTCCGACCAATCTCTTATTGGTGACAACGAGTTGGTTGCATGCGATTGAAACGGCAGTGCGAAGAAAAAACACCGTCCCAAGAAAAAGAGGGGCAATGAGGCATGTGATCTGCAGCAGGAATCCGACCTCTTCTATCGCTCGATCGTATGCAGTGATCTTTGTCAAAATCGCTCCTATCCCATACCAAAGACCAAAACCAATGGCAAAACAAATACAAACAGTAAAGATTGCTGAAATCAATGCCGCCTTGCTGTGCGTGACACGCGCCAAAATTTTTTCGTCCTTGCCGAGGTTGCTTTCCAAATAATCCATCATTTTCTCCTTCGTTTTTAGGCATTGCGGCGCATGTTCGCTTATCTCTGTGCCACGCGCCACATATCCTATTTTATCATGCCTAATAGACATAAGTCAAGTATTTTATGTCCAATTGGCATAAAATTTTTATGAGGTTACGATGATCGCGTTAGAGCAAATACGCAATAAAATCGCGGAAGCGATCAAATTGAGCGGAATGACCCAAACCGCATTGGCGAAACGTTTGGGGGTCAATCAAGCTACGATCGCCCATTATGTGCGCGGTGATAAATTGCCCGCACTTGATACGCTCGCAAACCTCTGTTTGATTCTCGACCTCGATGCGAACGATATCCTATGCTTGGCGAACGGCGAGAAATCCAACACTTACGACGATAAATCTCTTTGTTAAAACGAACGCTCCCCGCGGCGTTGGCACCGCGCGCGGAAAGTTGCGCGAAAAAAGTTTCGCGAAATTCTTCATCGAATAGCCACGCGCGGTGCTTCTGCACCGCGCGTGGCCTTATCATAAGGGGAAAGAATTTCGCGACGGAAAGATTTCGCAAAATTCTTTCAAAGAAAAGCTCCATGCGGGGCAAGAATATGGGCAAAGAATTTTGCGACGGAAATTGGCGAGGATGGGAAACGGGGTTTTATCTCTTTATCGCTTGCGCAAACAACAAGCGCGGGCGAGCCGCGCAAATTGGGGCGCGCTCCGCAAAATGCGATTTTGCTCCGCGCGAGATAGTTTAATAGAAAGGCGCTCCTTTATGTCATGACCCGCGCGAGGTTTCTATTGTAGACCAAGCGCGGGAGCATTCTTTCATGTCATTTTGAGCGGAGGCGAAGCCGAAGTCGAAAAATCTCTACCTTATGATAGTAATGCGGTAGAGATGTTTCGACTCGAGAGCCCGCGTCCAATGGACGCGGGCTCTCGGCTCAACATGACAAATTGAAACGTGCGGGGGCCTTACGATTCCGCCGTCGAGCCGGTGTTCAGCGGGTCGTGTGCGGCGATCTTATCGGCAATGCGGATGAACGCCGCGGCGTCCGACCGTCCGACCACCCTCACAATGTCGTTCACCATCTCGAGGGTGCGCTTATGTACGGCGAGGTAGGCGTCGAGGTGTTCGGGTATGGGGCGAATGTAGGTGGTGCGCTTGTCCTGTCCCTCGCTCCGCTCCACGAAGCCCTCCTCGATGAGCACTTTGAGGGTGCGATTGACGAGCGATTTGAGCATACGCGTCTCCTCGGCGAGCTCTTTGAAGGAGACCAAGCCCACGCCGTCCTCACGATAGCGGGTATAGAGGATGTGCATGATGATCGCTTCGTTGTAATTCATGCCGTGGGGTTGCGTGATGCGGGTATTCTTGAGGACCGCCGTGAGACGGATCCAAGAGGAGATCAATTGTTCCAACAGAACTGCTCGCTTCATTTTGTTAATTCCTTTCAATAATTTTTCACTATCATCACAATTATACTGCCGCGTGAACAATTTGTCAAGGATTTTTGAATGAATTGCAAAAAAATGATAAAAAAAATCGAACGATTGACAATTTTCTCCGCGCGTGCTATACTTTTGGCGAGGTGAGAGATGGAACCGAGGGATCCCTATCTGCTTTTGAGCTATGTAAACACGAAACTGCGCGATGTGTATCCGTCGCTTACGGCGCTCGCCGACGACCTCGGGCTGGACGAGGAGGAGCTGAAAGCGCGGCTGGGCGAGATCGGATACGTCTATTCCGAGGAGCGCAACGCGTTCTGTTGAGAAAGCAAAAGTTATCCACATTCCGATTGTGGAAATGTGGAAAACGTGGGGGAAAGATGGGTAATTGGGAATTGATGAAGTTGTTTTCGGAGTATGACGACGAGATCTCGGAGGGGGATTTCACGCCCGAGGAGATGGAGGCGTATCTTTCCTATGCGGCGGGGGAGGAGAAGCCGCTCTCGCCCGCCGAGTGGAAGGACAGATACTTTGAATTTTACGACGACTTGAAGGACAGTTCGCTGAAAAAGCAGGATTGGTGAACGGTAGAGGCGGCACCGACAGGGAATGACCTGCCTGTATGTGCTTTTATGTCATGTAGCCCCGAGAGCCCGCGTCCGATGGACGCGGGCTCTTGGGATAAAATAAGGTAGAGATGTTTCGACTCGAGCGCCCGCGTCCATTGGACGCGGGCGCTCGGCTCAACATGACAAAAAGAAGCGGCTTCGCTTCGGTATTTCGCCTCGGTTACTTCGGCGCAAAGCGCCTCTTGCCGCCCTTCGGCAAATAGAACGTGCGGGCGGGTCATGACAAATTGGAACGTGCGGGCGGGTCATGACAAAGGGGAAGCGCGGCGAAGCATTCCCCTATTGTCATTTTGAGCGAAGTGAGCGAAGCGAACGAAGTCGAAAAATCTCTACTTGATTATAATGCGGTAGAGATTTCTCCACTCCGCTACGCTTCGGTCGAAATGACAAAAAGAAGAGGCTTCGCTTCGGTATTTCGCCTCGGCTACTTCGGCGCAAAGCGCCTTGTGCCGCCCTTCGGCAAATAGAACGTGCGGGCGGGTCATGACAATAGGAAAAGGATATCCAAAGTGTGGCGCGTTCGGTCGGACGCGCCCGTTCTCAGCTGTGGATCTCGCGCGGGGATTCCCGCTTGCCGTCGAGAAAGGCGGGCACGCCCCGTCGGCGCAACTTCAAAATGAAGGCATAGAGGGGGGCGCCGAGGGCGTACACCCAAAGCGCCTGCGACACGAAGAGCGAAAGGCAGTTCCAGCCGTAAGCGGCGGCGGCAGTCCCGAATCCCTCCGTAAGTCCCGCGATATACACGATGAACACGGGGATGATGAGGGCGTTGAGCACCACGGGGAAGAGCCCCCCGACGCCGACGCGAACGATCTGTCCGCCCCTGCCCGCCGTCTCGCGGATGAGCTTCCCCGCGGCGAAGGTGCAGAGGGCGGCAATGAGGGTGACGGCGGAGCCGCCGAAGATGTCGGCGACGCCATAGAGGGAGAACACGTTGGACAGCATGCACCCGATGTAGAGCGCGGGGACGGCTTCGGCATAGAAGAGGGGGAGCAGGCAGAGCGCCTCTGCGGGGCGGAATTGCAGGATCCCGACGTAGCTCACATAGCCGAAAGAACAAGTAAGCGCAACGTACAGCGCGGCGATGACGCCTGCGCGGCAGATGCGCTTGACGGTGAAGAACTTCATGAAACACCTCGGTTTTTTTATTCGGAAGTGTTGACCGAAAACCTTCCGTATCGCCTATGATACAAAAAAAACCGCCCGATGTCAAGCGGTTTTGAGGGGATTTTAAGATAGCTGCTTTGTGGGGCGAAAGGCGATGAGCCAGAAGAGGAGCCAGAGCGCGCCCACGCCCGCAAGCGATAAGACGGCGCGGTAGACGATGGTGTTCCCCGCGCAGAAGAAGAGCAAGAGGTCGAAGGAGAACAGGGCGTAGACCGCCGCGAACAGCCCGAAGGCGATGAGGACGGAGCAACAGATGAGAGTGGTCAGCTTCATGCCCTCAGTATGCGCGCGGCGCGAGATTTTACGCATCCCGCCGAACAGCGGGCGCCTCGCCGCTCATAAAATATTTTCGAGCACGAGTTTTTGGAAGGGGACCTCTTCCAGAAAGTCGCGCGGGCGAAAGACGACGTGGCGGAACTTCGCATATTGGAAGAGATGCGGCTTCAAGAGGACGGGCGTGGGGATATCGAGCCTGTCGCAGATCTCCGCGAGATAGGTGAAGAAAAGGTCGTACGAGAAGGTCTCCCCCTCGTAGGTGGTCTGTTTTACGATGTGTTCGTCCGAAAAGACCTTTGCCCAGATGCGAAACATGGTTCTATTATACGAAATTTCGCCGCAAAAAGCAAATTGATTTGACGGGTCCGCGGCAAAGTGATATAATTTCTTCGGAAAGGAGGAAGGACCATGGAAAAGTTGGAAGCGGACATTCTGGAAATTTTGCAGGAGGATTGCCGCACGACGCCCGCGCAGGTCGCCGTTATGCTCGGAGAGGACGAGGAGCGGGTGAAGCGCGCGATCGCCTCCCTCGAAAAGCGGGGGACTCTCGTAAAGTACGCCGCCATCGTCAACCTCGAAGAGGAAGAGGACGAGTGCGTCGAGGCGTTCGTCGAGGTCACCGTCACGCCGCAGAGCGGCTCGGGCTATGACGGCATCGCCGCCGAGATCGCCCAGCATCCCGAGGTCGTCAGCCTCTATCTCATGAGCGGCGCGTACGACTTCGCCGTCATCTTGCGGTCGCGCTCGGTGAAGTCCATTTCGGCGTTCATCTCGGAGTGCATCGCCACCTTCCAATGCGTCACCTCGACGGCGACGCACTTCATCCTCAAAAAGTACAAGATCGAGGGAGCCGTCACGGAAAAGAAAAACGCCAAGCGGAGGCTGTCCGTTCAGGCATGAGAGAGTTCTTGACTCCCGCCGCGCGGGCGTTGAAGCCCAGCGGCATCCGAAAATATTTCGACATCATGGAGACGTTGCCCGACGCCATCTCCCTCGGCGTGGGCGAACCCGACTTCGTCACGCCGTGGAACATCCGCAGCGCGGGCATCCGCTCGCTCCAGCGCGGGGACACCTCCTATACGGGCAACCGCGGGCTCACGGAGCTGCGCGAACTCATCTCGCGCTATCTCGGCGAGCGTTTCGGCGTGAACTATCCGCCCGAGCACATCATCGTCACGGTGGGGGCGAGCGAGGGCATCGACCTCGCCCTGCGCGCCACGACGGCGCCGGGGGACGAGGTGCTCGTGCCCGACCCCGCATATGTGTCGTACGCGCCCATTATCGGGCTGTGCGGCGGCGTCGCGGTGCCCGTGCGGTGCACCGCGGAGAACGGCTTCATCCTCACGCCCGAGGCGGTGGAGGAGGCGGTCACCCCGCGGACGAAGAGCATCATCCTCGCCTATCCCAACAACCCCACGGGCGGCGTGATGACGCGGGAGGAGCTCCAAGCGCTCGCCCCGTCGGTGGAACGGCACGATCTCCTCGTGATCTCCGACGAGATCTATGCCGAGCTCACCTACGGCGGGCGGCACGCCTCCGTTGCCTCCCTCCCCGGGATGGCGGAGCGCACCGTTCTGCTCGGCGGCTTTTCCAAGGCGTTCGCCATGACGGGCTGGCGGGTGGGCTTTGCCTGTGCGCCCGCCGAAGTGGACGCCGCCATGCTCAAGATCCACCAATACACCATGCTGTGCGCGCCGCGGACGGCGCAGCACGCCGCCGTCGCCGCCCTGAAATCGGGGTTCGAGGACGACTTTCAGAGCGTGGAGGAGATGCGCCGCGAGTACGACCGCCGCCGCCGCTTCCTCGTGCGCGGATTCAACGGGATGGGGCTGGACTGTTTCGAGCCGCGGGGGGCGTTCTACGTGTTCCCCTCGGTGGCGCGGACGGGTCTCACGGGCGACGTCTTTGCCGAGCGCCTTCTGAGGGAAGAGCAGGTCGCCGTCGTGCCCGGGTCCGCCTTCGGCGCGTGCGGGCAGATGCACGTCCGCTGTTCGTATGCGACTGGGATGAACGAGCTCACCGAGGCGCTCGCGCGCATTGCGCGGTTCATCGGTTAAAATTTCGGTTGACGGCGCAAAGTAATTGACAAGGGCAGGAAAATCGGGTATAATGGCAATGATGAGAGGCAGCCGTGGGGATACACGGTCGCCTTTTCACAATATGCGCCCCGCGGCGCAAGAGAGGTAAGGATATGGCAGAACAGTTTTACATGACTCAGAAGGGATACGAAGAGGCGGTCAAAGAGCTCGACTATCTCACCAAGGTCAAGCGCGCCCAGATCGTGGAGCGCATCCAGGAGGCGCGCAGTCACGGCGACCTCTCCGAGAACGCCGAGTATGACGCGGCGCGCAACGAGCAGGCGGCGAACGAGGGCGAGATCGCCGAGCTCGACTATAAGATCAAGAACGCCGTCATTATCGAGGAGAGCGACGACACCTCCGCGGTGCACATCGGCTCCGCCGTCACCGTGTTCGACGAGGAGCTCGGCGAGGAGGAGACGTACACCATCATGGGGACCACCGAAGTGGACGCGATGCACAACGTCATCTCCAACGAATCGCCCGTCGGCGCGGCGCTTCTTCGCCACAAGAAGGGAGACGTCGTCACGGTCAAGGCGCCCGACGGCGATTATAAGCTGAAAATTCTCAAGATCAACTGAGAGGGGATATGGACGAGATTCGCACCGAGGAGGAGGCGCTCATCGAACAGGCGCGCATCCGCCGTGAAAAACTTGCAAAGCTCGTCGCGGAGGGGAACGATCCCTATCGCGCCACGAGCTGGAACGTGACCGCCGCCTCCTGCGGCATCCGCGGGAACTTCGAGGAATGGGAGGGAAAGACGGTCTCCGTCGCGGGGAGGCTGATGTCCCGCCGCATCATGGGGAAGGCTTCCTTTTCCCACATCTCCGACCGCTACGGTCAGCTCCAGATCTACGTCACGCGGCAGGACGTCGGCGAGGCGTGCTATGCCGCCTATAAAAAGGACTTCGACATCGGCGACATCGTGGGAGCCGAGGGGTTTGTGTTCAAGACGCAGACGGGGGAGCCCAGCGTGCATGTCACGCGGCTGGTGCTCCTTTCCAAGGCGCTCCTGCCCCTCCCCGAGAAGTACAACGGGTTGCAGAATCAAGATATGAAGTACAGGCTCCGCCACGTCGATCTCATCATGAACCAGGACGTGCGCGAGACCTTCTTCAAGCGCGCGCGCATCATCCGCGCCATCCGCGACTTTTTGGACAGCCGCGGCTTCTTGGAGGCGGATACGCCCATCCTTCTGCCCCTCGAGATCGGGGCGGACGCCCGTCCGTTCAAGACGCACCACAACGCCCTCGACCTCGATATGTACCTCCGCATCGAGACGGAGCTGTACCTCAAACGCCTCATCGTGGGCGGCTTCGAGCGGGTGTACGAGATGGGGCGCATCTTCCGCAACGAGGGGATGGACCCCAAGCACAACCCCGAGTTCACGTCGGTGGAGATCTACTGCGCGTACGTCGATTACCGCGAGATGATGGACTTCACCGAAGCGCTCGTGCGGGCGGCGGCGCGCGCCGCGTGCGGCGCCGAGAAGGTGGTCTATCAGGGCGTGGAGCTGGACTTCGGCAATTGGGAAAAGCTCACCATGACGGAGGCGGTGAAGAAGTATTCGGGCGTGGATTTTGCCGCCGTCTCCTCGGACGGGGAGGCGCAGGCGCTCGCGAAGGCGCACGGCGTGGAGCTCGAAAAGGGGAAGGATACGAAGGGCTACATCCTCGCGGCGTTCTTCGACGAGTTCGTGGAGGACAAGCTCATCCGTCCCACCTTCATCTATGAATATCCCGTGGAGATCTCCCCGCTCGCCAAGCGCAAGCCGGACGATCCCCAAATGTGCGAACGCTTCGAATTTTTCGCGATGGGCATGGAGCTCGGCAATTGCTTCTCCGAGCTCAACGACCCCGTCGATCAGAAGAGGCGGATGGTGGAACAGGCGGAGCGCAAGCGGGCGCAGGGCGCCAACGCACAGCTCGACGAAGATTTCATCGACGCATTGGAACACGGCATGCCCCCCACGGGCGGGCTCGGCGTGGGGGTGGACCGTCTCGTCATGCTCCTCACCGACAGCGCGAGCATCCGCGACGTGCTCCTGTTCCCCACCATGAGACCCAAGAAGTAAGGTACCGTTTTGGACGCTAAGATCACCAAACAGAGGCTCGGCAATCTCCTCTCATACGATTGGCTCAAGATCCTCATCGCGGTCGCCTTCGCGATCGCGGCGCTCGTCGTCTTTTTCACGACGGTGAGCCCGCGCCCCTCGCGGATGCAGTCGTACGAAGTGTACGGCTATACCGACGTGTCCCCCGGGGAGGACGCCGACGGGCTCGCGGACGAGCTCTCCTATGTGCTCTCGTACGACATCCTGACCGTTTCGAGCGAGCATTTCGAGTATTCCTCGTGGACGGATTGGATGGGGACCTCCGCATACAACGACGCCGCGTACGGCGGCAGACGGGCGGCGGGCAAGGGCGAGGCGCTCTTTCTCTCCGACGTGGACGTGTACGGAGAGGACGGGTCGCTCGTCAGGGTGTCGGCGTTCAAGGACTTCATGGACGTCGCCTTCGACTATGACGGCAATCTGACGAGCCTTCTCGACGTCCGCGTCCTCCTTTCGGACTGCGAACGGTATCTCGCGGACGCCCTCGGCGAAAATTGGCGGGAGGCTCCCGTCCCCGACGAGGATGCCGTCCGCGCCGTCTTTATGGCGCGCAACGGCAAAGACCGCCGCTTCCGCACCGCGGCGAAGCGGGAAGAGGGGGTGCGGCAGGAGATCGGGCGCATGCAGAAGCTGCGCACGGCGGTCCTCACCGTGGAGGAGGCGCTCGCGGACGGGCGGCTCTCCTTCAAGGAATACGAGCGGGAGGGGGAGACCATCGCCGCGGGCTTCAAGCTCGGGAAGCTCCGCAACATCTCCAAACTGTACTATTATGAAGAAGAACAGGACGGGGAGATGGTGAAGCGCACCGACGAGCTCTTGCTCCTCTTCTATAACAACAGCGGCATCAACGATCTCAAATACGATAACTTCCTGCTCCTGTCCTATCTCGTGGGAGAGTACGGCGCATGAGGCTGTACATCGCGGACATGCTCCGCGCGCAGAAGAAGCACATCTCCTTCCATACGCCCGGGCACAAGCGGGCGGGCGCGGACATCACCGAGCTGAGCTATTCGGACAATCTGTACGCCCCGCACGGGGTGCTGGCGTGCGCCGAACGGGACGTCGCCCGCATCTTGGGGGCGGCGAAGAGCTTTCTCCTCACCGACGGGAGCACATCGGGCGTCTATTCCATGCTGTTTGCCGTGCGGAAGGCGGGGGCAAGGCGCGTCGCGGCGCCCGTCTTTTCGCACCCGAGCGTGGCGCACGCCTGCGAGGCGCTCGGCATGACGCTCGTCCCCATCCCGCAGACGACGCGGTACGGCGTGCCCGTACAGCCGTCCGCGGAGGCGGCAGGGGAGGCGCTCGCACAGGCGGACGCCCTCCTTCTCACCTCGCCCGACTATTACGGGTTCTTCGCGCCCCTGCCCGCGGCGAAGGCGGCGGCGGAGGCGGCGGGGAAGCCCCTTCTCGTAGACGGCGCGCACGGGTCGCACCTGCACGGTACGCCGCTCCATGCGGGCGCGTATGCCGATCTCTGGGTGGACGGCGTGCACAAGTCGCTCCCCGCGCTCACGCAGGGCGCCGTCGTCTCGGCGAACGCCGCTTGGGCGGAGCGCTTGGGGGAGAGCGTGCGGTACTTCCGCACCACGTCGCCCTCCTATCCCATCCTCGCGAGCGTGGAATACGCGGTCAAGTATCCCATAGCGGATGCGGGGGAGGCGGAGCGGTTCAAGGCGGAGGCGGGAGCGCTTCCGAATGACGATTGGACCAAAGTGCTCATCCCCTTCGGGGCGCGGTGCGCGGAGGCGCAGGCGTATTTGGAGGCGCACGGCGTATATCCCGAGCTCAACGACGGAAACTATCTCATGTTCTATCTCTCGCCCTGCACCAAGCGGGCGGAGCTGAAAAAATTGCGCCGTCTCCTCGCGCAGATGCCGCGCGGGACGGTCGCAGAGGATGCGCCCGCGGGCGCGATTCCCATCTATTCGGAGGGACTGTGACCGAACTGCTTCGCTCCACAAGCGCATACCGCCTCTTCCGCGCCGACGCACAGCGCGGGAACGTGGCGCACACCACGCTCATCCTCTTTCCCGACGAGGTATATCTTTCCCGTCTGCTCTCGGAGTGCGCGGCGGCGTTCTTTGCGGACGAGGGGGAGCGCGCGGCGCGGCTCGCGGCGCGGGGCGCCTTTGCGGACTGCATCTACCTCCCCGCCGACGGGAA
Organism: uncultured Clostridia bacterium; assembly: GCA_947587085.1. Lineage (GTDB taxonomy): Bacteria > Bacillota > Clostridia > Christensenellales > Borkfalkiaceae > Gallimonas. Next base: position 4,394 of record CANPXX010000034.1, on the reverse strand, counting down.
ATACACCGTGGAGAGTGCGGCGTACATCATCGACGAGAGCGCGCTCCGTCCCGTGGAGGGGGAGAAGAAGCTGTTCGTCCTGACAAGCTTCCACACGGCGTCCGCGCTCGTGCAGAACAAATTGCTGAAAGTGTTCGAGGAACCGCCCGAGGGCGCCTATTTCCTCCTCGGCGCCACGGCGGAACACGCCGTGCTGCCCACCGTGCTCTCCCGCGCCAAGCGGCTGGCGGCACAGCCCTTTTCGGAGGAGGCGATCGCGGCGGCGCTCGCGCGCGAGCACCCCGGGGAGACGGGGGCGCGCGAGGCGGCGGCTGCGTGCGGCGGGGTGTATTCGGTCGCCGAACAGCTGTTGGCGGGCAGGGGCGAGAGCTTCCGCCTCGCCGAGGAATTTCTCCGCGCGGAGAACGTAGAGGCCGTCTGCCGCGCGATCGGGGAGAGAAAGGACAGGAGCTTTTTCGCGGCGCTCCGCCTCGTCTTGCGGGACGTCATGTTCCTCTCTTCGGGGGAGGAAGCGCATGCGGCGCGCAGGAGCGAGAGCATGCGGGCGCTCGCGCGCGAGTATCCTGCGGGAGTCGCCGTTGCCGCCATCGGCTTTGCCGCCGACGCGGAACGGGAATTACAGTTCAATGCGAATGCGGGTCAGGCGGCGCTTGCGCTCGCCGCGCGCATCCGGGAGGAGAAGAAAAAATGGAAGTTGTCGTAGTCAAATTCCGCGGAAACGGGAAGCCCTACTATTTCAGCGGCGGGAAAGATCTCAAAAAGGGACAGGGCGTCGTGGTGGAGACGGCGCACGGGCTTGAATACGGCGTCGTCGCCGACCCCGCGCGGGAGGTGGAGGAGAGCGCGCTCACGGCGCCCCTCAAACCCATCGTGCGCGCCGCGAACGAGAAGGACGAAGAGACGGTCAAACGCAACTTGGGGCGGCGCGAGGAGGCGATGCGCATCTGCAAGGAGAAGATCCGCGCCCGCGGGTTGGAGATGAAGCTCATCGACTGCGAGTTCGCCTTCGACGGGAACAAGGTCATCTTCACCTTCACGGCGGAGGGGCGGGTGGACTTCCGCGAGCTCGTCAAGGACCTCGCCTCGGTGTTCCACATGCGCATCGAGCTGAGGCAGGTGGGCGCGCGGGACGAGACGCGCATCCTCGGCGGCATCGCGCCGTGCGGCAGGGAGTGCTGCTGTGCGGGGAGCATGCCCGATTTCCGCAAGGTGAGCATCAAGATGGCGAAGAACCAAGGGCTCTCCCTCAACCCCGGGAAGATCAGCGGGATGTGCGGGCGGCTCATGTGCTGTCTTTCCTATGAGAACGAGTACTACGCGCAGGCAGTGAAGAAGGTGCCCAAGACGGGCGCAACGGTCGGCACGCCCGAGGGGAAGGGGGTGGCGGTCTCCTCCAACATGCTCAAAATGGAGGTGCGCGTGAAGATCGAGAAGGACGGCGCCCTCGTCTATCGCGATTTCCCCATCGACCAGATCACCTTCCGCGGCAGCGAGGAGGCGGGCCGCGAGGAACCCGAAGAATAAAAAATCGCAAAAAAAGACTTTACAAACGGTGCGACTTGTGCTATCATACGGGTAAGATTTTTAGGAGGTAGTCACCATGGCTCACAAGATCACCGATGCTTGCGTCTCCTGCGGCGCTTGCGCGGACACCTGCCCCGTCGGCGCCATCGCGCCCGGCGAAACGACGTATGTCGTCGATCCCGACGTCTGCATCGACTGCGGCGCTTGCGAGGACGGTTGCCCTACGGGTGCGATAACCGCCGAATAAGCGAAGGGGAAGAAGGCGCGGGGGTCCCGCGCTTTTTTCATGTTTTTATGGAGAGAACGGAGAGCCTCCTTATCGGCGGCTACAAGATCATACAGGACGACGCGCTGTATCGCTTCACCTCGGACGCGGTCCTTCTGGCGCGCTTTTTGAAGGCGAAGCGCGGGGAGCGCGTCGCCGATTTTTGCGCGGGGAGCGGCGTGGTGGGGCTCCATTTCTATGCCGAAAACAAGGGGGTGGAGGAGGTCGTTTTGGTGGAGGCGCAGAGCGAGCTCGCCGAAATGAGCGCCCGTACCGTCGCGCTCAACCGCTTGGAGGGAGTGTTCGAGGTGGTGAATTCCCCCGTACAGGCGCTTCCCGCCCGCTTCGTCGAGCACTTCTCGCTCATCCTGTGCAATCCGCCCTACGAAAAGGACGGCTTCGAGAGCCCGCAAAGGAGCCGCGCGGAGGGGAGGAAGGAGCTTCTGTTGCGCTTCGGCGAGCTGTGCGCCGCCGCCGCGCGGGCATTGAAATTCGGCGGGCGGTTCGCCCTCGTGCACCGCGCCGACCGCGTCGCGGAGGTGCTCTCCGTCCTGCGGGAGCACCGTTTGGAACCCAAGAAATTGCAATTCGTCGCGGGGAGGGCGGGCAAGAAGCCGTATGCCGTGCTCGTTGCCGCCGTCAAGGGCGGGAAGGAGGGCGTGGAGGTGCTTCCCGAACGCCGCAACGAAGAGGAGGAGAGATGATCGAATTTGTCGCAACGCCTATCGGCAATCTCAAAGACATCACCCTGCGCGCGCTGGACGCCCTGCGGGCGGCGGACGCCGTCTTTTGCGAGGACACCCGCCATACCCTCGCCCTTCTCTCCGCGTACGAGATCAGAAAACCGCTGTATAGCTGTCACAAGTTCAACGAGCGGGAGGCGGCGGAAAAGATGATCGCCATGTCGCGGGAGGGGAAGCATGTCTGCGTGGTCTCCGACGCGGGCATGCCCGTCATCTCCGACCCGGGGAGGGAGGTATGCCGCATGCTCCGCGAGGCGGGGGAGCCGTACACCGTCCTGCCGGGCGCCTGCGCCTTCCCCTGCGCTTTGGTGCTCTCGGCGCTTCCCGCGGACCGATTCGTCTTTCTCGGCTTTCTGCCCGAGAGGGCGTCGGAGCGGCGGGAGATCCTCTCGCGCTGTGCCGCCTATCCCGAGACGCTGGTCTTTCACTGCGCCCCGCACGACCTCGACGAAACGGTCGCCGCCCTCTTCGGGACGCTCGGCGACCGCCGCGCCTGCGCCGTCCGCGAGATCACAAAACTGCACGAGGAGAGCGTGGCGTTCACGCTGTCCGCGGGCTACCGCGGCGAGAAGCGCGGGGAATTCGTGCTCGTCGTGGAGGGGAACAGGGAGAAGGCGAGCGGCGGGGAGCTCTCGGCGCTCTCCCCGCGGGAGCACGTCTTGCACTACATGCGGGAGGGGCTGGACAAGAAGGAGGCGTTGAAGCGCGCCGCGCGCGACAGGGGGGTCGCCAAGAGCGAACTGTACCGCGAAACGCTCGATCTTTGACCGCTTTTGTGCAATTCGACAAATTTTCCCATGCGCGGCGAAAAAAGTTGCAATTGGTTTGGGGAATATGGTATAATACTCGCGTATGCTTGCAGAGGCGTTTCCGAAATTTGAAAGCAGTGCGTTCGTTCAGATGCTCCGCGCGTTCTACCGCTCGGCGCTCTATCCGTTCGCCGTCGCGGCGCTCATGGTGCTCGCCGAATTTTTCTCCATCGAGCTCCCCGTGTACTATCTCTATTTCGTGTTTGCGGTGGCGGGGCTTCTCTTCACGGAGGACGCGCTCTGCCTGCTCCCCATCGCCTGTTGCGCCTATATGACGGTCTCGCCCGAGAACAACCCCACCTTCTATCCCGAGACGTCCGCGCTGTTACAGCCCTACTTTCTCTTGCAGACGGGATTCATGGTGCTCGTCTGCCTTCTTTTGATGGTGGGACAGCTCATCCTCCTCCGCTACGACGGGAAAAAGACGGGCATCCCCGCGCTGTCCGTCGGCTTCGTCTGCCTCGGCGTGGGATATCTGCTCGCGGGGTCGTACAGCCCCTATTATGCGGCGGACACCATCCTGTTCGGGCTCATCGAGATCGCTTCGCTCGTCGCGGTGTACGTCTATTTCTTCTACTCGGTGCGGTGGGAGACGGTGGAGAAGAGCTATCTGCCCGCGCTGTTTCTCGCGATCGGCATCGGGCTCTTGTTCGAGATCGTGGATATGTACACCCTCCCGGGCGTCTTTTCGGAGACGGGAACGGTGAACAGGGGCGCCCTCTATACGGGCTGGGCGAGCTATAACAACATCGGTTGCGTCGAGGCGATGTGCATCCCCGCGACCTGCTATTTTGCGGTAAAGTCGCGGCAGGGCTGGGCGTACTCGGCGCTCGGATGCCTCTTCCTTTTGGGCGTGTGCCTCACGCAGAGCCGCGGCTCCATCCTCTTCGGGAGCGTCGTGTTCTTCCTCTCCGCCGTCGTCTCGGTGTGCATGAGCCGTTCTCTTTCCCGTCTCAAAAACCTCCTCGTCTATGGCCTCTTCGCGGTGGGAATCGCCATCGCGTATTACTGTTTCTCCAAACAGCTCGAACTGTTCTTCGCGTCGCTGGTCGA
>CANPXX010000033.1 GCA_947587085.1 uncultured Clostridia bacterium | reverse complement strand
TTCCGCATGCAGGTGAGCCCGCTCGACTGCATGGGCTGCGGCGTCTGCGCCGAGGTCTGCCCCGGCATGAAGGGCAACAAGGCGCTCGTCATGACCCCCTTCGCCGAGCTCGAAGAGAAGGAAGCGAAGAATTGGGAGTACGCGGTCGAGCTTCCCGAAGCGGACCTCTCCGCCGCGAAGATGGCAGATGTGAAGAAGAGCCAGTTCACCCCTTCGCTCTTCGAGTTCTCGGGCGCGTGCGCGGGCTGCGGCGAGACCCCCTATGTGAAGGTGGTCACCCAGCTCTTCGGCGACCGCATGATCGTCGCGAACGCGACGGGTTGCTCCTCCATCTACGGCGGTTCCTCCCCCACCTGCCCCTACACGGTGAACAAGCAGGGTCACGGACCCGCTTGGGCGAACTCCCTCTTCGAGGACAACGCCGAATTCGGCTACGGCATGAACCTCGCCTACAAGGCGCGCCGCGGCACGCTGGCGGAGAAGGTGCTCAAACTCGCGGAGCTCTGGAAAGAGTATCCCGAATGCGTGAAGCCCCTCACCGACTGGGTGGCGGCGATGGACGACGCGGAGGCGAGCAAGACGACCGCCGCGGCTCTTATCGCGGAGCTCAACGAATGCCGCAAGGAATGCGAGGGCGAAGAACTCGCTCTTCTCGATGAGATTCTGGCGGACAAGGATTGCCTCGTGAAGAAGTCCTTCTGGATCATCGGCGGCGACGGCTGGGCGTACGACATCGGATACGGCGGTCTCGACCATGTGCTCGCTTCGGGCGAGGACGTGAACGTGCTCGTGCTCGACACCGAGGTGTACTCCAACACGGGCGGCCAGGCGAGCAAGTCCACCCCCATCGGCGCGGTGGCGAAGTTCGCTTCGAGCGGCAAGCGCGTGAAGAAGAAGGACCTCGGCATGATCGCGGCGAGCTACGGCTATGTGTACGTTGCGCAGGTCGCGATGGGCGCCGACAAGGCACAGCTCGTGAAGGCGCTCAAAGAGGCGGAGGCGTACAAGGGACCTTCCCTCATCATCGCGTACGCGCCCTGCATCAACCACGGCATCAACATGACGAAGTCGCAGGCGGAGGAGAAGAGCGCGGTGGAGTGCGGCTATTGGCAGCTCTATCGCTACAATCCCGCGCTGGCGGCGGAGGGCAAGAATCCCTTCACGCTGGACAGCAAGGATCCCACGGGCGACTATCAGGCGTTCATCCTCGGCGAGACGCGCTATGCCTCCCTCAAAAAGACGCAGCCCGCCGTCGCGGAGGAGCTGTTCAAGAAGACGGAGGAGAGCTCGAAAGAGCGCCTCGCAGGCTACAAGAAGATGGCGGGAAGAGAATAACCCCGAGCAAGCGAAATGGCGGTCCGACTTCGGTCGGACCGCTTTTTTGACGGGCGATGAACAAGAGCTTCTTTGCGGAGTTCGCGCAGAGGGCTTGACAATCTTCCCGCTCCATGCTATACTGAAAAAAACACACGGAGGGATTTTCTATGCCTTTGCTTTTGAATGCGGCGAGCGACGCGCCTTCCAAGGAAGCCTCGATCGCCATGGGGATTCTGATCGCGCTCGTCGTCGTTGCCATTGCGCTCGCCGTCGTGACGATCATCTCGTTCATCCTGCGCCTCAAGATCTTCTTCGCCTACTATGCCGCCAGCCATACCCAAACGGAGCACGGCTACACGAGCGAGACCGCCACGCGGGCGCTCCTCGATAAGATCGGCGCCGACGGCGTCAAGGTGGAACGGGCGGGATTTTTCCGCGCGCTCATCTACGGCAACCACTACAACCCCTCGAAAAAGACCATCTTCCTGCGCAGGGTCACCATCAACAGCAGAAAGGTCTCGCAGGTCGCCATCGCCGTCCAGAAGGTCGGGCTCGTCATGCAGGACCGCGACAACAGCGCCTCCTTCCGCTCCCGCTGGAGATTGCAACAGCTCGGTCTGTTCGGTCCCATCTTCTTCCTGCCGCTCGTCATCGTCGGCTTCATCGTGGATCTCGCCGCGGGATTTACGGGGCTCCCCCTGCTCCTCTTCTCCGTCGCGGGACTGCTCTTCTTCCTCGCGAGCTTCATCCTCACCCTCCTCAACATCCCCGTGGAGAAGAGGGCGAACAAGCTCGCCTCGGAGGCGCTCCTCCAGACGGACATCTTCACCGAATCGGAGTACAAGAAGGCGCAGAAGGTGTATAAGTCGTACATCGCCATGTACGTCTCCGACTTCCTCGTCAACCTCCTAAAACTCATCCAGCTCATCCTCAAGATCGCCTTGCAGGTAGCCCTCGCCATGATGGCAAACAAGAACGACAAATAGCCTCTATACGACGCCGCGGCGGGTCTCCCCGCCGCGGTATTTTTTTATGAAGAAGTCTGGCGCCTCCGCGCCGAACGCCCCGCCGAGCTCAGTCGTCCCTGAGCCCCGCGAGATAGTCGATGGAAACCTGAAAGAACTTCGCGATCGCGACGAGTTTGGACAGCGTCGGCTCGCATTGCCCCAGCTCCCAAAGGCTGATGATGGACTTCCCCACGTCCAATTGCTTCGCGAGAGCGACCTGCCCGATTCCCTTCTCCAACCGAAGGGCGCGCAGTCTCTCCCCAAACGTACCGTTCATACAAATATTTTCCCATAATATTGGAAAAAATACTTGACTTCCCAATATCATGGGAATATAATGACGGTATCACGGTTACGGAGGAGGAAGTATGTACTGTAAAACTTGCGGCAAAGAGATCGACGACAACGCCTACGTCTGCCCGCATTGCGGCGTTAAGACCAATGTCGTGACGGAGAAAAAGACGAACACGCTCGCGATCGTGGGCTTCGTCCTGTCCTTTTTCTTCGCGATCGCGGGGCTCATCTGTTGCATCATAGCGAGACGGCAGATCAAAGAGAGCGCGGAGGGCGGCGCGGGGCTCGCGCTCGCGGGGCTCATCATCTCGATCGTGGAGATGGCGGTCGCCGCGATCTACATCATCGCGGTCGTCGCCATGGTCGCGGGCGCCTTGGGCTCCATCATGCAGTGAGGCGGTCCCCCACCGACAGAAAAGACGGTATCCCGTCTTTTTTTGTGCCCCGACGCGGGACACGAATGATTTGACAGAACTTCTCAAATGGTGTATGCTAAGGGAAGAAGCGCGAAAGCGGCGCGGACGATGAAGAAAAGAGGGAGACGGTCGATGAAAGTTTTATTGTTTAACGGCAGTCCGAGGAAAAACGGGTGCACCTTTACGGCGCTTGCGGAGATCGCGGGCGCTCTGAACGGGGAGGGAATCCGGACGGAGATCTTGCAGATCGGGAACAAGCCCGTGCAGGATTGCATCGCGTGCGGCGGCTGTGAAGAGACGGGAAGATGCGTATTCGGGGACGATTGCGCAAACGAATGGCTCGAACGGGCGAAGAGCGCGGACGGGTTCGTATTCGGCACGCCCGTCTACTATGCGCACCCGTCGGGGCGCATCCTCTCGGTCATGGACAGAATGTTCTATGCGGGCGGGGACTGCTTCGCGCACAAGCCCGCCGCCGTCATCGCCTCCGCGAGGCGGGCGGGGACGACCGCGAGTCTCGACGCGATCGCAAAATATCTCGGCATCTCCCAGATGCCCGTCGTGTCCTCCACCTATTGGAACATGGTCCACGGCAACTCCCCCGAAGAGGTGAGAAAGGACCTCGAGGGGATGCAGACGATGCGCAACATCGGCAAAAACATGGCATGGCTCTTGAAATGTATCGAAGCGGGCAAGAAGGCGGGCGTGGAGGCGCCCGTCGCGGAGCACTCCGCATGGACGAATTTTATCGGGCACAGAGAATGACGGCGCTTGAAGCGGCGTCTTGAAGAGAGGGACGGCGGGAGATCTTCTCCGCCGTCCCTCTTTCTATCCTGTTCCCCGCGCTATTTCTTCCCCTTCCGCTCGCGGATGCGCTTGACCTCCGCTTCGTACCCCTTGTCCGAGGGGCGATAAAAGATCTGGTCCTTCAACGAATCGGGCAGATACTGCTGTTTCACCCATCCGCCGTAGCTGTGCGGATATTTGTACTTCGCGCTCTCCGCCTTCATCTCCGCACTGCCGTAGGAATTGTCCCTCAGATACTTGGGGATGTCGTCGTCCTTACTCTCCCTCGCCGCCCTCTTCGCGTCGTCCAACGCCATCACGACGGAGTTGCTCTTCTCCGCCTCGCAGACGTAGATGATCGCCTCGGCGAGCGGGAGAAACCCTTCGGGCGCGCCCATCTGGCGGAATGCGGTGAGCGCCGCCGTCGCCATGAGCAATGCGCGCGGGTCCGCCATGCCCACGTCCTCGGCGGAATGGGCGATGAGCCGCCGTATGACGAGAAGGGGGTCGCACCCCCCCTCGATGAGGCGGAAGGCATAGTAGAGCGCCGCGTCGGCGTCGCTCCCGCGGAGCGACTTGCAGAAGGCGGACAGGATGTCGTAATACAGATCTTCGTTGTAGGAGAGCGCCTTGCGCTGGATGGACTGCTCGGCGTCCGAGAGCTTGACGTGCACCTTCCCTTCGCCGTCGGGCGGCGTGGTGAGGACGGCGAGTTCGAGGGCGTTGTACGCCGTTCTGAGGTCTCCCGCCGCCGCGCGGGCGAGGTGGTCGAGCGCGTCGTCGTCCACCGCGGCGTCGTACGCGCCGAGCCCCTTCCGCCTGTCGTGCAGGGCGTTGACGAGCGCCCCGCGGATCTCCGCCTCGGTGAGCGCGTAAAATTCGAACACGCGGCAGCGCGACACGATGGCGGGCGTCATGGAGGCATAGGGGTTTTCGGTGGTGGAGCCGATAAAGACGATGGTCCCCTGCTCGATGGCGGGCAGAAGGGAATCCGACTGCGCCTTATTGAAGCGGTGGCACTCGTCGAGCATGAGATAGGTGCGCTTCCCGAACATTTTGAGGTTGTCGCGCGCGTGCTCCACCGCCCTCTTGACGTCGGCGACGCCCGCGTTGACGGCGTTGAGCTTGATGAACTCCCCGTTGGTCTGCGCGGCGATGACGTTGGCGAGCGTCGTCTTGCCGCACCCGGGCGGTCCGTAAAAGATACAGCTCCCGAGGCGGTCGAGCGAGATGGCGCGGCGAAGGAGCGACCCCTCCGCCACGAGGTGACGCTGACCCACGAACTCCTTCATGGAGGAGGCGCGCATCCGTTCGGCGAGCGGCTTTGCGCGCTCCTCGTTGTCGTTGAAATCAAAGAGATCCATCTGTCTTTCTTCCGACGAGCGAGGCGATCTCGCCCGCCTTCTCCTTCCCGAGCTCGTACCCTTTATCGTACGCGAATTTCAAATCGCGCACCTTGTATTGGTCCATGGAGCCGAGCGCGGGTTCCAGCCAGAGGTCCACATAGCGGCGGGCGATGTGCTTGCGCTGGGTCGTGCGGGTATCCATGATGTCGATACAGCGGAGGAGGGTATCCACGAGGTTGTCCCCCACGGGCTTCTCCCGCATGAGGTTCCCGAGCACGTCCACCGCCACGATGACCTCCGCGCCCATCGCGCGGAGCTGGCGGGTGGGAACGCGCTCCAAAATGCCTCCGTCCACGAGCTTGGTGTATTCCCCCACCGACGCGGGCGTGAACGCCCCCGGGATGGAGCTCGAAGCGATCGCCGCATCCGCGACGTTCCCCTCGTTGAGCACGACGGTCCGCCCGTGGACGAGGTCGGTCGCCACACAGGCGAAGGGGATCTTAAGCTCGGCGAAGGTGGTCTCCGCGCCGATGAGCCCTGCCACGATGGCGCGCGCCTTGTTCATCCGCATGAGCCCGCCCGCATGGAGCGGCGTGAGGTTGAGCGACGCGATCTTGGAGAGACGGAGCCCGAGCACCGTCTTTTTCATCGCCTCGGGCGTGACGCCCGCGCAATAGCAGGCGCCCACGATGGAGCCCATCGAACATCCCGTCACAAAGTCGGGGCGGATGCCCGCCTCTTCGAGCGCCTGTAAAAAGCCGATGTGCGCGACCCCGCGCGACCCGCCCGCGCCCAGCGCGAGCCCCAATGTTTTGGGCATAACTCCCCCTCCTTCCACATACAATTTCCCATGGTACGCTCTTTCAAGCGCCTCCGCGCCGCCCTCGCGACCTTCCTTCTCGCCGCGGCGCTCATCCTCTTTCTGCTCTTTCCCGCCCGCTATGCGGCGAGCGTCTCGGACGGCGCCGCGCTATGGGCGGTGAGCGTGCTCCCCGCAACGCTCCCCCTGCTCTTCCTCACGGCGCTCTTCACCGAACGCCGACTCTTCCGCTCCTTCGCCGCCGCGCTCTCCCCCGTCGCCGAAAAGGTATTCCGCGTCTCGGGCGCGGGCGGATGCTGTGCCCTTCTCTCCGCGCTCTCGGGCTATCCCGTGGGCGCGCGCGCCGTGCTCGATCTGTACCGCCGCGGCTCCCTCGGGGAGGAGGAACTGCTGCGCGTCGCCGCGCTCTCCACCACGACGGGACCCGCCTTCCTCGTGGGAGCGGTGGGCGCGGGCATGCTCCGCGCCCCCGCCCTCGGATGGCTCCTCTATCTTTCCCACCTCGCGGGCGTGTATGCCGTCTGCTTTTTTCTGCGCTTCGGCAAAGCCGCCGTCCGCCGACCGCCGCCCGCCGCCGCCCATACGCCGCTGCCCGAGGCGATCTCCTCGTCGGTGCTCTCGGTGCTCTTCGTGGGCGGGGCGATCGCACTCTTCTCCGCCTTCGGGCAGATGCTCGCCGACGCGTGCGCGTTCCTGCACGTCCCCGCCGCCCTCGCCGACGTCCTGCGCGGACTGCTCGAAATGACGACGGGCTGTGCGCTGTTTGCGGAGCGCGTCTCGGCGGGCTCCCTTGCCCTGAGCTGTCTGTTCGTGACCTTCGGCGGCGTGTGCGTGCTCGTACAGCAGATCGCCTTTCTGAAAGACACGCCGATCAAGATCGCGTCCTTTCTCCTCGTCAAGCTCGCGCAGGGATGCGTTGCCGCCGCGGTCTGCTTCGCGCTCGCCTCCGCGATTCTCTAATCGTAGGCGCCGAGCAGCTTGAACTGCGAACAATAGTTCCGCGCCTCGTCGAGCGCGGTGCGCACCCGCTCGCTCGCGATGTCTCCCGCGAATTCGATGAAGAAGCGGTACTCCCCGAAGGATTCCTTGACGGGGCGGGATTCGATGCGGGTCAGATTGAGCGCATGGCGCTGGAAGATCTTCAAGAGTCCGAGAAGGGACCCCGGCTTGTGCGCGCAGACCGCGCAGAGGAACACCATCGCGCTGTGCGTGCACCCCTCTCCCTTCCCCCGCTCGACGAGGACGAACCGCGTGAAATTCTGTTTGTTGTCCGCGATGTTCTCCGCGGAGAGGCATACGCCCTCGCGGCGGACGTGCGCCCCCACGATGCCCGCGGACTGCCCGTCGAGGCGGTCGAGCCCCGCGACGGTCGAAGCGGTGAACACGTACCGCACGCCCGGGAACTTGGCGCGGAGATATTCCGAGCACTGCGCGATCGCCTGTTCGTGCGAATAGATGACGCGGACGTCCTCCGCCCGCACCCCCTCGAGGGTGGCGAGCCGCTGATCGACGGGGAGCGCGTGCTCCTCCCTGCAAAAGATCTCCTCCCGCTCCAAGAGGTCGAGATTTTGGCGGACGGCGCCGTTCAGCGAATTCTCGATGGGCAGGACCGCATAGTCCGTCTTTCCTTCGAGGAGCAGGTCCACCGCCTCGCCGAAGCTGTGGCAGAGCTCGATCGCATAGTCCGCGCGCATCTCGCGCGCGGCGCGCTCGGAGAAGCTCCCCTCGGGTCCGAGACAGCTCACCTTCCCCGTCTCCTTCAACCTGCGTCTCGCCTCGTCGAGATCGCGTTCCGCTCTCGTCGCATACAGCCGCGCCATGTCAAGCCTTCTCCGCGATGTCGTAGATGAGCCGCTCGGTGTCCTCCCAGCCGAGGCAGGGGTCGGTGATGGATTGCCCGAACACGACGTCGTGCCGCTGGCAACCCTCCACCAGAAAGCTCTCGATCATGAACCCCTTCACGATCTTGCGGAAATCGGCGTCGTAACGGCGGTTCTGCAACACCTCCTCCACGATGCGGATCTGCTGGCGGAACTTCTTGCCCGAATTGGAGTGGTTGGCGTCGATGATGACGGCGGGATTGCGGAGCCCGCCCTCGGTGTCGGCATACCCTTCGAGCACCTGCATCACCGTCTCGTAATGGTAGTTGGGGATGTCGTTCCCGTAGTTGTCCACCCGCCCGCGGAGCACGGCGTGCGCATAGGGATTGCCGCCCGTCTGCACCTGATAGTTATGGTACTTGAACACCTGCGGGCTTTGCGCCGCATAGATGGAGTTGAAGAGCACGGGGATGCTCCCGCTCATGGGGTTCTTGATGCCCACGGGCAATTCGATGCCGCTCGAAACAAGCCTGTGCATCTGGTTCTCGCTCGAACGCGCCCCCACCGCGACATAGGTGAGGAGGTCCTCCACATAGGCGTAATTCTCGGGATAGAGCATCTCGTCCGCCGCGGAGAGCCCCGCCTCCTCGATGGAGGAGAGCAGGAGGTCGCGGATGGTGCGGATGCCCCTGAGCGTGTCCTCCTTGTGCTCGGGGTCGGGCTGGGAGAACATGCCCTTGTAGCCCACCCCGCGCGTGCGCGGTTTGGCGGTATAGATTCTCGGGATGAGCACCAGCTTGTCCCGCACCCGCTCGGACAGCTTCCCGAGGCGGCGCACATATTCGAGCACGGGCGCCGCTTCGTGTGCCGAACAGGGTCCCACGATGACGAGGAGCTTATCCGATTTGCCCGTGATGACGTCGATGGCGAGGCGGTCGCGCGCCGCTTTCACGGCGGCGAGCGCCTTGGGGACGGGACGCTCCGCGATGATCTCCTCCGCGGAGGGAATGAGAATTTGCTTTTCAAACATCGGTCTTTCCTCTTTTCTGTATCATTTGATAGACGGCTTCGGGGACATATGCCCGATAGGGCTTTCCGAACGCCATGCTGTTCTTCACCAGAGTAGAACTCACATGCAGGAGCTCCTGTTCCGCGGGGATGTAGATCTCGATCATCCCTTGGAACAGCTTCCTGCTCGCATAGAAATCGTCGTTTTCATAGGCGAAATCGGTCACGTTGCGCACGCCGCGCACATAGAAGGGCGTGCCCTCCCGTTTGAGGTAATCGACGATGGCGCCGCCCCACGGCAAAACTTCCACGCGGGGCTCGCCCGCGAAGGTCGCGCGCACCATCTCCACTCGTTCCTCCAACGGGAACAGGCACCTCTTCCCCGTATTCTCCGCGACGAGCACCTTCACCTCGTCGAAGAGCGCGAGACACTTCTTGACGGTGTCCTCGTGCCCGACGGTGAACGGATCGAACGTGCCCGCAAAAACTCCCTTCCTCATTTCATTCCCTCTCGAAGATGACGATCTTCGTCCTTCCGTACCTTCGGCAGTCGGCTGCCCGCCATCCCGCCGCAGGCGCTTCCTCGCGCTCGCTCTCATAGATGACCGCTCCCCCCGCCGCGAGGAGCTCCCGCTCCGCGACCCGCCGCAAGATCTCCTCCGCCCAATCCGCGCGATAGGGCGGATCGGCAAAGATGAGGTCAAAAGGACCCTCCGCGCAAGCGAGACAGGCGGCATAGTCTGACCGCGTAAAGACGCCCTCCTCGCCGCATAAAGCGACGTTCCGACGGCACAGGGCGAGGCTCTCGGGAGAGCTGTCGTTGAACTGCACCAAGGCGGCGCCGCGGGAGAGCGCCTCTAACCCGAGCGCGCCGCTCCCGCAGAAGAGGTCGAGGACGCGCGCCCCCGCGAGACGGGGTCCGAGAATCTGGAACAGCGATTCCTTCACCCTGTCCGGAGTGGGACGGATGTCCTCCCCGCGGAAGGGCGCGAGCACCCTGCCGCGATGTTTTCCCGCGATCACTCTCACTTTTTCGCTCTGCGCTCCATGTATTCGCGGGCGCGCTTGCCCGCCGATTCCACCTTCTCCTCCTGCTCCCGCTTTTCACGGCGCTCCTTGCGCTCCTTCGCCGCGCCGACGATGTATGCGACGCCGCTCACGAGGATGGGGAAGAGGCAGAAGAGCAGCGAATAGTACGGACTGACGATCAGCCCCGCGACGCCCGTGGAGACCGTGGTGCCGAACCATGTGATGGGAATGATCGCCCAGCCAGCGAACATGCAGAGGGCGTAATAGGCGTAGCCGCCCGAATCGACGAGGGAATCGCGCGGGAGCGCCCCCGCGACGGAGCCCAAGATGACGACGGGGAGCGCGACGTAGAGACCGATGAGGAAGCCCTTCCAGACGCGGTATTCGCGCTCGGGGCGGTGGTCGCCGCCCGACTGCACGCCGAACTCCCTGTTCCTGCGGTGCAATTCGCCCGCCGCGAAATAGCCGTAATGGTCCCTCCCGAAATTATAACAGAGGTGGGTATTGAAGAATACGCCCCCGAGGATGCAGATGACGCCGAGCACGATGCGCACGGGCATGGAGCCGAACGCCTGACAGGCGAGGCACAACAGACTCATGAAGAGATACATGAGATAGACGGTGACGGAACGCCGCAGACAGTGAAGTTGGGTGCGGTAGAAGAGCTGCCACCGCGTCGGATCGGAACGGTCCTTGGGCGGTCTCTCCTTCTTCGGTGCTTCCTGTAACATAGTCCCTCCGCGGGGGAGCTTGTCCCCCATCGTTTCATTATACCATCGTCCTGCCCGCGATGTCAAGGCAAACGGCTCGCTTGCCCGAGAAAAGCCGCCTTTTTTCGCAAGAGCAGCCGCGTTCCTCCCGCGGTTCAGCCGAGATATTTCATCTCTGCCCGCTTCGTGACGTTCACGAGCACCTCGTACACGCTCGTTCCGTGCTCGGCGGCGTACCGCGCCGCGTCCGTGAGCACCGCGCACCGTCTGCCCGCCCGCGCCGCGCCCTCCCGCACGCAGGCGTCCATGCAGAGCTTCCCCACCGCACCGAGCCCGCCCGCGCGGAAGAATCCGTCGCCGTACCCGAGGCGCAGGGTATGCACCTGTCCAAGCGCATGCGGCGCGCGCGCATATCCCGCGCCGCTCCCCACCGCCCTCCTGCACTCCGCGACCGTCGCATAGACGCGCATGGCGGGACGGACGGGAAGGGCGCCCTCCCAGCCCTCGGGCAGATAGCCGTAGAGGGAGAGCCCCGCCCGCACCGCGTCCGTCCTCACGCCTGCGAGCACCCCGCCCGTCGCGGGGAGATGGCACACCGCCCCGGGGAAGAACGCCTCCAACCGCTCGCAGGCGACGGCGAACAGCTTTTTCTGTTCCGCGAGCGCGCCGCCGTCTCGCGGGGCATAGAGATGGGAATATATCCCC
This sequence comes from uncultured Clostridia bacterium, assembly GCA_947587085.1. Lineage (GTDB taxonomy): Bacteria > Bacillota > Clostridia > Christensenellales > Borkfalkiaceae > Gallimonas. Next base: position 4,580 of record CANPXX010000033.1, on the reverse strand, counting down.
TCGAAGGTCACCCCCTCCCCCGCCGCCATGCGGCACATCGCGCGCACGCGGTCGGGGCGCACCCCGTATCGGTTCATCCCCGTATTGACGGCGAGGTGGGCGCGGGCTACGCCGCTTTGGGCGCAGAGCGCGAGGGAGCGCGCCGAAGAGACGCTCGCGATGAGCCCGTACGCCAAGAGCCGCAACGCCTCCTCTCGGCAAAGAGGAGGCGTGAGCACGAGAATGTCCTTTGAGACGCCCGCGACGCGGAGCGCCGCGCCTTCCGCCACGGTGGCGACGGCGAAGGCGGAGGCGGCTTTGTCGAGCGCGTGCGCGACCCGCACGGCGCCGTGCCCGTACGCGTCGTCCTTGACGACGGCGATGAGCGGGCGGCGCGCCGCGGCGCGGACGCACGCGGCGTTGCGGCGGATGGTGTTGAGAGATACGACGGCGAGAAGCTCCTGCATACCATCATGGTATGCACCGCGCCGCCCTTCGGACTCTTACAGCTTATACACGAGGCGGTGGCAATTTTCGCATTCCACCATGTTCCCGCCCGCCAGCGTGCCCTGTTGCGCGAGCGGGAAATCGCGCCCGCAGATGCAGAATTCGCCGTTGAGCGGGACGACGACGGGGAAGATCTTCTCCTTCCGCTTGATCTGGTACACTTCGAGGATGCGCGGCGAGATGCTCCCCTCGAGCGACTTCAACTTGTCGTTGAGCACCTTCACTTCCTGCGCGCGGGAATCCTTCACCTTCTTGAACTTCTCGCTGTATTCCTTGTACTGCCGCTGCATGAGGATGGTCTGCTCCTTGAAGCGCTTGTATTCCTCCACCGCGGCGTTGACGTCGGAAACCAGCTTGCCGAGCTCCCCTTTGAGCGCGCGGAGCTTATCGAGGAGCGCCTGTGCGTTCTTCTTGTAGAAGCCGACGTCCGCACCCCCTTCGAGGAGCTCCTCCACGTCCTCGTATTCCTCGATCGCCTTGGAGGTCTCCTCCACCCTCCCTTCGAGGGAGTCGCGAAGGGCGAGAAGTTCCGCCGCGCGGCGGTCTTGCGCTTCGAGCTTGGCGGGCGCCGCCGACATGAATTTCTTCGCCTGCGAGTACTTTTTCCATTCCTCGCTCGAGGCGATCTCCTGTTCGATCTTCCTGAGTTCTCCGTCCGTCCTCTGATACTCCAACAATTCCTTCGATACCGGCATGATATTCTCCTTTCTGAAATTCGATCACAAAAAGCGCTCGTCGGTGAAGGCGACGGCGCGGGCTCTCCCGCCCAGCCTTGCCTTCATCGCATCCGCAAAGCGCATGAATCCGTAGTTCTCCGCGGCGTAATGGGGAAGGAGCAACACGTTGAGCCCCCGCTCCACCGCCGCTGCGATCACATGATGTTTCCCGTCCGAGGAGACGACGGTGTCCGCGCCGTTCGCCGCCGCAAACTCCGCTTCCTCCTCCCCGAGCCCCGCACCGCAAAAGCTCGCGATGCGCTCCACGTTCCTCTCCCCGTAGGCGACCGTCCGCTCGGTGGAGAAGGTGCGCCGCACAAAGCTCACGAAGGTGGGAAAGCTCATCCGCATCCCGTCGAACACCCGACCGTAGCCGCCGCCCGTGAGGACGTCTTTGACGGCGAGCGGCTTCTTGCCGCCCAGCCCGCGCATGAGCGCGTCGTCGATGCCCTCCTTCGCGGCGTCGAGGTTGAGATGGGCGGAGATCACCGAGATTCCCGCCCGCGCACAGGCGAGAACGGCGTCGCCCTCGCCGCCCGCGCGCAACCCCTTGACGGCGCGGAAGATGGCGGGATGGTGGGTGACGATGCAATCCGCGCCCTCCTCCTTCGCCCGCTCCACCGCGCGGCGGGAGAGATCGAGGGAGAAGAGCACGCAGGAGATCTCCTCCCCGCAATCCACGATGACGCCGCTGTTGTCGTATGCGCCGTATCTCTCGCAATACTCGCGGGAGAGCGCAAAGGGCGCGTATTTATCGATGAGTTCATACAGTTCCTTCAATCGCATCGGCGATCATCTCCCTTTCATAGAGTGCGGCAAGGAGCGCTTCGCGGCTCTCCCGCTTCATCGCTCCCCCCGCGAGGCGGACGCGCAGTTTCCCGATCTCCTCCGCCAATTTCGCGCGGAAGGCGGCGGGCGCCTCCCGCAGGTTGTCCCGCCCGTAGCGGAGCTCGAGGGGGGCGTAGCTGTCCCCGCCCGACCCGCTCCCGCGCAGGAGGTCATAGCAGCGCTTCTTCTCCGAAAAGGTATAGTCCCTCTCGATGCGGGCGCCGCGCTCCAACAGGTGGGCGCGCACCTTCTCGGTGTTCTTCATGGGCTGCAACACGAACCGCACGGGCAGCGGACGCCGCCGCAAGATTTTGACGATCTCCTCTCCCCCCATGCCCGCGATGAGGACGAGATCGCACGGTTCGGGGATGCCGTCCAGCCCGTCGGCGACGACGGGAACGCACTTCCCCGCGGCGATATACGGCATGAGGAGCGCCTCCGCCTTCGAAAGGCTCGCCGCGCTCACGTCGGAGATGTACGCCCGCCCGCACAGCCCGCGGGAGAGCATGTGGAGGGCGCACATGCCGTGGTCGCACCCCACATCCGCAAAGACGGGCGCGGGGGAGAGCTCGGCGCAGATGTGCGCGATGCGCTCCGTCATCAGTTGAGGAAATCCCTGAGCTTCTTGCTCCGCGAGGGATGGCGCAGTTTGCGGAGCGCCTTCGCCTCGATCTGGCGGATGCGCTCGCGGGTGACGTTGAATTCCTTCCCCACCTCCTCGAGGGTGCGGGGCTTGCCGTCGTCGATGCCGTAGCGCAGACGGAGCACCTTCTCCTCGCGCGGGGTGAGCGTATCGAGCACGCCGAGGAGCTGTTCTTTGAGCATGATGAAGGTCACGCTGTCCCCCGGCGTCTGCGTCTTGTCGTCCTCGATGAAGTCGCCGAGGTGGCTGTCCTCCTCCTCGCCGATGGGCGTTTCGAGGGAGACGGGATCCTGCGCGATCTTCTGGATCTCCCTCACTTTGGAGACCTCCACGCCCATCGCCTCCGCGAGCTCCTCGGGCGTGGGCTCCCTCCCGTTCTCCTGCAACAGCATGCGGGAGATGCGGGTGAGCTTGTTGATGGTCTCCACCATGTGCACGGGGATGCGGATGGTGCGCGCCTGATCGGCGATGGCGCGGGTGATGCTCTGCCTTATCCACCACGTCGCGTACGTGGAGAACTTGAATCCCTTCTGGTAGTCGAACTTCTCCACCGCCTTCATGAGCCCGAGGTTGCCCTCCTGAATGAGGTCTAAAAAGAGCATCCCCCGCCCCACGTACCGCTTCGCGATGGAGACAACGAGGCGGAGATTGGCTTCGGAGAGACGGCGCTTCGCCGCCTCGTCCCCCTCCTGCATCCGCCGCGCGAGCTCGATCTCCTCGTCGCCCGAGAGGAGGGGCACCCGTCCGATGTCCTTCAAATACATCTTCACGGGGTCGTCCAGCCCGATGTCCGAGAGCGCCTGTTCGAAGAGCTCGCGGTCGCGCTCGTCCTCGTCGAAGATGCTCACGCCCATCTCGGGCAGGCTCTTATACACCTGCTCGATCTGCGCGGGATTGAGGTCGTACTTCTCCAGCGCGTCGCACAGCGCGTTGGTGGAAATGCTGCCCTTCATGCGATACCCCGAGACGATGTTCTCGATGAGTTCGCCCAATTGTTGTTCGGTAACGTTCATACATTCCCTCCGCTGAGTTTCTTCCTTTGATCGGTATAGTTTTGGATCCTGAGAAGGATCTCCCGCTTCTCCTCCGCCGTCTCCGCCCCGTCGTACCGCGCGCGCTCCCGCGCGATGCGCGCCGTGAGCGAACTGCGCAAAAGGAGGGAGAGACAGTCTCCGAAGCATCGCTCCGCCGACGGTCCGTCGAGGTTGTCCCCGTAGTCGAGGTTGAGCACCTCCGAGAGCTCGCCGTCCGCGTCCATGAGGTCGAACAGCCCGCTCGGGCGGACCTGCCCCGCGCGCCGCCCCTCGAGGATGTACTCCGCGATGCGGCGGTGTTCGCCGTCGGAGAATTCGAGTTGCTCAAGATCGCATCCGAGCGCATACGGCTTGGACAGCAGACACGCCGCGAGCACGAACCGCGCCGCCTTGGTCTCGCCGTTCGCCTCCGTCTCCTCGCGGCGGGCGGGAGAGGGGTCGGGAGGAGGCGCCGACGGCTTGCTCTCCAAATCGCGTTGGAGCGCCGCGCCGCTCACCCCCGAGAGGGCGGAGAGCTTTTTCAGCAGCTCCTCGCGCTCGGTCGCGCTCTCCGCCTCCCGCACCACGTCGAGCGCTTCGCGCACGAAATCGCGCCGCTCGTCCGTCTTGGAGAGGTCGTACTTCCTCTGCACGGCGAGGATGCGGAAGTCGATGAGGGGCATGGCGCGGTCGAGACACGCCCTGTACGCCTCCGCGCCCTGCTTTTGCACCACGTCGTCGGGGTCCAGCCCCTCCGGCATGGGCACCACGCGCACGCGCAGTCCCTCCTCTTTCAGGATGTCCAATCCGCGCAGGTTTGCCTTCTGCCCCGCAAAATCGCCGTCGTAACTGATGAACACGGCGTCGGTGAACCGCTTGCACAGCCGCGCCTGC
>CANPXX010000032.1 GCA_947587085.1 uncultured Clostridia bacterium | reverse complement strand
CCCGTGAGGTCGGGAATGGGATGCGTCTTATCGTCCTCGGGCATCGTGAGAATGGGAATCTGCGTGATGGAGCCGGAGCACCCGCGAATCCTGCCCGCGCGCTCATAGAGGGAGGCGAGGTCGGTATAGAGATAGCCGGGATACCCGCGGCGCCCGGGAATCTCCCGCCGCGCCGCCGAGACTTCGCGCAGGGCCTCTGCATAGTTGGTGATGTCCGTCATGATGACGAGCACGTGCATGCCGCAATCGAAGGCGAGATACTCCGCGCAGGTGAGCGCGATCCGCGGGGTGGCGATGCGCTCCACGGCGGGGTCGTTGGCGAGGTTGGTGAAGAGCACCGTCCGCTCGATCGCCCCCGTGCGCTTGAAGTCGTCTACAAAGAACTGCGCCTCCTCGAAGGTGATGCCGATGGCGGCGAACACAACGGCGAAATCCCCGCCGCTCCGCACCTTCGCCTGTCTCGCGATCTGCGCCGCGAGCTCGGCGTGCGGAAGTCCGCTCATGGAGAATACGGGAAGTTTCTGCCCGCGCACGAGGGTATTCAGCCCGTCGATGGCGGAGACGCCCGTCTGGATAAATTCGTTCGGATAGTCGCGCGCGGCGGGATTGATCGGCTCGCCGTTGATGTCCATCTTCTTTTCGGGAATGACGGCGGCGCCCCCGTCGCGCGGGTTGCCCATGCCGTCGAACACCCGTCCGAGCATATCGCGGGAGACGGAGAGCTGTTGGCTGTGCCCGAGGAAGCGAGCCTTCGCGGTCGAGATGCGGAGCCCCTGCGAGCTCTCGAAGAGCTGTACCACCGCGCGGTCGCGGTCGATCTCCAATACTTTGCCGCGGCGGATCTCCCCCTCCGCGCAGACGATGTCTACGAGCTCGTTATACTTCACGCCCTCCACGCCCTCGACGAGCATCAGCGGCCCGACGACTTCGCGGATGGTCTTATATTCTCTATTCATCTTCCCTTCCTCCCTGTTCGAGCGCCTTGATCTGCGCGTTCATCTCATCGAAGATGGCGTCAAATTCGGAGAGCTCCGTCTCGGGGATATACTTGGCGCGCCCGATGCGTTCCTTGAAGGGACTCGCGAGAATGTCGTCGAGTGCAACGTAAGCGCGCACAGCCTCCTCCGAGAGACGGTAAAATTCATAGATGAGCCGAAGCATGAGGAGCTGTTTGTGCATGGACGTGTAGGTGTCCACCTCGTGGAAGGCGTTCTGGTGCAGATAGTCCTCGCGGATCATCTTTGCCGTCTCCATGACGAGACGGTCGCGCGAGGAGAGCGCATCCATGCCAACGAGCCGTACGATCTCGTCGAGCGCCGCCTCCTCCTGCAAAGTCGTCATGACGAATTGGCGGTAGCGCAAAAAGCCCTTGCCGACGTTCTCGTCGTACCAATCCTTCATCTTATCGGCATACAGCGAATAGCTGATGAGCCAATCGATGGCGGGGAAATGCCGCTTGTAGGCGAGCGAGGCGCTGAGCCCCCAGAACACCTTCACGATGCGGAGGGTCGCCTGCGAGACGGGCTCGGAGAGGTCGCCTCCGGGCGGCGAGACGGCGCCGATCGCCGAGACCGAACCCGTGCGCTCCCCGCTTCCGAGCAGTCGGACGATGCCCGCGCGCTCGTAAAATTCCGCGAGACGGCTCGCAAGATAGGCGGGATAGCCCTCGTCGCCCGGCATCTCTTCGAGGCGGCCGCTCATCTCGCGGAGCGCCTCCGCCCAGCGGGAGGTGGAATCCGCCATGATGGCAACATTGTAGCCCATGTCGCGGAAATATTCCGCGATGGTGATGCCCGTATAGATGGACGCCTCGCGCGCCGCGACGGGCATATCCGACGTGTTCGCGATGAGCACCGTGCGCTTCATGAGCGGCTCGCCCGTCTTGGGGTCTTTGAGGGCGGGGAACTCGTTGAGCACGTCGGTCATTTCGTTCCCGCGCTCCCCGCACCCGACATAGACGATGATATCCGCGTCCGCCCACTTGGCGAGCTGGTGCTGGACCACCGTCTTTCCGCTCCCGAAGGGACCGGGCACCGCGGCGACGCCGCCGCGCGCGATGGGAAAGAGGGTGTCGATGACGCGCTGTCCCGTCACCATGGGCGTTTCGGGCGAGAGCTTCTCGCGGTACGGTCTCCCCTTCCGCACGGGCCATTTTTGGAGCATGGCGACAGGTCTGTCCCCCTGCTCGGTCGCGATCACCGCGACGGTCTCTTCGATGTTGAAATCCCCTTCCGCGATCTCCTTCACCGTGCCGCGCACGCCGTGAGGGACCATGATTCTGTGCTCGACGATCTCCGTCTCCTGCACCACGCCGAGGATGTCGCCCTCCTCCACCTCGTCGCCCGCCATCGCGCGCGGCGTGAAGTGCCACACCCGCTCGCGGTCTAAACGGTTGACGGAGACCCCGCGGGAAATGCGGCTCCCGTAGGTGAAATAGAGGGTGGTGAGCGGGCGCTGGATGCCGTCGAAGATACCCGTGATGAGCCCGGGCGCGAGCTCCGCCGAGAGCGGCTCGCCCGTGGAGACCACCTCTTCGCCCGGTCCGAGCCCCGACGTCTCTTCGTACACCTGAATGGAGGCCTTATCTCCTCTCAGTTCGATGATCTCCCCGATGAGCCCGAGCGAAGAGACCCGCACGACGTCGTACAGTCTGCAATCCGCCATGTTTTCCGCGACGATGAGCGGTCCGGAAACTTTAACTGTTCTACCTGCCATGTCTTTTTCCTGTCTTATTTTTCGTTATGGGAGAGGATATCCACGCCGAGCGCGCGCTCCATCGCGTTTTGGATGACCTCCCTGCCGTAGCCCGTGCCGCCCTTCTCCGAGGGAATGACGAGCACGACGGGATAGGGTTCCTCGTCGAACCGCCTCAAAAAGTCGGAGAGCGGTCGGGCGAGCTCCTCGGTGAGAAAGATGATCTGATACTCCGCAGCGACTCTTCGGAGGAGCTCCTTTGCGCGCTTCTCGTCGGAGGCGGGAAAGGTATCGACCCCCGCCGCCTTGAATACCATGATGCTGTCGCCGTCGCCGACGATCGCCATTTTGCCCGTCATGACGCCCTCCTCAGATCGCCCGTAGGCGCTTTTTTATCTCCTGCGGCGGGAGATTCGCATTCAGGCATACGAGAAGGATGCGCACGTTGGCGATCTCCGCGCGGCGGCGGAATACATAGTACAGGAAGGGCGCCCGCCCCTCGAGGTCGTATTTCCGTCCGTCGAAGTATTCCCATTCGAAGGATTCGAGGGCGCGCTCCGCCTCGGTATAGGGAATCCCCCGTTCCCGCGCGTCGCGGCACAGGCGGATGAAATCCGCGTACTCCTCCATGGCGCGCGGCGGCTCGCCGCCCGCGGCGAGCGCGAGGAGCCCCTCCTTTGTGAGCTTCCCCGCGCCGATGAAGAGCGTTTCGGCATACTCCGCCGTCTTGGCGCGCATGGCGGTGAGGATATCCGTCCTGTCCGCCCTGCCGACGATCAGTTTCTTCAATACGCGTTCCCGCCCGCAGACGGAGAGGAGCGCACGGTAGAGCGCGCGGTCGAAGATCGCACCGATCTCCGCGCCCGTCGCGTTCTCCCTCTCCATGCAGGTCCGCACCGCCTCTTCGAGGGGCTTTCCGAGCCTCTGCGGCTCCCCGTCGCGGACGGCAGACAAGACCTCCTCCGCGGGGACGAGCCCGTCCGGTGCGAACAGCGGATGGGGATCCGCGCCCGTCCGAAGCGCCTTGCAGACCGCCTTAGCATTGTGAAAATCGCGCGGAAGAAGGAGATACGCCCGCTCGGCGGCGGTGGGAGCATACTCGCGGACGAATGCGTCGAGCAGACGTTCCTCCGCGCCGCACATCGCCTCGCCGTCCTCGTGTTCGCCCCCGCCGAAGCCGCTCTCCGTGAGCGCGCGGAGCGCCTCCCCCGCCGAGAGTTCGGCGAAGCGGAGAAGTTTATCGCCGAGGAGCGACTTCTCTTTGACGGCGATCACGCCGTTTGTGTAGAGCGTATCGACCATGTTCAGTGAATGTGGAAGAGTTCTTCCGCGATCTCTCCCTGATGTTCTTCCATATCGGCGCGCAGAAGCGCGGAGAAGGAGAGGTCTTTATCGCACACCTTCCCGCGCAGGAGGAAGCCGCCCTTTGCATCGGTGCGTTCCTTGGAGACAGTGAGCTTGCGCTTCCTGACGACGGTCAGTTGCGCCGCCGCGGACGCATAGGGAAAATCCTTTGCGAACACGATCTCGTCCCCCTCCTCCGCATGTTCGGTGAGGAGACGCTCGATCATCGGCAGCATCTCCCGCTCGTCGAGCCCGCACAGCCGCCCGAGAGCGCGCGCATAGATCTCATCGAGGACGCGGCGCTTTTCGGCGAGCAGAATCTTGGCGGAATCCAGCCGTGCCGCCGCATTCCTGCCCTCGCGCAAGCGCTTGCCCCGCTCTTCCGCCTCCGCGGCAGCCTCGGCGCGCTCCTCACGGGCGCGTGCCTCGGCGGCGGACACGATCTCCGCCGCACGGCGCGCCGCCGCATTCAGAAGCTCCTCCGCCTCCGCCGCGGCGTCCGCCGCGATGCGTTCTACGATCGCTTCCTTGCTCATATCCGCCTCAGATCGCCATGACGACCATGATGGAGATGACGAGCCCGAGGAGCGCATAGAACTCGATCATGGCAGGTCCCATCGCGATCTTGAACCCGAGCTCCTGCTTCGCCGCGGCATAGATGCAGTTCGCGGCGGCTTTCCCCTGGAAGAAGGCGGAGACGAAGCCCGTCAGCGCCATGGGCAGGCAGGCGCCGAAGATCGCCCAACCCTGCGCGACCGCGCCCATCTCCACCGTGACGTCGAGAAGAGCGCTCAGCTGGTTGGAGGCGAGAATCGCCACGAGGAAGCCATACAGCCCCTGCGTTGCGGGAAGCAACATCAAAATGATGAGTTTCCCGAATTTCTTGGGATTTTCGCCGAGCACCCCCGCGGCGGCGCTCGCCGTCTTGTACAGACCGATGCACGAACCCACGCCGCACAAGAACACGCACAGCGCGATTCCGACTACCGCGATCACATACCCTGTCGTAAACATAGTAACCTCCACATTGTTTGTTCTATCCTTTTACGCCTCTTGGGAGGCGGCTTTTCCTTCATCCGCGACGGGCTCGATATGCCGCCACGAGGAGCCGAGCGGCACGAAGAGCTCGCCCTCCCCCTCGTAAAATCTGCCGAAGAATTCCACGTATTGCAACCGAGCCGTATGGATATAGGCGCCGAGCAGACTGATGGCGAGATTGAAGAGGTGCCCCGCCACCATGAGGATGGGTCCGAGCACGACGAGCGCGCTCCCCGACGTCATGAATTGGATGGAATATTGCGAGACGACCTGCGCGATCACGGCGCCCGTCAGCATGAGCCCATAGAGGCGGATATAACTCAGCACGTCGGTGAAATAATTGACGAGCCCGTACGCCGCCCCGAAGCCCTTGGAGATCTTGCCAAGCGCCTTCTCCTTGCGCCCCGCGGTGCAGACGGCGACGGCAAGGCACACGGCGGCGATGATTCCTCCCACCGTCGAGAGGACGGAGAGATGGAATTCCTCCACGAGCCCGATGAGCGCGAGCTCCACCCCGAGCGAAAAGACAGCCCATACGCCGCCGTCGAGGATGCCGTCCGCGATCTCCCCGCGGCGCACATGCTGTGCCATCTTGCACAGATACCCCGCAAAAAGTTGGAAGGCTCCCAAGAGGAGCGAGACGATGAGCACGCTCGGGATCCCTATCCCGATAAAGTGATACATGGACGAGCGCGCGTCGGGCATCACCGTAAACGGTAGGACGGCGATCCCGAACAGAGAATTGAAGAGAGATCCCCAAAAGACGGTGAAGAAACCGCCGACGGCGAACACGCCAGCGAGCGACTTCACCCCGCCCTTCATGCGGAAATACAGAGCGCCTCCCCCGAGAATCATGAGGAGCCCGTAGCCGATGTCCGCCATGATGAAGCCGAGAAAGAGACTGTAAAAGAAGCCCATGACGGTGTTCGGGTCGAGCTCGCGCGCGTTGGGGGGAGAATACATATTGGTGATGGATTCGAAGTTCGCGACGACGGGATTGTTTCTGAGAAGCGTCGGCACCGCCTCGTCCTCCGAGGGATCGGAGAAGGAATACCAGAGCGCGTACGGCAGAGCGCCGAGGACGCGCGCCACCTTTTCCTCCTCGTCCGCGGGCACGAACGCCTCCAAAAAGAAGGTGCGCTCGGTGCCGTGCATCATCGCCGCGGCGTCCGCCTTCTCCAATTCGAAGGAGACGCGGTCGGCATACAGTTTGAGCATGCGGATCTCGTCCGAGAGCGCGGCGAGCGCGTCTTGCGCCGCCTCCGTCCTCTTCTGCGCCGCATCCCTGTCCGCTTCGAGCCCGCCGAGCAGTTCCGCGCCCGTCTTGTTCCCCGAGAAGGGACAGGCGGAAAAGGCGGCTCCGCCCAAGAGGCTGTCCACCTCCCCGCGGACGGAGAGATGCCCCGTCACGGCGAGGAGCACGAGCTCCCCTCCCTCCTGCGCCGAATAGGCGACGAGCGGACTGTCGAGCGCGGGGCGCACTTCCTCCCATGCGGAGGAGGTGAGCGTCCCGAGTCGGGTGAAGGTAGCGCGCGTATCGTGAAAGGCGGAAACGGGGCGGTCGAGCATGCGGTAGGGCTCCGCCGCGGCGATCGTTCGAAGCAGCTTCGCCTGTTCCGTCTCCCCCGCCGCGATCTCCTCCGAAAGGGCGCGCACCTGCGCGACGACCTCCTCTGCCCGTCCGCGGAGCCCGAGCGCGGCGTCGAATTCGGAATATCTTACGGAAAATCCGTCCTTTTGAAAATTTTTCTTCTCCCGCGCCTCGGCGGCGGCGGTGACGACTTCGAGCGCCTCCTCCACAGCCGCAAGGCGCGCGGCGAGCTCGCCGCGGTCGGCGGTGAGCGGTTCGCACTCCGTCTGCGAATCCTCTTTGAGCTCCACGGCGTTCGTCCTCTGCAACGCGTTCAGAACGGCGTCGCGGTCATACGAGAGCGCCGCGAGATTCAGTTTTCGCATCTTTGCGATCACTTCGTCAGCCTCCCGACGATGTTGCACACATGGACTTCGGAAAATTCGAGCGCCTCGTTCGCGTACTGCTCTGCTTCGGCGCGGCTCACGCGGATGGCGGCATCATATTCCGCCTCCGCCTGCTCTTCGGCTCTTGCGACAATCTCTTCGCGAAGTTGCTTGCACGCCTCTTCGGACGCGCGGACGATGTCGGCGGCGCGCCGATCTGCATCCGCCACGATCTCGGCGGCACGGGTCTGCGCCCGCGCCTTCTGCGCCGCCGCTTCCCGCTCCGCTTCCACGATCGCTTGTACGATATCTTCCATATACGCTCCCGCCGTCCCGCAAAGGGAGATCGGCATCTCTGTTATTGTACAATTTTTCCGGAAATCTTGTCAAGTAATTCGCAATCACTTTCGGCGATTTCTCAAAATATGGGGGTGGATATCGCCCCCTGCGCACAGGATATGCGGTAAAGGCTCACACGCCCGCTATCTCGCGGACGACTACGCTCGCGAGGAGAAGTCCCGCCGCGGGAGGGACGAAGGCGGTGCTCCCCGGGGGGAGGCGCTTGCCCGCCTCGGCGTCCTTCGGCGGAATGGGCTCTTCCTCCGAATAGACCACTTTCAGATGAAGGATTCCCCTCTTTTTCAGCTCGCGGCGCATCACGCGGGCGAGCGGGCACACGCGCGTCTTGGCAAGGTCCCCCACGCACAGCCGCGAGGGATCCAGCTTGTTCCCCGTCCCCATGCAGCTGACGATGGGCACGTCCGCCTCCCGCGCCGCCAGCACGAGCGCGATCTTCGCGGTCACGTTGTCCACCGCGTCCACCACATAATCATATTGCCCGAAATCGAACATATCCGCCGTCTCGGGAAGGAAAAAGATCTTGCGCGCCGTCACGGTACAGTCGGGGGCGACGGCGGCGATCCGCTCTGCCGCGACCTCCGCTTTGTCCCGCCCGAGCGCGCCGAACGTCGAGATGATCTGGCGGTTGAGGTCGGTGAGACTCACCACATCGCGGTCGATGAGGTCGAGCGCGCCGATGCCCGAACGGGCGAGCGCCTCCGCGGCAGAACCGCCCACGCCGCCCAACCCGAACACCGCCACGCGGGCGGCGGCAAGGCGGCGCATCGCCTCGCTTCCAAGCAGCTGTTCTGTCCTCGAAAGTCTGTTTTTCGTCATATTCCGATTTCCCTCTGCACCATTCCGAAAAAATGTGATATAATGGGGTCAAGCGGAGGCTGAACATGCTCATCAACGTCGGGCTCAGAACGGATATCATCGCCCACTATTCCCCTTGGTTGTTCCGAAGATTTGCGGAGGGATACGCGTATGCGCGCAATCCCCTCTTCCCGTCGCGCGTCTCGCGGTACGAACTCGCGCCCGACCGCATCGACGGCGTGCTCTTCTGTTCCAAAGACTATGCGCCCGCTCTCTCCCGCATCCGCGAGATCTCGTCGCGCTATCGCACCCTCTTCCATTATACTCTGAACGGCTACGGCACGGAGACCGAGCCCCTCGCGCCCTTGGAGGACCGCCTTATGGCGCTCAAAGAGCTGAGAAGACTCGTCGGCGATAAGATCTTCTGGCGATACGATCCCATCTTTTTCACCGCGCGGTACACCGCCGCATGGCACTGCGAGACCTTCCATTCTCTCGCGGCGCGCGTTGCGCCCTATGTGCGCGGGTGCGTGGTCAACTTCGCCGAGCCGAGCATCCGTTTCAGGGAGAACGTCCCCGATGCGTTCGACCCGCCCGCCGAAGAGAAGAACGCCGTCCTGCGGCATATCGCCACCGTCTGCGAAGGATATTCCCTGCCCGTGAGGATGTGCGCCATGCAGAGCGGCGCCTTCCCCATCCCGCGGCAGGGCTGCGTCACCCTTGACGACGTCGCGCGGGCGAACGGCTGTGCCTTCCGCCCCATCGTCCACCGCGGCAACCGCCGACACTGCATGTGCATCGAGAGCCGCGACCTTGGCTGGTACGACAGCTGTCCCACGGGATGCACCTACTGCAACGCCGATCGGGACAGGGAGCTCGTCGCAAAGAACGTTCTGCGGCACGACCCCGCTTCCCCCCTCCTCATCGGCACATTGGAACCCGACGACGTTCTGATCGCGAGCAGACAGGAGAGTTACCTCGCGCCGAGCGGCGGACAGCTCTCCCTCTTCGACCGATGAACGCGCCCGAAACTCTTCACGGGCGCGCTTTGGGTTTTGTGAGGACGGCGACGAAGAAGCCCTCGTAGAGCGCGTCGGGGCAGACGCGCACCGTCCCTGCCTCGCCGTCCAAGACGGGGACGCCGCTCGGCGCAGAGACGGGCAGAAGGGACGCGCCCTCCTCCTTGCCGACCCGCCGAACCAAATCGTCGTTTTCCTCCCGCAAGACGGAGCAGGTAGAATACACGAGCCGTCCGCCCTTCTTCAAAAGAGAGAGGGCGCGGCGCAACAGCTTCTCCTGCGCGCGCACGCACTTCCGCAGGTAGTCCGAAGTGAAGCGGACAGGGTTGGACGGAGAGACCGTCCCGCTCCCGCTGCAAGGAGCGTCGAGCAAGATTTTGTCGAAGAGGAAGCCGTCCAGCGAGGCGGCATCTTGATTCAGCGCCGAAACGCGGGTCGCGCCCTGCCGTTCGAGGTTGAATTTGAGCCGCCCGAAGCGCACCCTGTCCCGCTCGCAGGCGGTGATGAGCGCCTTCCCGCCCGAGAGCGCGAAAAGTTCCGTCGTCTTTCCCCCGGGCGCGGCGGTCATGTCGAGGATGCTCTCCCCCGCCGCGGGTTCGAGATAGAGGGGCGGGAGCATGGAAGAGAGCCCCTGCAAGTAGATCTCGCCCCGTGCATAGAGCTCGGTCTTGCCGAGCTCGCGCGCGGACGCGCCCCGCAAAATGAGCGCGTCCCGATACCAATCTACCGTCTCATACGAAAAGCCGAGCCGAGTAAGCTCCCCTTTCACATGTTCGGCGTCCGTTTTGAGCGCATTGACGCGGAGCGACGTGGGGCGATCGCAAAATCCCGCACGGATGCGCGCCGCGCTTTCCCCGTACTCCGCGTCGAGGAATGCGTTGAGTTCGTTCATGAAAGCGGTCCGAGCCACGCGCGGAGCTCGCTCTCGGGCGTGCTCTGTATGGCGCCGTCGAAGGTGACGCGAAGTCCCGCTTCCACCCGCGCGCCGCGGAGCGCGCGTTTCAGCTCGCCGAATACCCGCCCGTGGTCGCCGCCGTCAGTCACGAAGGGATAGACGTGCTTTCCGCGCCAATCCTGTCCGTTCGCGAAACTGCGCACGGCGGGCGCCATATTGCCCCACCAAACGGGCGTGCCGAGGAGAATCGCGTCGTAGCTGTCGAGATCCGCCTCAACGGGGAAGATCTGCGGCATGTATGCGCTCTCCACCTCTTTCTTCGCAAGGCTCGCAAGCACGTCGTAATCGTCGGGATAGGTCTTGACGGTGCGGATCTCGCACACATCGGCTTTGATCCACGCCGCAAAGCGCTTGGCGATGGCGCGGGTATTGCCGCCCCACGAATAGAAAACGATGAGCTTTTTCATACTGCCTCCTTTTGCAGAATCAGAAGAGCGACCTTGAATCGCGGCTCTCCCGTGAGGAAGAGCCGTCTTGATTCATTCCGAAAACTGATAGGCGAGGCGGACCTTGGCGCCGCTACCCGCGGTATAAGAGATGTTCATATAGCGGATCGCCGTGCCCGTATAGGCGACCTCCACGCGCATATCGGTCGCCGTGAGCTGCTGTTGCAGGAACTTGGCGGGCTCGATGACGTCGGCGGCGAACTTGCCCGCCGTGAGTTCGGGTTCGGCGAAATAGCTCCCGTCGAAGTGCACGCCCGGGGAGGTGATCTGTTCCACCGAGAGGTCGGGCGCCTCCCCCTCCGCGCTGACGACTTGCCCGTCTGCAATGAGCATGCTCCCTTGATGGGACGCCTTCACTTCGTTCGGCACGACGTACCCCCCTTCCGTCTCCTCGATGAGGCGGAAGGTCTCATAGGCATAGTCGATGCGCACGCCCTCCTCCGTCGTCGTCGCGAGATAGCTCCCCGTGAGGGTGAGGTCGTTGAGCGTCGTGCTCACCGTAAGGGAGATGTGGCTCCGCTCTGCCGAGATGAGTTGATTGAGCGCATCGTATTCGTCCGCGGAATCGCACCCGACGAGCGCAAGCGCCGCAACGCAACAAAGACAAATCAAAGAAAATGTTTTTTTCATGGATATCCCTCCTTACAGTCCCCGTTTGAGGACGAACCACGCGAGAGCGATCGCCCCGATGGCGGCGACGGACGACGAGATCAGACCGATCGCGAGGTCCACCGCGCTGTTATATTCCTCATTCACCGCGCCCACTTCGGCGTTGTACGCCTCGATGAGACTTACGAGCGCGGCATATTCCGTTGCAACGCTCTCCTTCTCGGCGTCGGTGAGAACGGAGTAGGTGCTAAGCGCCGTGGCGATCGCCGCGAGCCTCCCTTCGAGCGTGCTCTCTGCGGAAGCCGCCGCAACGTCCTGTTTGAACTTCTCCGCGTTGCCGAGAATGGAGACAGCCCTCGTCTCCTTTGTTCCGCAGACGGAGCAGGTGCGCTCCTCCTGACCTTCGGTATAGGCGCCCGGTTGGACGACGCGCGTCCATTCGCCCCATGTATGGACGGACGTTACGGGGACCGCTCTCGTCTCCTTTGCGCCGCAGACGGTGCAGGTGCGCGTCTCCTCGCCCTCCTCTTTGCAGGTGGGAGCCTTGGTCTGCACATAGTCGCTCCAATCGTGCCCGAGCGCCGCGACGTCGCGGGTCTGGGTGTGAGAATCGTCGCGCTTACAGGTGCGCGTCTCCACGCCCTTTTCGGTGCAGGTGGGCGCCTTGGTCTGCGCATATTCGCCCCAATCGTGCCCGAGCGCGTCGATCTCCTCGGTGTAGCTCTCGTCGCATTGGGAGCAAGTATAGGTGCGGATGCCCTTTTCGGTGCAGGTGGGCGCCTTGGTGACTTCGGACTCATAGGCGTGTTCGCCCGCCTGCAAGGTCTCCGTCTTGGTTTCTTCGCACCGCTCGCACCGATAGGTCGCCGTCCCCGCCACATCGCAGGAGTCGCGGTCGGTACTTTGGAGCTTCCAATTGTGTCCGAGCGTCGCGGTCTCGCGAACCTCCTCCGCGCCGCAGACGGTGCAGGTGCGCGAATCCTCGCCGCCCGCTTCACAGCTCGCCGCAGTCTTTACGCCCCAATCGCCATAGGTATGGTTCCCCGTGGCGGCGATCTCCTTCGTCACCGTTTTGCCGCAGACGGTGCAGTGGAGACTCTCTTCTCCCGCCACGCCGCAGGTGGGCGCTTGGGTCTGCTCCCAACTTCCCGTATGGTTGCCCGTGGGTTCGACCGACCGCTTTTCGGTCGCCCCGCAGACGGTACAGGTGCGCGTTTCTTCGCCCTCGTCGCCGCAAGTGGGCGCTTTGGTCTGTACATAGGCGCCGAACGCGTGCGTATCGCAGACATACTCGTATCCGCTCGAGCGGGCAACATAGCCCGTGATGCCGACGCTATAACCGCTGCACTGCACGGTGAGCTCCTCCGTCACGTCCGCGAAGGTGAACACCGCGATGAGATGATAGCTGCCCGAAGCGCGCACGAAATCGTTGACGACGTACAGCGTATCCTTATAGCGCAGGAAGGTGAGTTTGAAGGTGCCCGTCCAGAATCCGCCGGTCTCGTCCACGTTACCATTTTTCAAGCCGAGCGCGCTGTATGTCGTCTCGGTCCCGTTCAGATAATAGCGCTCCGACCCGCTCGTCTGCCAATCGGTCGGCCAATCATTTCCCGTTCCCGTCAACGGACCGAAGGGATAGAAGGTCGCATAGGTATTGCTGGATTTCTTGACGATCTGAATGGCATTGCCCCTCGCCAAGGCATTGCGCGAATAGCGGAGCTGGACGGCATTGTCGCCGACGGGGAGCGAAGTGGCGCCGAACGTCCCCTCCCACCAATCAGTAGACGTGTTTTCAGCCTCCGTCGCCTCAGCCCAATGCACGGTCAGCGTGCCGTTCGCAAGTTTGAAGATCTCGTCTGTCGCTTCGGTCGCCGAGGAGATATTCTCGCAGGAGAGCGTGACGTTCGTCATGGGATAGGAGACCGAAACCGTGCCCGCCTTGAATTCCTCGATCACGAGTTCGCAGAACGACTTCACGGTGAAGGACGAATTGTTGAACGTCGCCGTGGGAGCATAGTGGATCTGCAAGGTCCCGTTCTTATAGAACTCCATGGTGCCGTCCTGCTTTATCACGATCTTCGCCGTGCCGCTGCCGTGAAACGCGGTATGATCCCCGACGCCGCCGCTTGAGGCAGACTCAAAGATATTCTGCCAAGCGCCGCCCGTCTGCACTTCGAGCGTGGAGAGGTTGATGCGGAAATTCTTGCCCGTGAGCACTGTGTCCCAATCGCTCTTATAGCCCGTGTATCCGAAGGTGACGGAGAGTTCTCCGAAAACCCCCGCGAGATCGATCGGGATGAGCCGCTTGCCCACGGCGACAGAGGAATATTCGGCGACGGCTTCCGTCTCCGCCACCTCATGGCGCTCGATCTCCGTCCCGTTCGACTTGACCAAAAGCTCGTTCCCCGACTTTTCGTAGGAAATGCGGGTGCCCCAAAGCCCGTCTGCCACTTCGGGAAGGCGCGAACCGGGTCCCATCTTGTCGGGCAATGCAAGCGACGCCGAATATTTCCCCGCCGTCGTCGCGTCGGGATATTTGTATCCCCAATAGGTATATTTCGAGAAGCTCGAAGAATCCGAACTTACGACGGTAAATGCAAGCGTCTTGATGTTTGTCCCTTCGAGATTTTGCCAAATCACGTAGCCGCGATGATTATAATTCCCCGACGGTCTGAATAAGAAGGCGCCCGTCTGCGGGTCGTATTCAAATCCGACCGTCTTATTGCCCCCGTTGGTCGGCACGGTATCCGTGGAGGAGCCCGTCACTTTCCCGTTCGCATCCTGCGCGGAGACGGCGATCTTTCCTTCTTGCACGGGATTGCCGTATCCTCCGCTGTTCCGCGTCATGAAGAGATACCCCCAATCGCCCTCGAAATCAGCGGCGGTGAGCCCCTTCGCAATTTCGTCTACCCCCTTCGTATATTCGAAGGGCGCCGTCGCAAGCCATCCGTCCGCATTCACGAAGAGCTCGTGCACCTTCATGACGTGGAACGCCGTACCGTCCATATATTTATTATGGTAGACAAGATACGCCCTGCCGTCGTCGTCCACGAACGCCGAATTGTGCCCCTGCGCCACATAGGAAAAGTCCCACCAGCTCCATGTATAACCCGTCATCATGCGAAGCCCGGTGCTACCTTCCTCGCCTCGGTTAGACGTATCGGAATTCAACACCATCGCGGTCGTCCCGCCGACGTCCTGATATCCCACAAAGTTGCCTTGATCGCTCACATCGTTATCTGTAAAGCCCGTGATCGTCCGACTGCGGAACAGACGCATGTTATACCCGCCGTTCGGGGCATAGCCGCCGTACGACATGAAGAGATAGAACCAATCGCCTATCTTTTGGATATACGAGCCCTCGCCTGTCGCGCTGTGCCCGCCCGCGATATGGATGCCCATGTAACGGTCGGTGTAGACGGTGTATTTCGCCGACGCTTGAATCGAGCTCCCCTCGGTATAGGTAATGCAGTCCTCATAGATGCTTCTCCCGTCCTGCGTTTTCTTCCGAAGCCCCGTCGCGGGATCCAATTCCAACATGTAGATGCCGCCGAACCACGACCCGTACGTCATGTAGAGTCTGTCGCCGTCGAAGATCGCGCACGCGTCGATGGCGTTCATCCCATAGAGCATCTTACCGCTATCCTTTCCGCCTTGGGTATTTTGTTCGTAGCGCGCATCGACCGTGCTCGTCCCCATGATTGCCGCGTAGTCGGTGAGGCTCGTGTTGTTGCTCCCCCATCCGAACCCCGAGAATACCACGGGTCCGACGTACGTCCAATTCCCGTCGAGCGTTTCCGCCGTGAGAAGAACGATGGAGGAATTATAGGTGGCGCCGTTGACGGTGAGATACATGCACCACTTCTTCATCGTGGGATTCCAAATCACGTCGGGTGCCCAACAATTCTCTCTCAATGCGTCTGCAGTCGTATGCCCCGAATATTGCGCCTCCTTCGTAAGAGCCGCAGTCAGCGTCGCCGCTTGGTGCAGATTGGTCTCGAAGGAAGTCCAATTTGCAAGGTCGTAAGACTTTGCAAAGGAGAGCTGGGTGCCGAACACATAATATACTTTCGTATACTCGGCAATCGACCCGCCATTCGCCTCGATCTCTTCCTTGGAATGCGCATGCTTCGCGCTGTCCTCATAGGCGAGCACGATGGACGGGTCGTGGACCGCGACCGTATCGTGCAGCACATTTTGCGGCTCGCTGTCTGCTTCGGAACGGAGCGGGTGCAAGCACGCCGCGCCGAACGCGAGCAGAATCGCCAAGAGTCCTCCGAGGACGGCAAGCAGCGAAATTCTGAACCGTTTCGTCATGGAATGTCCCTCCACATCATAGTGCCTTGATTGTACACGAAATGTGATTTTTTGTCAATACCTTCCCGAAAGAATTTTGCGCCCGGAGGCGAAAAAAAGCGCCCGCATAGCGGGCGCAAGCGCACATCAGAAGAAGTCGGCGACCTCTTGTTCGGGCGGCGGCGCATAGTCGAGCGCGGTCGCCTTCAAGACGGGTCCTCTCTGTCCGTAGGCGGCGTGGTATTCGAGGTCGATGCGGGCGGTGACCGTCACCCAATCGCGCGACTTCAAGGGGAGCGCCGAGGCGTGGAAGCAGACCAGCGGGCTGTACGCGATATCCGCCTCGCAACAAGTCATGACGTGTCGCCCCACAAAGACGGCGCCCG
>CANPXX010000031.1 GCA_947587085.1 uncultured Clostridia bacterium | reverse complement strand
TCCGAGAGCGCGCTCCGTCCGTCCGCGAAGAGGAAGAGCACCGATACGTTGTAGTCCTCGGCGATCGCCGCGAGCTGCCAGCGCAGTCCGACCGTCCCGTACCCGTATTGCCCGACCACCGCCGCCATCTCGCCGCCCGCTCCCCACAGCGCTTCCCGCACGCGGTCGCGGTAGCGGCTCCCGATGAGGATGCTGAGCACCGCCATGTAGAGCAGGATGAGGAGGATGGCAAAGGCGGCGAAGGAAAACCAGAGTATGAGATTGAGGCTCCTGCCGACTCCCGTCCGCTTCGCTTTTCCCGCCCGTTTCATGCCTATGCCTCGAATTTATAGCCCAGCCCGCGCAGGGTGACGATGAATCTTCTGTATTCCTTCAAATTGCCGCGGAGCATCTTGATATGGGTGTCCACCGTGCGGTCGTCCCCGTAAAAATCATATCCCCAGACCTGATTGAGCAGACGCTCCCGCGAGAGCGCCACGCCCGCGTTCTGGACGAGGTAGAACAACAGCTCGTATTCCTTGGGGGTGAGCTCCGCCTTTTCGCCGTCCACGAACACGCTCCTGCCCGTCACGTCGATCCTGAGCCCCTCGAATTCATACACTTCCCCCTGCGCCTTCCCCTTGCCGCGGCGGAGGACGGCGTTGATGCGCGCCATCACTTCCTTGGGGGAGAAGGGCTTCGTCACATAGTCGTCCGACCCTATCTCGAAGCCGAACAGCTTGTCGTACTCCTCGCCGCGCGCCGAGAGCATGATGACGGGGGTCTGCTTGTGCTTTCTGATCTCCTTCACGGCGGAGAACCCGTCGAGACGGGGCATCATCACGTCCATGAGCACGACGTCGTAGTCGTTCTCACAGCACATCCTGACCGCCTCCATGCCGTCCTTTGCCTCCTCCGCTTCGCCGCCTTCGAACTCCACATATTCGCGAAGGACCGCGCGGATCATCTCCTCGTCGTCCACGATCAGAACTTTCATCTTTCTCCTCCTCGGTCTATCATATCCGCTCTCTTTTATATTCCCTTTACCGTACGGTGAAAAACAAGTGAAATCCCCTCCCGCGGCAGAAGGGCGGATACCCTTCCATTATAGCACATCACACGCGCTTCGGCAAGAAAAATTTTTGAAAAAATACAAACAAAAGTTTGACTTCTTGAAAGACATGCGCTATAATAGGGGCATGATCTCTCTTGAAAAGCTCTCCATTCTCACCGAGAGCGCAAAATACGACGTGTCCTGCTCCTCCTCGGGCAGTGCGCGCAAGAACGAGGGCGGCATCGGGAACGGGTACGTCGCGGGGTGTTGCCATTCCTTTACGCCCGACGGGCGGTGCATCTCCCTGCTCAAAATTCTGATGAGCAACGACTGCGTCTACCGCTGTAAATACTGCGTCAACCGCGCCGACGCGGACGTCCCCCGCGCCACCGCCACGCCTGACGAGATCTGCGAGCTCACCATCGACTTCTATAAGCGCAACTACATCGAGGGGCTCTTCCTCTCCTCGGCGGTGCACGTCTCGCCCGACTACACGATGGAGCGCCTCCTTCTCACCGTGAAGAAGCTCCGCACGGAGTACAACTTCCACGGCTACATCCATTTGAAGGGCATTCCGCGCGCAGACGAACGGCTCGTGCGGGAGGCGGCGGCGTATGCCGACCGCATGAGCTTCAACATCGAACTGCCGAGCGAGGAGAGTCTGCGCCTCCTCGCGCCGCAGAAGAGCAAGGAGAGTCTGCTCCTCCCCATGCGGCGGCTCGCCAAGGAGCGGGAGGTGTTCCGCGCCGAAAAGCGCACGGGGCGATTCCTCCCCGCGGGGCAGACCACGCAGATGATCGTGGGGGCGAGCCCCGAGCCCGACGGGCAGCTGTTGCGCCTCGCCCAATCGCTGTACCGCGCGACGGGGCTCAAACGGGTATACTATTCCTCCTATGTGCCCGCGGTGCACGACAGCCTTCTGCCCGACCTTCCCGCGCCGCAACTGCGGGAGCACAGGCTGTACGAGGCGGATTGGCTCCTCCGCTTTTACGGCTTTTCCGCCGAGGAACTCGTGGAGGAGGACGGGAGCCTGTCCGCGGACGTCGATCCGAAGTGCGCGTGGGCGCTCCGCAACATGCACCTCTTTCCCGTCGAAATCAACCGCGCGCCCGTCGAGGCGCTGCTCAGGGTCCCGGGCATCGGCGCGCGGAGCGCCTACAAGATCGCCGAGGCGCGGAAATACGCGAAGCTCGGCTTCGACGACCTCAAAAAGATGCGCGTCGTCCTCAAACGGGCGCGGCACTTCATCACGGCGAACGGCAAATTTTACGGCGCGGAGGGCGCGGCGGTGCGCGGACTCCTCGCCGCGGGAGAACGGCAAGAACGCGCGGTCCAGCTCAGCCTCTTCCAAGAGACGGCGCTCTCTGCGCTGACGGGGGAATTATGATCTATTTTTACGACGGCTCCAAGACTGCGTTTCTCACGGCGTTCCTCGCCGCCTACCGCGACGAGGACGCGCGCCTCGTCTCGGGCAGGGGACAGCTCGCGCTC
This sequence comes from uncultured Clostridia bacterium, assembly GCA_947587085.1. GTDB lineage: Bacteria > Bacillota > Clostridia > Christensenellales > Borkfalkiaceae > Gallimonas. Next base: position 14,644 of record CANPXX010000031.1, on the reverse strand, counting down.
GGGCAGGAGAGCGTGTTCGTCCGCCCCGACCCCGAGCGGGCGAGGCGGGCGGAAGAGCGGTTCCTCGCCCTCGACAAGGATTGTATGCGGGAACTCGGGTATCTGCTTCGGAGCGGCGATCCCGACCGCGACCGCACGGCGTTCCGCTATTTCCGCCTCATCGCGGCGCGCGGCTGTCCCGTGCGGGGCATGCTCACCGAGGACGACGTGATCGCGGCGACGGAGTGCATCCGCCGCGTGACGTTCGAGATCCACCGCATGCACGGGTTTTTGCGCTTCATGGAGAGCGCGAGCGGGGCGCTGTATGCGCCCATCTCGCCCGACAACGACATCTGCGATCTGCTCGTCCCCCACTTCCGCACCCGCCTTCCGCAATATCCCTTCGTCATCCACGACGTCGCGCGCAAAAAGGCGGCGGTCTACGACGGGAGCCACACCTTCACCGCGCCGCTCGAACGGGCGGAAGTGGCGCTCTCGGGGGACGAGGCGGCGTGGCAGACTCTCTGGAAGCGCTACTATAAGAGCGTGAACATCCCCTCCCGCGAGCGGCTGAAACAGATGCGCGGCTACATGCCCGTGCGATATTGGAAGTTCCTGCCCGAAAAGTTCGGGCTATGAAAGCATGCAAAGAAGCGTCTCGATGTGCGCCTCGTTCTCCTCTTTGAGACAGGCGAGGACGTCGGCGACGGCGGGATCTTTCACCCGACCGAGGAGGCGATCATAGCTTTCCACCGCGCCGCGGAGCAGGCGGAGGTCTGCGGCGAGCATGGCGGGCAAATTCTTGGAATAGTCCACTGCGGCGGCGCTGTGATGGGAGACGGGATAGGGCGGACAGGCGGTATAGACGGGGTCCGCCCCCAGCCGCACGATGAGCGTGCCGAGAATCTCCAGATGGCGGAGCTCGTCGGCGGCGATGCGTTCGAGCGTCCTCCCCTCCTCCGTCTTGCCCGTCCCGCCCAGCACGATCGCCTGATAGACAAATTGGAGGACGGCGGTGAGCGCCCCCTCCCTTCCCGCGTACGCGGGCGCGATCTGCTTCAACGCCTCGCGGTCCTTCCCGACAGTTTTTAATGCGGTCTCGGTCGTTCGCATGCGCATATCCCCCCTCTTGCATTCTTCTCCATGCTATGCGGGAGGAAGATGTGATTGTTCCATGAAAAGTGCGGCGAAACGCTTGCTTTCCCATGCGGAGTATGATAAAATTCGGGAAGAAAAAAGGAGAGAGCTATGGAACGGAAAGAGGAAAAAAGGGAAGAGAGAAAGTGGGAAGATAAATATGTGGGCGGGCATTGGCTGGACGAGCAGACGTACAAGCGGCTGATGTCCAACCGCGAACGGCTGCCCGACCCCATGCGCTACAAGAAGGGCGCCGTCGGCTACCGCCGCGCGGGCAGGAGCGGGCTCAAGCTCCCCGAAGTCTCCCTCGGGCTGTGGCACAATTTCGGCAGTATGGACAACTTCGAAGTGATGCGCGACATGGTGTTCACCGCCTTCGACAACGGCGTCTGCCACTTCGACCTCGCGAACAACTACGGACCGCGCGGCGGCTCCGCCGAGGAGAATTTCGGCAAGATCGTGCGCGAGAACTTCTCCTCCTACCGCGACGAACTGTGCGTCTCCACCAAGGCGGGCTTCGGCATGTGGAAGGGTCCGTACGGCGACGGGGGGAGCATCAAATACCTCACCGCCTCCCTCGACCAGAGCTTGAAGCGGTTGGGTCTGCCCTATGTGGACATCTTCTACCACCACCGCCCCGCCCCCGAGACGCCCATCGAGGAGACGTGCTATGCGCTCGATCGGCTCGTGCGGCAGGGAAAGGCGCTGTATGTGGGCGTCTCCAATTACAGCCGCGCGCAGACGGAGGCGGCGATCGCCGTGTTCCGCGAGCTCAGGACTCCCTTCATCCTCAACCAATCCTGCTACAACCTTTTAGACCGCAGGGTGGAGACGGACGGCTTGAAGGAACTCGCCCTCCGCGAAGGGTTCGGCATCGTGGCGTATTCTCCCCTCGCGCAGGGGCTCCTCACCGATAAATATCGCTACGGCATCCCCGAGGACAGCCGCATCCGCAAGAGCTTCACGTTGCGGGAGGAGAAGCTCACCCCCGAGCTTCTCGGCAAGCTGGAACGCCTCCGCGGGCTGGCGGCGGAGCGCGGGCAGACCTTGCCCGAGCTCGCCCTCTCGTGGGTGTTGCGCGACGAGGCGGTGACGAGCGTCATCGTGGGAGCCTCCTCCCCCGCGCAGATCTTAGACAACATCAAAGTGGACTCCCGCTTTACCGCCGAAGAGCTCAGCGCGATCGAGGAGATCTGCGGAACGAAGGCTGAATAGCGACATATAGACGAGCGCGGCGGGAACTTCCCGCCGCGCTCTCTTTGGTTTTTCCTCTCGTTCCGCTCAGGATTCGGACTCGTAATAGCAATCGGATTCCTGCGTGGGGGGCATCGTCTCGCCTTCGCCGACATAGATCGTGTTGACGACTCTGCCCTGCCTGTCGATCACCTTGTAGGCGCCCGTCTTGGGACAGACGTCTCCGCAATTCAATCTCATCGTTTCACCTCCGATACGCACAGTATGGGAGGTTTTTTCTCTTTTATACCGCCTAAACGACGATGCCCGCGGCGTTGAGCCAGAAGCTCGTCAGCGAGAGAAGGAGGAGGTAGACCGCGAACCACTTGTAGTTCGCCTTCCCCACCACTTTCAGCATGACCTTGATGGCAAAGAACCCGGATACGGCGGCGCAGACCACCCCGACCGCGATGCCCAGCACCCCCGCCGCGCCCATGCGCGCAAAGGTATCGGGCTCGTCGAACACCGCCTGTTTGACGCCGACGAGCACGCTCCCCAAGATGATGGGGATGCTCATGAGGAAGGAGAACTTCATCACCTCCTCCGTCTTGCCCCCCGCGATGGTGCCCGCCGCGATGGTGGAACCGCTCCGCGAGATGCCGGGCAGGACGGCGATCGCCTGCACGAGCCCCATGGGGACAGCCGAGCGCCACCCGAGGGGATACTGCTTGCGCCGCCTGTTCGCCACCAGCTCGCACACGAGGAGGAGGACGGCGGTCGCGCCGAAGCACAGGGCGAGGTAGCTCAGCCCCATCTCCCCCGCAAAGACGGCGTCGATCTTGTCCTCCAAAAAGATGCCCACGAGCCCCGCCGGTATCGTCGCCACGACGAGCATGAGCAGCGGTTTGAGCGGACGGCGGAAGAGGGCGAGGATGTCCCGACGGAACACGATGACGACGGCGAGCAGTGTGCCGAAGTGGAGCATCACGTTGATGAATGTCATGCTCCCGCCCGCGAGGTCATACCGCAGGACCTTCTGCAAAAAGACGAGATGCCCGCTTGACGAAACGGGCAGAAACTCTGTGAGTCCCTGCACCGTACCCAAAACAAATGATTTCCAGATCGCTTCCCAGATGTCCATAGACCTTGTCCGATCAATTCCCGAGATTGGTGAGGTCGGCGAACCGATCCTCGTAGATGGTGGCACAGCTGTCCGCGTACTCGTTGATGGCGGCGGTGCGGCGGTTTGCCGCATAGCTGTCCACCGCGGTGGATTTGAGCGCCTCGAAGTAGTTGTACGAGAACGTCCCTTCCTTCTCGCGGTCCGCATACACGAAGTCGAAAGGAGACGACTTGCCCTCCGCCACATCCTTGAAGGAGAAGGTGCAATAGATGATGTGCCAGCCGTAGTCGGTGGGCACGACGCAGTAGCTGCCCGCGCCCTCGGCGACCGCCCACTGCGCGGCGTACTCGAACTCCTTCATGAACGTCGTCGTGTAGGGCGAGATCATGTAGCCGAGATAGCTGTTGAGCCCCGCCGTATCGGTATTATATGCGAAGGAGAGCTCGTTGATGATGGAGAACGCCTTGTTCTCCTCCGAACCGCGCTCGAAGATTCTGTTCGCGTCGTAGGGCTCGTCAAAGGCGATCTTGCCCGAAGCGTACACGAACTGCGAATAGTCCACCGAGCCGTCCGCCTTGTAGTAGTTTTTGTCGTCCGCGTAATAGGTCTCCTTGGGAACGTCCGTATTCTCCAAAGAGAATCCCGCGGAGGTGAGGTATCCGCGCATCTCGGCGAGGAAGCCGTCGATGTCGATCTCATAGGGATCGATGTCGTATTCGGTATGACCGTACTCATCCTCTCCCTTCGCCTCCACCTTCCCGTTGAAGGTGTACTTGCCGTAGTAGTTCTTGATAGGCTCGTACTTGCCCGTCCCGTCGGCGGGAGCGGTCATGGCGTCCTCGAAGAAGAGACGGTCGCGGCTGTCCTGCGTCGCCGCGTCGGCGCCCGTGTACCCTTCGCCCACATAGGAATAGTCCTCGTGCTCAGTGATCCAAGAGGAGCGCTGGTCGGTCGCCTCGATCTTGCTGAGGAGCTGTGCGCGCGCGGCGAACTTGTTCCCCTTCACATCCTCCCTGTCGTTGGAGGCATTGTTGAGCGCCTCCGTCTGCATGGTCGAGAACGGGAGCAGGATGTTGATGACGAAGCCGTACGCGTCGTCGGGCGCGGCGAGGACGAAGGAGGTATCGGACATGCCGTCGAGGGTGCTCTCGAAGGAGGTCCTGTCGTTGGCGTAGCTCGCCTGCTGGGCGGCGACGGTGTCGTCGAATACCTTCCTCGACCACGCCTCCGTGAGGTTCGCCTCCGCTTCCTTCTCGAAGAGGTCTACCACCTTGTTGATGAGCGCGTCCTCATAGGCGGACTTGCGCTCGAGCTTGAAGTAGGAGAGGCTCTCCACGTCGGCGGTGTTCTCGCCCTGCTCGATGAGGTCGTTGGAGCGGAGGTTGGAGAGGAACTTCCTGTATGCCGCCTTGCGGGTGCTCGCGGTGGAGCCCTCCACCCGTTCGTATCCCTCCGAGACGGTATCCGCCGTCCCCGTGTAGATCTTGTACTCCGCCGCGGAGGCGTAATAATCCTCGTTCTCGGTATTCACGCCCGTGGGCAGGGTGCGCACTGTTCCGTGCTCGTGCTCGGTATCTTCGAGGTCGATGATCGCCTCTTCGGCGGTATCCAGCGTGTTGTTCACCGAGACGCGCACGCTGTAATCGGCACGGTCGCGCTCCTCCTGCGTGAGGAAGTAGGCGACCGCCGCGACGTCGTCCGTCTTTGCCGCTTTATATCCCTCCGCCGTGTAGAGATCCCCCTGCGCGCCGAACAGGTACACCATGCAGTATTGCAGGAACACCTGACGGTTGACGAGGCTCTCCATGATGGTATTGAAGGTATCGGCATACGACCAGCCGTACGATTGCATGAGGTTATATCCGTTCCCGACGAAGCTCGCGACCATATCGCGCTTGATGATGTCGGCGGGTTCGATCACATCCTTGTAAGCGGCGAACGTTCCGCCCTCGGCGAAATCCGCGCTCGTGGAAATATCCACCGTGGCGACGACCTGACGGTAATCCTTTTTGACGTCGGTGGTGATGAGGCTGTCGCACCCTGCGAGGGCGCCGCAGGCGAGGACCGCCGCGACCGCGAGCGCTGCCGCTCTCTTCCTTCTCTTCATGGCATACTCCAAAGTTATTTTGGTGCGCAAAAAGACTCGCGCACCGATACGCTCTCTCTATTATAAACTATTTTCCTCAATCGTGCAATTATTTTAGGGTGAAATTCCGTGAAAAGTTGCGGCAAATTTCAAAAATCGCGTCATGATCACCATGGTTTTGCCGCTGTCCGACGCGGGTCGGAAGCGAATGACGGGCGCAGACGTCATATCCAGCCCGATGCGGGAGGCGTATTTATCCATCGCCGCGCCCAGCCGCTCGTCCGAGAGCGCCGAGAGGGAAGCGAATTCCAGCGCGCCCCCCTTCTGCCCCACCGAGATCTTCTTCACGCGGAAGCGGGCGGCGTAGCTCTTCATGAGGGCGATGACGAGGAGGTTGAGCGCCGAGGGCGGGAGCGGTCCGTAGCTCTCCTCCATCGCGGCGGTCACGCGCTTGTAGTCCTCCGCGTTTGCGATCTCGGCGATCTGCTTGTAACAATCCATCCGCCCCGCGGGGCTCTCCACATAGTTCTCGGGCAGGAACGCCGTCGCCTTGATGTCGAGGTCCACGGGCTCCTGCCGCTCGCCCGTGAGTTCCTCTTTCAGAATCTTGGCGTACAGCTCGTAGCCCACTTTATCCATGTGCCCGTGCTGTTCCGCGCCGAGGACGTTCCCCGCGCCGCGGATCTCGAGATCGCGCATGGCGATGCGGAATCCCGAGCCGAGCTCGGTAAACTGCATGATGGCTTTGAGGCGCTCCGCCGCCTGTTCGGTCATGACGCGCTCGGGCTTGTAGGTGAAATAGGCGTGCGCGAGCCGCGTCCCCCGCCCCACCCGTCCGCGAAGCTGGTAGAGCTGGGAGATGCCGAGGCGGTCGGAGTCGATGACGATGAGGGTGTTGGCGTTGGGGAGGTCCACGCCGTTCTCGATGATGGTCGTCGTGACGAGCACGTCGCTCTCGCCGCGGTAGAAGCCGAACACGTTGCGCTCGAGCGTTGCCTTCTCCATCCTGCCGTGCGCCACCGAGACGCGCGCCTCCGGCACGAGCGCGGCGATCCGCGCGGCAAAGGCGTGGATGCTCTCCACGCGGTTGTAGAGCAGGAACACCTGCCCCTTGCGGGCGATCTCCCTCAAACAGGCGTCGCGGATGAGCGCGTCCGTCTCTTCGGCGACGTACGTCTGGACGGGCAGGCGGGCGTGCGGCGGCGTCTGGATGGTGGAAATATCACGGATGCCCGAGAGCGAGAGATGCAGGGTGCGCGGGATGGGCGTCGCCGTCATGGTGAGACAGTCCACGTCGCGCTTCACGTTCTTGATCTTCTCCTTGTGCTCCACGCCGAACCGCTGTTCCTCGTCGAGGAGAAGGAGCCCGAGGTCGCGGAACTTCACGTCGTCCGACAGGATGCGGTGCGTCCCGACGAGGAGGTCGATCTCTCCCCGTTGCAGAGAGGCGAGGATGGAGGTCTGCTCCTTCTCGCTGCGGAAGCGGTTGAGACAGGCGACGCGCACGCCGAACTCCCCCATCCGCTCGCATGCGGTGCGGTAGTGCTGTTCGCTGAGGACGGTGCTCGGGCACAGGAGCGCCACCTGCCGCCCCGCGAGGACGCAGAGATATGCGGCGCGGAGAGCGACCTCCGTCTTGCCGAATCCCACGTCGCCGCAGAGCAGACGGTCCATCACCTTCCCCGAGCACATGTCCGCCTCGATCTCCTCGAAGGAGCGGAGCTGGTCGGGCGTCTCCTCGTAGGGGAACGCCGCGGCGAACTCCTCCATCGCCTCGGGATATTCGGGAAAGACGAAGCCGCGCTTTTCCCGCCGCTCGGCATAGAGCTGTTTCAGATCGAACGCCATCTTTTTGAGGGAGGCGCGCACGCGCGCCTTCACCCGCTCGAACTCCCCGCCGCCGATCTTGGAGAGGGAGGGCGAGTCCCCGCCCATGTATTTCGAGAGGGCGTCCATCTGCTCGACGGGCACATACAGCGTGTCCCCGTCGCGATATTCGAGGGCGACGTACTCCTTGACGCCGTCCGTCGTCTCGATCTTCTTGGTCCCCGTCACCCGTCCCACGCCGTACGATTCGTGCACCGCGTAGTCGCCGACCTCGGGCGCGAGGAAGAGGTCCCCCCGCCGCCGCTTGATGCGGCGCGCAGACGCCGCCTTGGTGAAGAGATCGCCCGAGCCGATGACGGCGAGCTTGCACTCGTGCACGAGGAAGCCCTGTTCGAGGGGCTCCTGCAAGATCGCCGTGCCGCGCAACGCATCCAGACGCGCGGGGAGGGTGCGCCCGAAGGAGACGCCCGACTCCGAGAAGGTCTCCGCGAGCTTATCCGCCCGCTCCTTCGTCCCGCACCACAGCATCACGCGGTAGCCCGAGCGCTGCCATGCGCGCACGTCGGTGATGAGGTCGGGGATGGAATTGAGGTACCGCCGCGCGGGCGTGCAGGTGAAGTTGTAAATTTTGAGGGGCTCGAAGAAGCCGAGCCTGCCCGCGAACGTCTGCAACGCGGCGCACCGCCGCCCGCCCAAGGAGTCGAACGCCGAGCGCGGGATGTACTGCCCCTCCGAGAAGGTCATGCACTCCCCGCCCGCAAGGAGGGACTTGAAGCGCTCCGCGTGCTCCGAATACAGACCGTCCAGCTTGTCGCGGATGAGCTTGCATTCATCGAAGAGATAGAGGGGTTCGCCGCCCAGCGTCTCAAAGAGGCTCGCCGCGTTTTCCGAGAGCGGCAGGAGGAAATCGGAGAGATACCCCTCTTGCTCGATCTCCCCCGCAACGGCGCGCATCCGCGCGTATGCCGAAGCCGCCGCCCCGCGGCACTCCCGTTCGAGGCGGTCGCGGAAGCGTTCCTCCTCCCCCTCCTTCGGCACAAGCTCCGCCGCCGCCACGATCTCGATGCGGTCGAGCCTCGGATAGCGCTCCCCCGTCACCTCGTCGTACGGCTTGATCGCCTCCACCTCGTCGCCGAAGAAGTCCACGCGCACGGGATGTTCGCAATTGACGGGATAGATATCGAGGATGTCGCCGCGCACCGAGAAGGCGCCCTTGCCGTCCACCGAATATTCGCGGGAATAGCCCGCGCGGACGAGCTCCTCCGCGAGATGCTGCATGGAGAGCTCCTTGCCCACTTCGAGGCAGAAGGAGAGGACGCGCCGCGGCGCGAGCTGGACGAGCGCCTCCACGTCGGTCACGAGGATATCCGCCCCGTTCTGCCACTCCCAGAGCGCCGTGAGACGGCGGTAGAGAAGCTCCTTGGAGTACGCCTTGCGGTAGGTGAGCACCTCGTCTTTGGCGGGGAGCAGGGCGCACCGCTTGCCCGAGAGCGCGGAAACAGCCGCGGCGGCTCTCTGTGCGGCGAGCGCGTCCGCGGCGATATAGACCGCCCGCCCCTCGGTGAGCGCGGCGATGAAATATTTGTGGGCGTCTGACAATCCGAATACCGCCGCGGGCACCCCGTTCAAAAGGTCCGCGCCCAGCATGGGATAGTCGCCGCCCATCTGTTCGAAGGAAAAAAATCTCATCCGTTATACTTCGTCATGACAAGGTCCACGCTCTCCCCACGTGCGAGGGCGAGCGCCGCCTCGGCGGCACGCCCGCATGCCTCGGCGAAGAGGTCGTAGTCCTCGCGGCGCACCTCCGAGAGCACATAACTGAGGATGGGAATCTCGCGCTCGGGGTCGCGGATGCCGATGCGCACGCGCGCGAAATCGGTGATGCCCGTCTCCGCGATGACCGAACGCATGCCGTTGTGCGTCCCCGCGCTTCCCGAAGGGCGGACGCGGACGTGCCCCTTGGGGAGATCGAAATCGTCATAGATGACGACGAGCTCGTCGGGCGAGACGCGGTACTTCGCCATGAGCTGTTTCACGCTCCTGCCCGAGGCGTTCATGTAGGTGAGCGGACGGGCGATGACGATCTTTTCGCCGCCGAGGTATCCCTCCGCGACGCTCGCCTCGCACTCCTTCTTCCTGAATTTGACGCCCAACTTTTCCGCCGCGTCCGCCGCGGCGATAAAGCCCATGTTGTGGAACGTCTTTGCGTATTTTTCCTCGGGATTTCCGAGTCCCACGATCAAAAACATACCGTCTCCGAAGCGCCTCCCGCACGGGAGAGAATTGGAGAGCCGCCCGCAGGCGGCTCCGTTCAATCGTAGATCTTGCTCATCGGGCGGTCGAGGTAGACGTTTTCGATCGCCGCCGCGAAGATGTCCGCCACCGAGAGGATCTTCATCTTGGGGAGAAGTTTCTCCGCGGGGAGCTGAATGGTATCGAGCATCACGAGCTCGTCGATGGGCGAATCGGCGAGGCGCTCCAACGCGGGTCCCGAGAGGACCGCATGGGTGCAGCACGCCTTGATCTCGCCCGCGCCCGCCTCCACGAGCGCCTGTGCGCCCTGTACGATGGTGCCCGCCGTATCGATCATGTCGTCCACGAGCAGACACTTCTTGCCCGCCACGTTGCCGATGATGTTCATGACCTCCATCACGTTCGCCTTGGGACGGCGCTTGTCGATGATCGCCATCGGACAGCACAGCCGCTCCGCCACCTTCCGCGCGCGGTTCACGCTCCCGACGTCGGGCGAGACGACGATGAAGTCGGGGTCCACCTTGTCGGCAAAGTACGAATAGAGGGTGGGACCGCCGAGCAGGTTATCCACGGGAATGTTGAAAAATCCCTGAATCTGGGCGGCGTGCAGATCCATCGTGAGAATGCGGTCGGCGCCCGCCGAGGTGAGAAGATCGGCTATGAGCTTCGCGGTGATGGGATCGCGCGAGCGCGCCTTTCTGTCCTGCCGCGCATACCCGAAATAGGGCATGACGGCGGTGACGCGCCCCGCCGACGCACGCTTTGCCGCGTCGATCATGATGAGAAGCTCCATCAGATTGTCGTTGACGGGCGCGGAGGTCGATTGGATGATGAACAGGTCCCTTCCGCGCACCGTCTCGGCGATGTGGACCGCCGTCTCCCCGTCTGAAAACTTGGAGACTTCCACCTCTCCGAGGCTCGTATTGAGCTTGCGCGCGATCGCTTCCGCCAAGGGACGATTGGAGTTTCCGGCAAACAGCTTGATCTCGTTTCCGTGTGTAATCACGTCGGCACTTCCTTTGTCGTATTCGAACCTGCTTTCCTATTATAACCGTTTTGCGGTTTTCCGTCAATCGTTTCAAATGCGCTTTTTGCGGATGCGGGAAAATTTCCTTCACCGCCGCGCGGCGCCCGAGCGGCGGGCGGAAGCCGCCACCGCCTCGGCGACCCGTTCATGCTTCCCCTCTCCCGCGGGCGTCCCGATCATTATACACGCTCTGAGGCGCGCCGTCAAGCGGAGGCGCGCCCCTCCCGCGCAAAAGAGCCGACCGAAAAAATCGGTCGGCTCTTGAACGTTTTTGACTTACTTCGTGTGCAAGCGGATCGCCGTGACGCTGTTGGCGGGAGCGGGATACCCGAACGTTTTCTTCACGCCGAGCGTGTAGCTCTTCGGGGTGACGTCCTCGCCGTCTCTCACGGTATTGACGCCGTCGATGCCGAGCTTGGATTCGAGCACGGTGACGTCCGCGACCCCCTTCACGGAGTCGGCGAGCTCGATGTTGATCTCGAGTTCCTCCTTGCCCGCGTTGACGATCTTCACGATGATGTCGCCCGTGGCTTCATCATAGGTGACGGATTGGTACAGGATATCGACGGGCGCGCCGTATTGGTTGGAGGTGTACGCAAAGTCGTCGCTGTACTCCACGTCCGCGCCGAGGTAGTGCGTCCCCGAATTCTTCATGAACAGCTGCTGGACGTAGTAGTTGGTCGAGCGGGCGAGCTTGGTGTTGGAGTAGTACATCATGTCCACCGCCCACTGGTTGACGTTCGCCTCCGCCGAACCGAACATGGGCGCGTATGCCGCGAGGCTCACCACGTCGCCGTTGCGTTCGAGAGCGGTCATATAAGCCGCCTCGGAGAGCGCCGTCTTCCACGTGTTGTTGTCTGCACCGAGCTGTGCGACGTTCGGCGCATAGTAGCGCGTCGCGCCGTTCGCCGAAAACTCGCCCACGAACACTTTGTAGCCCGTGCTCGCGTCGCGGGAGTATTTGTCATAGATGCACGCCTCATTGGTCGCATAGTTGAAGAAGTCGAGATAGCCCATGTAGTAGTGATGGTCTACGACGCCGTAATCGGAGATCGCCGAGATGTGACCGCCGCTCTTATACGCCTTGGCGGCGGTGTTGGCGACGTTCGCAGAGTTGGGACCGAATTCGCAATCGGAAAAGACCATGCCGTTGCCGACGATGGGCTGTACGCCTTCATAGATGCTGCCGGGCGTCTGAAGGTCGTGGAGCGCATCGAGGAATTGCTGATAATAGGAGAAGTAGGTGCCGCCGAACTGCTCGTTGCCCACGCCGATGTATTCGAGGTCGAAGGGCTCGGGATGCCCGAGGTCGGAGCGGATCTTGCCCCACTTCGTGTTCGTATCGCCCTTGGCGAATTCGATGAGGTCGAGGGCGTCCTGAATATAGTCGGGCACCTTCTTGCCGTGACGGCCCACCATCGCGCTCCCGCGGTGGTCCGCCTCCGCCGCGCCGCCCTGATCGGACAGACCGCAGTTGACGATGGGAACGGGCTTGGCGCCGATCTTCTCGCAGAGCAGGAAGTATTCATAGAAGCCGAGACCGTAATCCATATTATAGCCCCAAAGGTCATAATTGTTGGTCCTCGTCGCCCACTCGCCGTAGGTGGTCACCTGTTCGGTGCTCGTCCCGCCGGTGTTGAGCTGATAGGTGAAGGCGGGAATGGTGTCGTCCCCCGCCTCGGTGCCGTTCTGCACCGCGCCGACGGAGTTCTTCCAATCGTACACTTCCACGCACTCGCCGTTCTCGTCTACATTGCAGTTGTCGCCCTCGATGATGCACCCGCCGGGGAAGCGCATGAACTTGGGTGAGAGCTCGGCGATCGCGTCATAGATGTAGTTCTTGATGCCGAGTGTGGCGTTCTGCGTCTCGAGCGCCACGGCGTCCACATAGTAGGTGCCCGCCTTCTCGAACAGGAGCTCGAGCCGTCCGTTCGAGGAGAATGCCTCCGCCGCGGTGAGCTCTCTGCTATACTTTATCCACTGCGCGCCCTGCGGAAGATCGAGGGTGGTCGTCGCGATGATGGTCTCCCCGCTCTTCAAATTGACGGTGAGCTTGCTCGCGCCGTCGGGCGACTTGACGAAGGCGGAGAAGGTGAATTTCTCCCCCTTCTTTGCCGCCATGGGTACCATGGTGTACCCCGTGTTGATGAGCCCGCCGTTCGCCGCCGCCGTCACCTTCGCATAGTGCGGGTCGACGTTCGTCTTGAGCGCGGTGTTGTGGTAGTCCGCGTGCGAGGCGAAGAGCCCGTCGGTATCCTCCACGGCGAACGTAGAACCCTGCGTCGCCGACCAGAAGTCCTTGAAGCGGTTGGTATTGGGTTCGCCGAGGGACTCGAAATTGCCGTTTGCGACGATGTTGTCGTCCATCGCGTACGAGGCGTAGTTGATGTCTTCGAGGAAGATCCCGAAGATGTCATCGGAGATGTCCTTCCCGTCCGCGACCGCGTTCACCGAGACCGTCGCGGCGGGATCGCCGTACGTCTTTGCGTTCACGTCCGCGCCCGAGCACCCGGTGGCGCCGAACATGAACGCACAGGAGACTGCGCCCGCGAGGCACGCCGTCATCAGTTTTTTCATTCTCATTTCCCCCTTTCGGAAAAATTTTCTACATTATATCACGTTTTCACGCGCGTGACAAGGCTTTTTTGAAAAAAGTAAAAAATTTTCGTTTCAACAGAAACAAAGCGCGGCGGGGCGATCAGCGGATCCTGTTTTCCAACCGCGCGGCGAGCGCCGCCGCAACAAAGAGCTTGACGGCGTCGGGCAAGAGGTAGGGAAGAACGCACGCCGTAAGGGCGTATCCCCATGTGCAGGCATAGAGTTGGACGAACCACGCCGTTCCGAACAGATAGCACACAAAAAGCCCGATGAGCATCCCCGCATAAAACAGGGCGCACCGCGCGGCGCGCCGTCTGACGGGGATAATTTTGAAGAGCGCGGGCACGAGCGCCGCGAACAAAAATCCGAAGATGTACCCGCCCGTCGGGCCGAACAGCGCGGGGACGCCCGCCTTGAAGCCCGCAAACACGGGAATCCCGCACAGCCCCATCGCGAGATAGACGGCGACGGCGCATACGCCCCTCTTCCACCCCATGAGCGCGCCGACGAGGCAGACGGCGAAGGTTTGAAGGGTGAAGGGAACGAGCCCGATGGGCAGAGTAATCCACGCGCAGACGGTGATGAGCGCCACGGAGAGGGCAAGATAGGCGATCTCGCGCGAGGCGCTCTTCCTCAGCCCCGAGCGTTCCCCCTTCATTTCCCCGCCCTTCCGAGGAGGGCGCGAAGGGAGTCGGCGCGGTCGGTGCGCTCCCACGGGAAGCCCTCCCGCCCGAAGTGCCCGTATGCCGCCGTCTCCGAATAGATGGGACGGCGCAGGTCGAGGGTGCGGATGATCGCGGCGGGACGGAGATCGAACTGTTCGCGCACGATCTCGGCGATTTTGTCGTCGGGGAGCGCCCCCGTGCCGAAGGTATCGACGAACACCGAGACGGGACGGGCTACGCCGATGGCGTAGGCGAGCTCCAGCTCCACCTCGTCGGCAAGCCCCGCCGCCACGAGATTTTTACAGACGTACCGCGCCATATACGCGGCGCTCCTGTCCACCTTGGTGGGATCTTTGCCCGAGAAGGCGCCGCCGCCGTGCGCGCACCGCCCGCCGTAGGTATCCACGACGATCTTGCGCCCCGTGAGCCCCGCGTCCCCCTCGGGACCGCCCACCACGAACTTGCCCGTCGGATTGATGTAATATTTCGTATCGCCGTCGAGGAGGGAGGCGGGAATGACCTTTTCCGCCACCAATGCGCGCACGTCCGCCGCGATGGTCTCCTGCGAGACATCCTCCGCGTGCTGGGTGGAGATGACCACCGTATCCACGCGGACGGGAGTCTTGCCCTCATACTCCACCGTCACCTGCGTCTTGCCGTCGGGACGAAGATAGGGAAGGGTGCCGTTCCGCCTCAGCTCGGTGAGCCGCCATGCGAGGCGGTGCGCCAGCATGACGGGGAGCGGCATGAGCTCCTCCGTCTCGCGGCAGGCATAG
>CANPXX010000030.1 GCA_947587085.1 uncultured Clostridia bacterium | reverse complement strand
TGCCCCTCGAACTGCACGTTCTTCATCTTGATGGAGAGCACGGCGGTGAGCCCCTCGCGGAAGTCGTCGCCGAGGAAGTTCGCGTCCTTCTCTTTGAGGAGCTTGTTCTCCCGCGCGTAGTCGTTGAGCATGCGGGTGATGCCGCCGCGGAAGCCCATCTCGTGGAAGCCGCCCTCGGGCGTGGGGATGTTGTTGACGAAAGAGAAGAGATTCTCCGTGAAATCGGAGGTGTGCTGGATGGCGAACTCCACGCGGATGCCCTCCTTCTCGGCGCTGTAACAGAGCGGCTTGGAGTACAGCTTGGTCTTTCCCTCGTTGAGATAGGTCACGAAGTCGGCGATGCCGCCCTCGTAGCGGAAGGTGACCGAATAGGGCGCGGAGGCGCCTTCGAGGTCGAGCTGTACGTCCTCCGCCGTCTCGCCCTGCTCGGCGAGGTATTCGTTGCGGGTGATGCGCTCGTCGGTGAGCGTGATGGCGAGCCCGCGGTTGAGGAAGGCGAGCTCGTTGAGACGGCGCGAGATGGTGTCGAGGGAGAACTCCGTGGTGGAGAACACCGCGTCGTCGGGGAGGAAATGGATGAAGGTCCCGTGCCGCTTGGTGCGCTGTTTGGTGTTGACGAGGGGAGCGACGGGGATGCCCGATTCATACTTTTTCTTCTTCTCGTCATAGTAAGAGCGGAATTCCATCTCCCACGTGGTGCCGCCGCTGTACACGCGCACTTTGAGCCATTTGGAGAGCGCGTTGGTCACTGAGGCGCCCACGCCGTGCAGACCGCCCGAAAAGGCGTAGTTGTGCTCGTCGAACTTCCCGCCCGCATGGAGCTGGGTAAAGACGACCTGTACGCCCGAGACCTTCGTCTTGGGGTGGATGTCGGTGGGGATGCCCCTCCCGTTGTCCTCGACGGAGACGCTCCCGTCCCGATAGATGCGTACGTCGATGCGGTCGGCGAAGCCGTTCGCCGCCTCGTCGATGGCGTTGTCTACGATCTCCCACAGGATATGATGCAGACCGCGCGGTCCCGTCGAGCCGATATACATGCCGGGACGGAGGCGCACGGCGTCAAGTCCCTCCAAGATGGTGATGTCGCTCGCGTCGTAATGCTGTTGTTCCATACCTTCCTCTCTGACGTAATTCGGTTTATTATATCACGCCGAGCCCCCGCTTGGCAAGCGTTTCGCGCCATTTCGCCCGCCCGCTTCTTCCGCCGACCCCGAATGGACGCCCTCCCCCGCCCGCCGCTTAGCGCCCATGCCCCCATAGGCGAAGTATTTCTTTATTGTCATGTTGAGCGAAGTGAGCGAAACGCGAAGTATTTCTTTATTGTCATGTTGAGCGAAGTGAGCGAAACGCGAAGTATTCTATACTGTCATGTTGAGCCGAGCGCCCGCGTCCAACGGACGCGGGCGCTCGAGTCGAAACATCTCTACCTTGTTTTTAATGCGGTAGAGATGCCTCGACAGGCTCGGCATGACATTAGAGGACATGGACACGGTTTACCCTTCAAATAAAATCCCTCGCGCGGAGCAAAATCGCATTTTGCGGAGCGCGCCTCAATTTGCGCGGCTCGCCCGCGCTTGTTGTTTGCGCAAGCGATGAAGAGCCAAAACCACGTTTCCCATAATAGCTCCTTTCCGTCGCGAAATTCTTTGCCCTCATTATAAGAACACGCGCGATGAAATCGCGCGTGTCTATTCGATGAAGAATTTCGCGAAACTAACAATTTCGCGAAACTTTTTTCGCGAAAAGTCTTAGCCCTCCCCTACTCCACAAGTCGGATGCAGTCGATGGGTTCTTTCTGGGCGAGGCGGCGGGCGGGGAACACGGTCGCGACGAGGTTGACGCACGCGCCGACGAGCACTTCGAGGAGGGGCGCCACCACGCCGAAGTGCATGAAGGCGACGGGCAGGCGGATGGACCACAGCACGGAGTTGACGGCGACGCACAGCCCGAAGGTAATGGGGATGGCGCAACACGCGCTCACCAAGACGAGGAACAGCCCCTCGGACAGGAAGATCTTATACACATCGGAGACGTGGGCGCCGAGGGCGCGGAGCACGCCGATCATATCCTTCTTTTCGGCGACGGAGAGGACGGCGAATTGGTAGACGAGGAGCGCCGCAAAGACGCCGAGCGCGACCCCTGCCCAGATGAACGCGGTGCGCATGGTGCGGAATCTCCCGACCACTTCCTGAAAGCGCACGCCGATGGTGGAAGAGAGTTTGAGCTCTTTGTCAGGTCCGCACAGTTCGAGGAGGGCAGACACGGCTTCCGCGCTCGACACCCGTCCCGTGACGGCGACGCAATCATCGTGATCGATGGGGTATCGGAGGAACGATTCGCACACAAAGACGGCGTCGTAATAGCCGCCCGGCCGCCTTGCGCCGATCTCCCGCGCATAACAGTTGCCGTAGTCCACCACGCCGACGATCTTGGCGGGGCGGGTATTCCCCTCATAGAGATCGCGTTCCCAATTTGTCACGGAAAGACTCACGCCGAGATCGACGAGCTCCTGCGCGGAAGAGACCCTGTGTATGCCCCGCTCGTCCATGCGGTAGTCGTGGAGGGTCTCGTCGAACAGGCGCGGATAGTTGAAGCTGTCATAGTAGCCGTACTCGAGGAAGGCGTTCGCGAGGCAGGAATTGATGGCGATCTCCCCCTGCGTCTGCGGCAATCTGCCGATGAGCGTGTATCCGTTCGCCTCGAGCGCCTCCTCCGTCATATAACAGCTCGTGCCACAATCGGTAAGGTCGGAGACGCAAGCGGGCAGATCGGGGAAGATGACGCCCGTCGGGAAGTCCGGGAAGAAGGGAGCGGGATTTTCGAGATAAGAGACCTCTGCCAGATAGGAAAACGGGATTCCCGTCTTTGCGCGCAGAAGGTCCATCTGCTCTTGGGTGATCGAACCCTCCTCATTTTCCACCTTGAACGCCCGCTCGTATGCGACGATGCTATCGATACGGGCGACGTCCTCGCGGAAGAGCGCGGCGGTGACCGCGAGCCCGAACAGCACGAGCGCGGAGACGGTGAGCACAACGGTGATGAGCAGTCTCCACGGGTGCCGCCAGAGCCCGCAGAGCGCCAACTTTGACGCCGTTACAAGGGGCAAACGGGTGCGCTTCATCTCAGTCCTCCACCCGCTCGCCGAGCGGTTCCTCATCGAGAGAATCCGAGATGATGCTCCCGTCCCGCATGCCGAGCACGCGGTCGCCGAAGCGGCGGGCGAACTCCTCGTCGTGGGAGACGACCACCACCAGCCGCTCGGCGGAGATCTCCTTCAAGAGGGTGAGGATCTCGTTGCCCGTCTTGCTGTCGAGCGCGCCCGTCGGTTCGTCCGCGAAGAGGATGCGGGGCTCCTTGATGAGCGCGCGGGCGATGGCGACGCGCTGTCTCTGCCCGCCCGAGAGTTCGTTGGGATAGCGGGGTCCGTCGAAGCTGAGCCCCACCGCGGCGAGCATGGCGTCGATCTTCTCCCGTTCCGCCCGCTTCCCCTGCAATTGCAGGGCGATGCCGATGTTCTCCTGCACGGTGAATTCGGGGAGCAGGTTGTACTCCTGAAAGACGAAGCCGACGCAGCGGTTGCGGTAGTCGTCCAAATCGCGCTTGGAGAAATCTTTGCTCGAAACGCCGTCGAGCAAAAATTCGCCGCTCGTGGGGCGGTCGAGCCCGCCCATGAGGTGCAGGAGGGTGGATTTGCCGCACCCGCTCTTTCCGAGGATGAAGATCATCCCCTTGTCTCCGAACTTCACGCTCACGCCCTTGAGCGCCTCCACGGGCGACGCGCCGCTCGGGTAGTATATCTTTCCGAGATTTCTGATCTCAAACATATTATTTCCTCTTTTTCTTCTTTTTTCCCTCTCGCCTTCCCACGATGTTCTCCATCACGGAACGGCGGAGCAATCTGCAGACGGGAAACACCGCCGCAAGCATGGCGAGGACGGCGCTCCCCCCGAACAGGATGAGGACCGTCCAACCGTTGTAAACGAGTTCATAGGCATCCATGAAGGCGCTGTATCCCCATGGTCTGATCCAAGCGTAGTACATCCCCAGCGAGGCGGCGAGCGCAACCAAAAAGATGGCGCACGCCATTGCCGCGATGTCCGCCAACAAGATCTTGAAGATGGTCCCGTCGCTCGCGCCCATCGAGCGGAGGATGCCGAACTCCTTCTCGCGGTCCTCCACCATGCGCTCGGTGCGGAAGCCGCCGAGGAGCAGCGCCACAAAGCCGACCGCCGCGCTCAACGCCCCCACCGAGAGGGTACAGCTGTAGATAACGTTTGCGGAAGTATCAACATACACCCATTCGGGGCGGCTGAAATCGAAGAAGTCTCCGCGCAGCGGCAGCGGATAGTCTATCGACTCCCCGCTGAGCCTCTCCGCCTCCAACGCCTCCTTTTGGTATGCGTCGCACAGCTTGAAGAGGCGGCTCGCCCGTCCCTCGTCGAGGCGCGGGCAGAACGCCCTACACACCTCGATCCCGGTCTCCTCCGCGCGCAGGATGCGGCCCGCGGGATAGTTTTCCCAATCGTCTTGTGCCCTTCTTACATTGCAGTGCGTATCGACGACGCCCACGATGGTGAACGTGCGAAGGTGCGGCAACTCGTCGCTCCATCCCATCAACGTCTTGCCCAACAGGTCCTCGTATTGCCCGATCGGCTGTACGGGCACATCCGGCTGTCTCGCCACATCGTATTTGAGATTATATGTACCAAAATCGTCGTCTATCTCGGTCGTGAATCGCGCCGATACGTCGATATAGCCCTGCGCGGCGAACGCCTCGTAGTGCGCCTCGGAGAGGGCGACCTCGTACCGCGAGCGGGGGTACCGCCCCGCGAGGAGGGTAAAGCCCATCGCGGAGTAGTCCTCCTCGGAGCCCGCCAGCTCGAGCGATCCCGCGGTGCCGTTCGTCAGCCGCCATGCGGTGAGCAGATCGTGCACTGCATCCGCATTGGGGACAGTGCTCAGACTGTTTGGAAGGGTCGCGCCGGCATAACATCCCCAATACGAAACTCCTTCCGTATTCACCATCTCGCGGACGAACGGAATTTGGGTATCCTCCTCGATCGCCCGCATCTGTTCAAAGGAGAATCTGTGTCGGTTGACAATACTATTTGAGATAGTCCCCGACGGGGAAAGACAGAGATAGGGATACTCCCCTGCCGTGTCCAGAGAAAAGTAGGGATAGGGTTCATCTGCGGCATAACTGCCCGTCTTGGAAGCGGCATAATGGAGATAGCCGCGCGTTGCAAGGTCGCAATAGTCATAGCACCAACCGCTCCAGGCGAGGGCAAACAGTGCACAAGCGAGGGCAGAAATAAAAATCGTGACGAGTGTCGTCACGATTCTTTTCTTCGACGCAAGAAGCCGAAACGCCAATCCGATCTTTCGGTCATTCTTTCGGTCATCATGAGACATCATAATTCACCAAATTATAGATATTTTTCCGATATCAAACATCGTCGGTATAGAAGGCGAACATGGTGTCGTAGCTGTTGCACTTCACCTCTTCGCTCGCCTTGACAGAGACCTCGCTCGGCGTTACGCGGATGGTGAACGTGACGCCGCCCAAAGTGACCGTCTTGGTTTTGGAAGGATTTTGATTGAACCAATTCCCCGTGGGGACAGCGATGCAGGCATCCTTCCCTCCATCGCCCTCGTCAAAGACCTCTCCCTTATAGGCGAGAGAGAAGTAGATGCGCGCATCTTTGGACCCGTTGTGCTTCCATGTGGCGCCCAAATCATCGTACTTCGTCGTAATGGCGTCACTAATCATATAGTCGGTACAACCCTGATTGCATTGAGACCAGAAGGCTTCGGAATAGTGCTCGTAAATGACCGAGTTCACTTCGGAGCGTACCCCGCAATCGGGGCAGGAAGCGGACACAATATAATATGTAGGGTAACAAGTCTTTCCCGATTTCGCATAACTGACGTAATGCGCGACCTCATTATAACCAAGATTATGGAATGAAATCGTGTTGTACGCAGCATTGTTGCTGCCCAAATCGATATTCCGATGTTCGACATCGACATTTTTGATATCATATACCACAAAGCAATTATACGGGGTATAATATCTGTACAGGGCGTTGCCGTTCGAGTCACTGCCGACCTTATACTTTACGACTTCGGGAGTATCTACCTTGGTACAAATTCCCATCGGCTTGACCGTCTCTTCGCGGACCGCGGTGGTGACCATGAGCGGTACGTCCCCGTCTTGCACGGGCGCGTGCATGCCGCAGACGCCGCATGCGGCGACAGTGACCGCCCCCGCGAGCGCGAGGGATAGCAAAGTTTTGTGACATAACTTTTTCATAGAAAACCCTCCTGAAATAAGTTTTGTCACAATTCTATCACGCTGAAATGATATTGTCAACAGATTTTTTGCATTCTTCACAAAATTTTTCAGAATAATTTTACCGCCCGTCCGCGTCCAACCATTCGACAAATTCCGCATAGCTCCGCACGAAGGCGCCCCCGTACGCCGCGGGGGCGCCGCGGGGGGCGAACAGCACGAAGTCCACCCCGAGCTCGCGCGCGCACAGGCAGTCCGAAGTGAGGCTGTCCCCCAGCCAAACGGCGCGGGAACGGTCGAAACGGGGCACCCTTTCCCGCACATGGGCGGCAAATGCGGGGGAAGGCTTGTCCGCGCCAACCTCCTCCGAGATGAACACATCGGAAAAGCAGGGCGCAAACCCCGCGAGCGCGATGTGGCGGCGCTGGATCGCGGCGCCGCCGTTGGTGACGGCGTACACCCTTCCGCGCGCCGCAAGGGTATGTATAAATTCATTTGCCCCTGCATAAGGATAACAAATATTCGGGAAGTTTTCGTAGTACATTTTCCCCGCTTCGAGGGGGTCTATCGCCCATCCCTCCTCCTTGAACAGCAACTCGAAGCGGAGCGATTTGAGCCGTTCGCGCGTGAGCTCGCCCCGTTCGAGGCGCTTCCAGAGGCTATCGTTCACGGCGTGGAAGCGCGCCGTGACGCGCTCGTCCGCCTCGGCGCCCAAGGCGCGGAGGGTGCGGCGCAGGTTTTCGCGCTCCCCGCGCGGGAAGTCGATGAGCGTCTCGTCGAGATCGACCAAAAAGATGTCCTTCATTCCTCCTCCACGACGGCGAGCTCGCGAAGCGCCCGCGTATAGGCGATATATTTCTCGTTCTCGGTCATGCCGCGGTCGTACACGGCGACGGCGGAGAACTCCAACCCCTTGCTCTCGTACACGCTCATCACGTTGACGCGCGTCTTGGAGAGCGTCCCCGCCGAGAGCAGTCTGTATCCCCGCTTCAAGAAGAGGGGCAGATATTCCTCCCGCGCGATGATCGCCTTCAAGCCCGTCTTTTCGCGGAAGAAGGCGCTCACCTGCCGCGGCTTGATGTGCGCCACCGCCGCGCCGTGCAAGCCGATGGGACGCATGCCCGCGTCGATCACGCCCGTTACGTACTCCACGATCTCGTTGGTGTTGCGGTAGTTCTGGTCGAGGCGGTAGATGTTCCAGCCGAACCCCTCCCACGACTTCACCCCCCGCCATGCGGTGATGTTCTGTTGCAGATCGCCGAATACGTTGAAGGAGGCGTCCGAATGGATGCGCTTCAAGAGCGCGTATTCCCCCGCCGAGATGTCCTGTCCCTCGTCCACGAACACCAGCCCGTAGCGCGGTTTGAGGGCGCGCCCCGCCGCCGCGAGCACGGTGCAGACGGCATAGCCGTCCGAGGGATACACCCCCTTCATGCCGAAGCGCTTCTTGTACTTTTTCACCGTCTCGCGGTACAGCCACCGCGTGAGGTCGGCGGGACCCTTGCACTTGCCGAGTTCCGCGCACGACGACGAGCGCAACACGCCGAAAAATTCGCGGAAGAGGTCCATCCCTCCCCGCATCTCACGGATGAGCCGACGCATGCGCCCGATCTCCTCCGTCAGCTCCTCCCGCCGCGCGATGCGGTCGGCATAGGTGTACACCTCGGCGTTCCCGCGGCGGAGCTTGTAGCGGCGAAGGTCGGCGATCTCCCGCTCCACCGCTTCGGCGAGCGCCGAGAGGTCCTCCTCCGCCTCGGCGAACACCTTCTCCCCGTTCGCCGCGACGGCGTGCGCGGAGCGGTAAAATTCGGAGAATTGGCGGAAAAAGTAATCGGGCGTGCGCGGGGGCTCCTCGAACACATAGCCGAGGAAGTCCTCCGCCTGTGCGAAGGCGCCCATGAGCGCGCGGAACGGCTTGGTGAAGTAGAAGCCGCCCGCCCTGTCGTCCTTCATTTCGCCGAGCACCGCCCGCCGCACCCGCGTGGAGGCGTTCTTGATCTTGGTGAATTTCGCCCGCCGCTCCCTGCACGCCGCAAGGAGCTTCTCCGCGACCTCGCGGCACTCCTCGCCGTCGAACAGCCCCCGCACGCCGCCGTACAGCTTCGCCACGCGGCGTTCGACGTCGGCGGGGAATTTCTCCGAATAGAGATAGGCAAGGTACGCTTCGCTCTCCCGCTCCCCCGTGAGCTTGGCGGCGAGGTCCACCCCCTCCGCGCGGAGCACCTGAAAATAGTAGTTCCCGAGGGTGACGGTGCGCACCTGTTTGAGTTCGAGCACCTCGGCGAGCTCGTCGATGAAGGCGTTGAAGCTGTCCGACGGCGTGATGACGAGCACGTCGCGCGGGCGGAGCGCCTCGTTGTTGTACATGAGATAGCTCAGACGATGGAGAAGAATCATCGTCTTGCCGCTCCCCGCACACCCTTGCAGGATGAAGTTCTCCCGCTCGGGGCGGGTGATGACGTCGAACTGCTTCTCTTGGATGGTGCGGATGATGTCGCGGATGCCCACGTCGTCCTTGCGGCTCTTGATGATGCTCCTGAGATACGGATCGAAGAGGATCTCCTCGTCCCGCCCCGCGATCTCCTCGGGCGTGAGCACGTCCCGCACCGAGAGGTATTCGTTCTTGAAGTCGAGGAGCTTGCCGTTCTTCACCGAGAGCGCGCGGCGGAGCACCGTGCGGTACTCGTATTCGTTGATGGTGAAGCGGACGCGGCTCTTCTGGTAATAGCGCACGGCGAGGGGGGCGCGCCAATCCACGATCTCGAGATTGACATCCCCCCTCTTGCCGATATAGTAGCTGTTGTACCCCTCCTTGTCGTCCACCACGTCCATGCGGGCGAAGTAGGGCTCGGAGAAGAAACACTTGTACCCGTTCATCTTGCGCGTGTCGGCGGCGATCTCTGCATTCTTTTCGAGCAGACGGCGGTAGTCCTCGGCGGAATAGTTTTCGCGCGCGCGGATGGAGGCGCATTCTCTCTGCGCCTCTGCGATCCTCCGCCTGAAACGGAGGAGATAGAACGCTTTGAGCCCCGCGAGCACCGCCTTCAAGCGGTCCTCTTCATAGGCGAACTGCTCCCCCTCGTCGAGGAGGGAGAGATACCACGCCTTGTCCGCGTGCTTCTCGGGTCTGAGCCGCTCTTCGATGGTCCTCTCGTCCTTCATCTTACCCCCCGATTCACAGGTATCATATCACACTTTCGGATTTTTGGGACAGTTTTTCCGAAAAATCACGTCCCGCTTTTCCGCATGCGGCAGATGAGAATCGCCGCCCCCGCCGCTACGACCGCCGCCGCGAGGAAGATGAATCCCACGTAATCGAGACGGAAGGGTTGCGTGACGCAGGAGAACGCGACGCTCGCCGCCGCGGCGATCCCGCCCGCAACGATGGCGACAAGCCCCGCTTCCCGCGCTCTGCGCTCGGCGTCGGCGCGGCCCGTCTTGCCCGCACGCCTTCCCGCAAACCACGGGAAGGCATATCCGCCCCACATGAGAAGAAGGGACAGAGGCAGCGCGGAGAAGGTCGCGTACGGCACGGAGACGGTCTCCCCGAACGCCGCGCTCTGCATCCCGAACGCCGTGAAGTACCAGCCCAGCGAGATGAGCGCCGCCGCGAGCGCCACGCACACGCTCCCGACGGCGATGCGCGTCGTCCCCTTCGCGGAGAGCGACCCCGCGGGCGCCGCCCCCGCGAGCAGGACCGCGGCGACGGGCATGGAGACGAACGCCCACGGCGAGACGAGACGGTCCACCGTCCCCTCCGCGCCGAGATGGACGGCGACGGCGGGCGGCAGAAAGCCGAGCACCGCGGCGCATGCGATGAGATTGGCGACGGCGACCGCCGCAAACAAAAGATACCCTTTCATGTTTCCCTCCTAATCCTTCAAAAAATCCTCGAGACCGCGCACGAGCCGACGGAACATCGTAAGATCGACGGAGTAGATGAGCGTCTGCCCCCTCCGTTCCACATTGACGAGTCCGCTCTCTTTGAGCACCGAGAGATGGTGCGAAACGGTCGCCGCCGACAGCGTGAATTGGTCGGCGATCTCCCCCGCCGTGTGCGGACGGCTGCGCAGAAGATCCAAAATTTCCCGCCGCGTGCCGTCCGCAAGCGCGCCCCAAACGTCCTTCATTTCGTCCTCCGTAATTCGAAAGCTATCTAAATAATAACAAAAATGCGGCAAATTGTCAAGATTTTGCCGCATTTTCCGCAAAAATATTTCGACGATTTTCTAAATATGCTTGCCCCGCCGCAGTGCGACCAACGCGACGTACGCGCCGACCGACAGGAACGCGGCGAGCGCCAGCACGAGATAGCACACCCACTCGGGCACGGCGCTCCCGAAGAAGAACAGATCGCAGTCGAACCCCTCCCTCAGTCCCTGTGCGAGCGCCTCGTTTTGCGCGAGGGCGTCGATGGCGCCGCCCATGAGGTGGCGGTGCAACAGCCCCGTGCCGTACGTCCCCGGCAGGAGCATGATGGCGTTCCTCAGCCACGGGACGAGGCTCCCGATGGGCATGTAAGCGCCGCACAGAAAGCCGTACGCCGCCGAGACGGTCGCCTGCACCGCCGTCACGCCGCCCTGCGACCGCAGGAAAGTGCAGACGACGGAGGAGAGCGCCGTGCCGAACAGGCATAGAAGAAGGGTATCGGCGAAGGCGAGAAAGAGGTCCGCCGCGGTGAGATGCCAGCCCGCCGCGCCCATATAGATAAATCCCGCGCCGAGCGCCACGAAGCAGACGATGGCGGTGACGAGGTAGGTCGCCGTGAAGTAGGAGAGCGCCAGAAGGGAGCGGGGAACGGGCGTCAGCGAGAAGTCCGCGAACTGTCCCCCCGCGCGGTCCTGCACCATGATGCACTCGGCGGTGAAGGCGATAGTCCCCGCGCACACCGCGACGAGGGAGGAGACGAGCCAGCCGCTCGCCACGCTCTCCACGAGCCCGTCCTCGAAGGGAAATCCTTCGAGCACCCCGCGGATGCTGTCGCGGTAGACGTTCCCCAAGAAGGCGACGAAGAGGAAGAGCAGGATGAGGGGGGCAAGGAGCGCGGGGAAAAAGACTCCCTTGTCGCGGAAAAAGATCTTCAGATTGCGCGCCGTGAGCGCCGTGAACGTCCTCATGCGGTCCCCCTCTTGCCCGTGACGGCGAGGAACATGTCGTCCATGCTCCCCTTCCCGATCTCATAGTCCTTGAAGAGCGCGGGATGGCGCAGGATGAGACGGGTCGCCTCTTCGGGGTCCTCTATCTCCATGCGCCACGCGTCCCCCTGCCGCTCGAACGGCTTGCCGAGGACGCGGAGCTCCTCCTCCGTCGCCGAATGGAAGAGGATATGATCGCGCGTGTACTTGGTTTTGAGGGCATTGGGCGTGCCGTCCGCCTTCACCTTTCCGCCGTCGAGGATGACGACGCGGTCGGCGCCCGCCGCCTCTTCGAGGGAATGGGTAGTGAGGAACACCGTCAGCGCGCGCACCTTGCGGAGCGCGTGCACCGTCTCCCACACCGCGCGCCGCGTCTGCGGATCCAGCCCCGTCGTGGGCTCGTCGAGAATGAGGAGGCGGGGACGGTGGATGAGCGCGCGGGCGATGTCCGCCCGACGGCGCTGTCCGCCCGAGAGTTTCCCGAACGGGCGGTGCAGGATGTCCCCGAGCCCGAAGAGGGCGGAAAGCTCGCCGATCCGCGCGGTGAGCGCGGTGCCCCCGATGCCGTAGAGCGCGCCGCGGGAGCGGAGGTTGTCCTCCACCGTGAGCGCGCGGTCCAGCACGCTGTCCTGAAAGACAACGCCGACGAGCCGACCGAGCTCCCTCCCCCATTCGCGGACCTCTCTCCCGTTCACGAGCACGGTGCCCGACGTGCGCGCTTCCTTGCCGCAGATGACGGAGATGGCGGTGCTCTTCCCCGCGCCGTTCACGCCGAGGAAGGCGAAAAATTCCCCCTCCTCCACCGAGAAGGAGATGTCGTCCACCGCCTTCACCTCTTTGAAGTACTTCTTCAAGTGTACGATCTCAAGAATGTGCATATGTCCCTTCCTTCAAGAATCCCGCCGCTTTCCCTTAAACGCAGAAGCGTCCCGCCTGAGATCGCCCGCCCGCTCGGGGAAGTACAGCGCATACAGCGCGTAAAATTCCCGCCTGAGCGCCGCCGCGATCTCCTCTTCGGTGAGTTCGTCCCCCGCATAGACGCGCGTCGCGAGCCCGCACGAATAGACCGTCATATCGGCGTGGAAGGCGCGCGCCTTCTCCTCGGGCATGCCGTAGATGCGCCCCATCTCGCCGACGATCTCTTCGAGGAAGGGGTCCTCCATCCCGCCGCACGGCGTGAGGAAGAGATAGCGGAACAGACCGCGCTCTGCGCCCGCGAACCGCACGAACCCCATGCCGAACGCCTCGTATCCGTTCTTCGCCCCCTTCGCGCCCTCCTCGATGAAGGCGCCATAGCGCGCCTTCGCCTCCTCGCGGAGCGCAGAAAGCAGTTCGCGCATCCCGTGGAATTGCGAATAGATGGGCTGGGTGGAGCACCCGAGCTCCTCCGCGACGGCGCGCGCCGACACCCGTTCGGCGCCCGCGCGGCGCACCGTCTCCGCCGCCGCCCGCAATATAGCTTCCCTTGTGATCTTTGTCTTTCCCATAAAAATAACGACCGTTATATAACGCTCGTTATTTTATCACAGTTCCGCCGCCCCGTCAAGGCATTTCAGGAAATTGAATGGAGGGCATGCAAAACGCCCCGCGCGGCGGTGCCGCGCGGGGCGCTCTGTTCTCCGTTATTCGTCGCCCGAGACTGCCGTCTCCTCGGCGAGGTCGCGATAGTTCCCCGTGGACTGGACGCCCACGCCCTTGTACTCCTTCATGCCCGTACCTGCGGGGATGAGCTTGCCGATGATGACGTTCTCTTTGAGCCCGATGAGAGGGTCGCGCTTGGTGCAGATCGCCGCCTCGGTGAGCACGCGTGAGGTCTCCTGGAAGGAAGCCGCCGAGAGGAAGCTGTCGGTGGCGAGCGCCGCCTTGGTGATGCCGAGCAGCACCCTCTTCGCCGTTGCGGGGACGCCGCCCGCAAGGATGGTCTTTTCGTTCTGCTCCTCGAAGGTGAACATATCCACGAGCTGTCCGGGCAGCATATCCGTCGTGCCCGCGTTCTCGATGCGCACCTTGCGGAGCATCTGGCGCACGATAATCTCGACGTGCTTGTCGTTGATGTCCACGCCCTGCGAACGGTACACCGATTGCACCTGTTCGAGGATGTAGTCCTGCACGCCCTTGACGCCCTTCACGCGGATGATGTCCTGCGGGTTGACGGAGCCCGCGTTGAGCTGGGTGCCCGGCTCCACCTTGTCGCCCGTCTTGACCTTGAGCTCCGCATTGAAGGGAAGCTCGTAGTCCTTGCGCTTCTCGCCCGTCTCCGCGTCGGTGACGATCACGTGCTTCAAGTTGTCGCTGTCGTCCACGGTCACGACGCCCGCGAACTCGCAGATGGTGGCGACGCCCTTGGGCCTTCTCGCCTCGAAGAGCTCCTCGACGCGGGGCAGACCTTGGGTGATGTCGCCCGTCGCCGCGATGCCGCCCGTGTGGAAGGTACGCATGGTGAGCTGGGTGCCGGGCTCGCCTATGGACTGCGCCGCGATGACGCCGACCGCCTCGCCCACCTTGATGGGAAGGGTGGTCGCCATGTTCTTGCCGTAGCACTTCGCGCACACGCCGAAGCGGGTATTGCAGTTGAAGATGGAGCGCACGTTGGCGCCGTTTTGCGCGTATTTGGGGATGGCGGCGATTCTCTTCGCCGCGTTCTCGGTGATCATCTCGTTGCAGGGGACGATGACCTCGCCCGATTCATCGGTGAGATCCTCCGCCGCAAATCTGCCCGTGAGACGGTCCTCGAGGCTCTCGATGAGCTCGCCGTTCACGCCGTAGATCGCCTTCAACACCGTCCCGCGCGGGCGCTTGCCCGCCGAGCAGTCCTCCTCGCGCACGATGACGTCCTGCGAGACGTCCACGAGGCGCCGCGTGAGGTACCCCGAGTCCGCCGTCTTGAGCGCCGTGTCCGCGAGTCCCTTTCTGCCGCCGTGCGAGGAGATGAAGTATTCGAGCACGGAGAGTCCGTTTCTGAAACAGCTCTTCACGGGGACTTCGATCTTCTTGCCCTGCGGGTTGACCATCAGTCCGCGCATGCCCGAGAGCTGTTTGATCTGGTCGATGGAGCCGCGCGCGCCCGAGTCCGCCATCATCCAGATGGGGTTGAACTTGTCGTGCGCGCCCTGCTCTTTCAACAGCCCCGCGACCTTATCGGTCGCCTCGTCCCACACGTCGATCACGGCGTGGTATCTCTCGTCCTCTTTGAGAAGTCCTCTCGCGTACTTCTTGGAGATCTTGGCGACCTGATCTTCCGCCTCCTTCACGATGTCCGCCTTCTCGCTCGGGATCTTCATATCGAATACCGAGGTGGTGAGCGCCGCGATGGTGGAATACTTGTACCCGCGCTCCTTGATGGCGTCGAGCACGGCGGAAGCCTTGGGCGCATAGCCCGTCTTGAAGCACGCCTCGACGATCTTGGAGAGGTGCTTCTTGCCGATGGCGCGGGCGCCCCCGATGAACTCGGTGGAGAGCTCCAGCTTGAGGTAGTCCTCGGGCGCGGAGCGCTTCACGAAGTCGAGGTCCTGCGGCATGCCGTCGTTGTAGATGATGCGCCCCACCGTCGTCTTGATGGTGCCCGTCACCTCCACATTGCCCGTCTCCCCGTTGAGCCTTGCGTACACTCTGCCGCGCACGCCGTTGTTGGGCACGTTCTCCGCGGGAAAGAAGCGCTCGTACGGGAATTCCCATCCCTCGAGCTTGGACGCGGGCACCTCCACGGTGCGGCGGACGTAGATCTCGTCCTGACAATGCACGTCTTTGAGCTGGTAGCTCATGAGCGCCTCGTCGAAGGAGGAATAGACGGGCGGCACATACGCCGTGCCCTCCTCGGAGGGACGGCAGAGCTCGTCATACTTCTTCCCCTCCTCGCGGCGGAGGATGGTGAGGTAGTAGGCGCCGATGATCATATCCTGCGTGGGCGACATGACCGATTTCCCGTCGGCGAGCTTCAAAATGTTGTTCGCCGAGAGCATCAGAAATCTCGCCTCTGCCTGCGCCTCGATGGAGAGGGGCAGGTGCACCGCCATCTGGTCGCCGTCGAAGTCGGCGTTGAAGGGTCCGCAGACGAGCGGAGAGATCTTGATCGCCCTGCCCTCGATGAGGACGGGCTCGAACGCCTGTATGGACAGACGGTGCAGCGTGGGCGCACGGTTCAGAAGGACGGGATGTTCCTTGATGACCTCTTCGAGGACGTCCCAGACGAAATCCTTGCCCTTTTCCACGGTGCGCTTCGCGCTCTTGATGTTGTGGCTCTTCCCCGTCTCCACGAGCCGCTTCATGACGAAGGGCTTGAAGAGTTCGATCGCCATCTCCTTGGGAAGACCGCATTGGTAGATTTTGAGTTCGGGACCGACGACGATGACCGAACGTCCCGAATAGTCCACGCGCTTGCCGAGCAGGTTCTGGCGGAATCTGCCCTGCTTGCCGCGGAGGAGCGCCGAGAGCGATTTGAGCTCGCGGTTGGAGGGACCGATGAGCGGCTTCCCCCTCCTGCCGTTGTCGATGAGCGCGTCCACCGCCTCCTGCAACATGCGCTTCTCGTTCTTCACGATCATCTCGGGCGCGCCGAGCTCGATCATGCGCTTCAAGCGGTTGTTGCGGTTGATGACGCGGCGGTACAGGTCATTGAGGTCGGACGTCGCGAATCTCCCGCCGTCGAGCTGGACCATCGGTCTGAGATCGGGCGGGATGACGGGCAGGACGGTGAGAACCATCCACTCGGGCTTGTTGCCGCTCTTGCGGAACGCCTCGATGATCTCGATGCGCTTGATCGCCTTCACGCGCTTTGCGCCCGTAGCGTTGGCGTCGATGATCTGCTTCGCCTCCGCGTATTCCTTTTCGAGGTCCACCGCCATGAGGAGCTCGCGGATCGCCTCCGCGCCCATGCCGACTTTGAGACCGGTCTTGGAGCTGTCGCCGAGCAATTCCTCGGTATCGCGCAACTTCTTATCGTCGATCACCGACTTGTATTCGAGCCCGGTGGTGCCGGGGTCGAGCACGACGTATGCCGCGAAGTAGATGACCCTTTCGAGATTCTTGGGGCTCATGTCGAGCAGGAGCCCGATTTTGGAGGGCACGCCGCGGAAATACCAGATGTGGGAGACGGGCGCGGCGAGCTCGATGTGCCCCATGCGCTCCCTTCTCACCTTGGCGCGCGTGACTTCCACGCCGCACTTCTCGCAGATGATGCCCTTGTAGCGGATGCGCTTGTATTTGCCGCAATGGCACTCCCAATCCTTGGTGGGTCCGAAGATCTTTTCGCAGAAGAGCCCGTCCCGTTCGGGCTTCTGCGTGCGATAGTTGATGGTCTCGGGCTTGGTGACCTCGCCGTACGACCATTCGCGGATCTTCTCGGGGGATGCAATGCTGATCTGAATGGAATTGAAATCGTTTAATTCAAACATAGTCTGCCTCCCTTACTCGTCGTCGGAGAGAGGATCGTCCTCTTCCTTCCCGTCCTCGTCGTCCGCGAACAGATCGCCGAAGGAGCCGTCCTCGTCCACGTCGGAGAGATCGTCGTCCTCCTCGTCGCCGAAGAGGTCGCCCGAGACGAACTCCTCGTCCTCCTCCGCGTCGTCGAAGATGGAGCCGATGCCGTCCTCCTCTTCCTCCTCTTCGTCCATGCCGAAGTCGAAGTCCTGTTCCTCTGCCAAGGCGGCGGGCTCCTGGCGGCGCTCGTCGCGGTCGTCGTCGTCGAACTCGCGGATGATGAGTTCCTCGTTGTTCTCGGTGAGCACCTTCACGTCGAGGGCGAGCGACTGCAACTCTTTCAAGAGCACCTTGAACGCCTCGGGGATGCCGGGCTCGGAGATGTTGTTGCCCTTCACGATGCTCTCGTACGTCTTGACGCGCCCCACGATATCGTCCGACTTGACCGTAAGGATCTCTTGCAGGATGTGCGCCGCGCCGTACGCTTCGAGCGCCCACACCTCCATCTCGCCGAAGCGCTGTCCGCCGAACTGCGCCTTGCCGCCGAGAGGCTGCTGGGTGACCATGCTGTACGGACCGATGGAGCGGGCGTGGATCTTGTCGTCCACGAGGTGGATGAGCTTGATCATATACATGATACCGATGGTGACGCGGTTCTCGAAGGGTTCGCCCGTTCTGCCGTCGAACACCTGGAATTTCCCGTCCACCTTGCCCTCGGGATTGAAGAGGTTGTTCTCCTCGAACAGCTTCTCGATGTCTTGCTCCGTCGCGCCGTCAAAGACGGGCGTGGCGATCTTCCAGCCGAGCTGGCGGCAGACATAGCCGAGGTGCACCTCGAGCACCTGCCCGATGTTCATACGGGAGGGAACGCCGAGCGGGTTGAGAAGGATCTGCAGGGGAGTGCCGTCGGGAAGGAAGGGCATGTCGCTCTGCGGCAGCACGCGGGAGATGACGCCCTTGTTGCCGTGGCGGCCCGCCA
>CANPXX010000029.1 GCA_947587085.1 uncultured Clostridia bacterium | reverse complement strand
CGTCTCTCCTCCACCCGCGAAAAGACGGGCGTATTCACGGGCGCCTACGCCCTTCATCCCCTCACGGGACGGCGGCTTCCCATCTATCTCGCCGACTACGTGCTTGCTTCCTACGGGACGGGCGCGGTGATGGCAGTCCCCGCCCACGACGAACGCGACTTCGCCTTCGCGACGAAGTACGGTCTGCCCATCGAGAAGGTCATCGAAAAACAGGGCGGCGAGACCGTTCTCCCCTTCTGCGAGGACGGCATCGTGGTCAACTCCCGCGACTTCGACGGGCTGGTCGGCGAGGAGGCGCGCGACGCCATCGCGGCGCACATCTCCAAGCTCGATTTGGGCGGGAAGAAGGTGAATTACCGTCTGCGCGACTGGCTGGTCTCCCGCCAGCGCTATTGGGGAGCGCCCATCCCCGTCGTCCACTGCGAGACGTGCGGCGTGGTGCCCGTGCCCGAAAAGGACCTCCCCGTGAAACTGCCTTACGACGTCGAGTTCCGCCCGGACGGCAAGTCCCCCCTCGCAAAGCATGAAAAGTTCATGCACACGACCTGCCCCAAGTGCGGCGGCAAGGCGCTGCGCGATCCCGACACCCTCGACACCTTCGTGTGCTCGAGCTGGTACTATCTCCGCTATGCCGACGCGCACAACGACAAGGAGCCCTTCTCCCGCGAGGAGGTGGACAGGCTCCTGCCCGTCGATACCTATGTGGGCGGGGCGGAACACTCCTGCATGCACCTGCTCTATGCGCGCTTCTTCACGAAAGCGCTTCGGGATATGGGCTACCTCGACTTCGACGAGCCCTTCCGCCGCCTCGTGCACCAAGGGGTCATCCTCGGTCCCGACGGCAACCGCATGTCCAAGTCGCACGGGAACGTCGTCTCCCCCGACGACTATGTGCAGGAATACGGCTCGGACGCCTTCCGCCTCTACCTCATGTTCGGGTTCTCGTACACCGAGGGCGGGCCGTGGAACGACGACGGCATCAAGGCGGTCGCAAAATTCCTCGACCGCGTGGAGAAGCTCCTCTTGAAGATCGCGGAGACGAAGCCCGCCAAGGAGGAGCCCTTCGGCGCGGAGGAGAAGGCGCTCGACTATGCCCGCAACTTCGCCATCCAGCGCGTGACCAAGGATATGGAGGCGTTCTCCTTCAATACCGCCATCGCGCGGCTGATGGAGCTTGTGAACACCCTCTCCAAATACGAGGCGTCGGAGCGGAAGAACGTGACCCTCCTCAAAGGGTGCGCCAAGGACCTTTTGCTCCTGCTCGCGCCCTGCGCCCCCCACTTCGCCGAGGAGATGTGGGAACAGACGGGCGGCAAGGGCTTCGTGTTCGAACAGCCCTACCCAGTGGCAGACGAGGAGGCGCTCCGCCTCGACGAGAAGGAATACGCGATCCAGATCAACAGCAAGATCGTCTGCAAGGCGATGATCGCGAGCGGGATCGCCCGCGAGGAGATAGAAGCCTTCGCGCTCGCCCTCCCCGAGGTCCGTGCGCGGACGGAAGGGCGCGAAATCAAGAAGTGCGTGGTCGTCCCCGGGCGGCTGGTCAACCTCATCGTCGGATGATGGATGTATGACAACAGAGCGGCGCCCGCTCCGAACATTCGGAGCGGGCGCCGCGGTGAAAGGCGCCCCGCGGAATTTCCGCGGGGCGCCTCCTCTATTGCCGCATGACGCGCACCATGTGCTCGCAGTAGGCGCGGGCGACGTTGACGCCCGTCGCCGACTCGATGCCGCCGAAGAAGGCGTTGGAGTTTACCTCGCAGACGAGGAGCCTGTCCTTCCCGAAGAGCAGGTCCACCCCGCAATAGTCGAGAGAGAGCCGTTCGCAGACGGTGCGGCACAGCGCGCGCACCTCGTCGGTCGCCTCGCGCGCGATGCCCCTCCCGCCCGCGGCGAGATTGGAGCGGAAGTCCCCCTCCGACCGTCTCTCCATGCAGGCGACGACCTCCCCTCCCACGCAGACGGCGCGAAGGTCCCGCCCCGCGCTCTCCGCAATGAACTCCTGATAGAGATGCGGGAGGAGTTTGAGCCGCTCCGAGAGGGCGGCGAGCCCGCCTTCGTCCTCCGCGAGGTAGACCTGCTGCCCGAGGGAGCCGAGGCATTCCTTCACCACGACGGGATAGCCGAGCGCCCGTCCCGCCTCTTCTGCGCCGTCCGCCCGCGCGTCCGCCTTGTAGCAGAGCGGGGAGAAGTACGTCCTCGGCATGGGAACGGCGCCCGCGAGCGCGATGTGGGTGAGAATCTTGTCGTCGCAGATCTCCACCGCCGAGGCGCGGTCGAAGAGACGCATCCCCTGCCGTTCGAGGACGCGGGGAATGTATTTGTCCTTATCGAGATAGACGCAGAAGTCGTACGCCCCGGAGAGCGCTTCCGCGACGCCGTCCCGCTCGGTGTGCGCCGTCCAGCGGTTGGGCACGACACATACCGAAACGCCGAGGGCGCTTAGCTCCTCGGCGATGCGGCGGGGCTGGTAGCGCTCCGCTTCGGTGTTGAGA
Organism: uncultured Clostridia bacterium; assembly: GCA_947587085.1. GTDB lineage: Bacteria > Bacillota > Clostridia > Christensenellales > Borkfalkiaceae > Gallimonas. The sequence continues at coordinate 15,373 of CANPXX010000029.1, read as the reverse complement.
TAGGGATTGACGAGAATGACGGCTTTCATCGGAAAACGCGGGGCGCACCCGCGCAGGTCACAGCGCGACGCGCAGGACGGATTCCACTTTGGCGATCTCGGACGATTCGAGTTTGGCGACGGCGCTCCGCACCGCGAGCTCGTGCGTCTCGTGGGTGATGAGCACGATGGTGGACTTCCCGCCGACCGCGGACTTTTGGATCATCTCCACGATGGACACATTGCACTTGCCGAACACCGACGAGAGCTTGGCGAGCACGCCCGTCTTGTCCTGCACGGTGAGGCGCAGATAGTAGGCGCTCAAAAAGTCGCTCACGAACTTGACGTCCTTCTCGGCGTTAGCAGTGTTGCGGAAGGTGGAATACTTGTGCTCGCTGTGCGTGGCGGCATAGATGATATCGCTCACGATGGCGCTCCCCGTTGGAAGCGCGCCCGCTCCCCTGCCGTACAGCATCACGTCGCCCACGGAATCCCCCGTGAGATAGACGGCGTTGAAGCTGTCGTTCACGGCGGCGAGCGGATGCTCCTTGCGGACGAAGGTGGGATGGACGCGCACCTCGATGCCCGACGGCGTCTGTTTGCCGATGGCGAGCAGTTTCAGGCGGTAGCCGAGCGCCTCGCCGTCGGCGATGTCCTCCTTGGAGACGCCCGTGATGCCTTCACGGAACACCTTCGAGAACGGAACTTTGGTATGGAAGGCGAGCGAGGAGAGGATGGAGAGCTTATAGGCGGCGTCAAAGCCCTCGACGTCGGCGGAGGGATCGCACTCCGCATAGCCGAGCTCCTGCGCCTCGCGGAGGGCGTCCTCATAGGAAGCCCCGTCCTGCGTCATCTTGGTGAGGATATAATTGGTGGTGCCGTTGATGATTCCCATCATGGCGGAGATGCGGTTGGACTGCACGCCGTCGAGGAGGGTGCGGATGATGGGCACGCCGCCCACACAGCTCGCCTCGAAGTACAGCCCCGCGTTGTTCCGCCGCGCCTCCTTTTCGAGCTCGTGGGAGAATTTGCAGAAGAGCTCCTTGTTGGAGGTGACCACCGTCTTTCCCGCATGGAGCGCCGCGAGGGCGAACTCCCGCGCCGCACCGATGCCGCCGATGCACTCCACCACGATGCTCACGTCTGGGTCGGAGACGATCTCGAAGATGTTGGAAGCGATGCAGTCCTCCGGTACGCCGAGCGCGAGCGCGCGTTCGCGGTCGCACTCCAATACGCTCTCCACGCAGAGATCGACGTCCTGCGTGCGGCGGTAAAAGTCGCGGTTGTCGGTCAGGATGCGGTAGCTCCCGCCCCCCACGACGCCAAGCCCGAGAATCGCAATGCCAACTCGTTTCATTTCCTCTTTTCCTCCGATTCGTTCAGTTCGTACAGATATTTCAACCCGTTGAGGGTGAGCATTTTATCGATCACGTCGATGCACTTCGTCTCCCGCGCCATCACCTCGGAAAATCCGCCCGTGGCGACGGTTAGCACGTCCTCCGTTTTCAGCTCGCGCTTGATCTTCTTCACGATGTATTCCACGAGCCCCGCGAAGCCGAACACGATTCCCGCCTGCATATTGGTGACGGTGTTCGTGGCGATGACGCTCGGCGGCGCCTCGATCTCCACGCGGGGAAGTTTCGCCGTGCCCGATACGAGGCTGTCGAGCGAGCCCTTGATGCCGGGGGCGATCACACCGCCCACGAACTCTCCGCCCGAAAGGATGTTGAAGGTGGTCGCCGTGCCGAAGTCCACCACGATGATGGGGCGCGCGTCGCCGTAGGTGCGGAGCGCCGACACGTTGTTCACGATGCGGTCCGCGCCCACCTCGCGGGCGTTGTCCGCGCGCATCCTCAGTCCCGTTTTGAGCCCGGGCGCGATCTGTTTGGGCGCAAAGCCGAAATAGACGCGGCACATGTGGTCAATGGTGTAGTCGAGCGAGGGCACCACCGAGGAGAAGATTCCCCCCGTCACGTCGCGCGGGGAGAGCCCGTTGATGCCGAGCATGCTCACGAGCTGGACGCCGTATTCGTCCGACGTGCGTTTGAGGTCGGTCGCCACGCGGAAGGAGAACTTCACCGCGTCCCCGTCGAAGATGGCGTACTTGATGTTGGTATTCCCGATGTCGATACAGATGATCACCGAAGTTGCTCCGTTGCAGGTGTGTTTTCGTTCCCCGCTCCGCGGTCCTCCGCCGCGGCCTCCTTGGCGCGCCTCTTGTTCCCCACCGACTTTTCCGCGATGAGCACGACGCGGTGGATGGCGGGCGCGAGCACGATGTTGATGGCGAACTCCACGAGGAAGTTGATGCCCGCGCAACCGATAAAGAGGAAATATACGACTTCGCTCATCGAGCCCGCGGCGGTGAAGTCTGCCGCGATGGTGCCGCTGATCATGAGGCACCCGACGATGAACAGCCCCGTATTCACGATGGGCGCGGAGAGCGAGGCGACGAGCGCCGCCGCAAAGGAGTTCTTCCGCGCGATCGGGCGGTAGATGAACCCGGGCACGACGCCCGCCGCAATGCCCTTGACAAGGCAGATGCAGACGGTCATGAAGGGCGCGTCCGCGAGCAGGGTCGCCGTGAAGGGATCCGCCCCCGCCACACCGTACATGAGCACGATGAACCCGAACGCAAAGCCGAGCACCGCGCCCGCGAGCGGTCCGAGCAGGATGGAACCGAGCACGATGGGCACGAGCACAAAGCTCAGCGAGGTGCCCGAGATCACGAAGAAGCCGCCGCAGGTCTGCAATACGACGACGAGTGCGAGGAGGACGGCGAAATATGCCATGTTCCTCGCGGAGAAGAGCCGCTGTCTTTTCATGTTGTTACCTCCATCGGATCTCCCCTTCGCGGGAGTATCCGCAGATAAAAAAGATTCGGGACCCGAAGCGGATACGACCGCATGCGTATCGTTCCGCCCTGAGGGCGACCCTTTTCTTATTATAGCAAAGTCGCGTGCGTTTGGCAACCAAATGAACGGAAAGGAAGGAACATTTTTTCCTTCCCCCCTCATACAATTTACTATGAACCCGCAGAACGGAAATCCAATACATACTCTGCGGCGTCATGAAGGAGGAAACACTATGAATTGCTCGAACGGCAACAGCTGCCTTTGGCTCCTGATCCTTCTGCTCCTCTTGGGGAACGGAAACATTCTCTCGTCGAGGGCGTTCACGGGCTGCGGCTGGCCGATCGCGGCGGCGCTCGCCTACTGTATGTATAAGAACGGGACGCTCTCCGCTCTTTTAAGCAAACTGGGGCTGTGCGGCTGCAACAACGGCTGACCGCCTTCGTCCGACGGGGACTAAGAGAGGGACTTCGCCTGTACGAAGTCCCTCTCTCGCTTTGTCCCATGGCGCTCATGCGCCGCGTTGTCTGTACAGGAGCAGGGCGGCGACCGTCTTTCCGTCCCTGAGTTCGCCGCGCCCGATCATCGCATACGCCTCCTCCAAGGGGATGAAGGCGACGTCGAGAAATTCGTCCGCGTCGGGATGGCGTTCGCCCTCCTTGATGCCCTTCGCCAAGAAGATGTGAATCTTCTCGTCGGTATAGCCGGGCGTCGGATAGAGGGTGATGAGGGGGACGAGCTCCTCCGCTTTCAGCCCAGTCTCCTCCCCGAGCTCGCGCGCCGCCGCCCGCGCGGGGTCCTCCCCCCGCTCGAGCTTGCCCGCGGGGATCTCCCAGAGCTCCTCACTATACGCATAGCGGTACTGCCGCACGAGGGCGACCTTCCCGTCCCGCACGCACAGGACCGCCGCGCCGCCTGGGTGCTCCACGATCTCCCGCTTGCACGGCGAGCCGTCGGGGAGCTCCGCGTCGTCGCAGCGGAGGTTGACGATCTTCCCGCGGTAGACGTACCGCTTATTCACCGTTTTCTCCCGAAAGCGCACAGCCGTCATAATTTTTCCGCGATGGCGAAGATCTCTCCGCTCGAGGGGTCCTCCCCTCCGATGTAGCGCAAAAAGTAGCGGTACCCCGTGAGGAGCGCCTTGGTCTCGACGCGGTCCCGCCGCCCCACCGCCGCCGCCGCGCTCGAAAGGAGCGCCGCGCCCGACTCCTTCTCCTCGGGGCGGAGGTCGTAGCGGTCCAGCCGCGCCTTCTCCACGGGGAGCCGCTCGGAGAGTTCGCCGAAGAGGGCGTCCTGCGCCTTTCTCAGTTCGGCGAGCTGTCCCCTCTTCCCGAGGTCGGGGAAGCAATCGCGCACGATGTCGCGGAAGGGACGGATGACGCGGTCCGAAAAGACGGCATAGCTCGCCGTATAGCTCCCGTCCACATAGAAGTATTTGAGCAGAAAATCGTTGAGTTGGAGGCTGCCCGCGTCGAATTCCACGAAGAGGCAGAACACGAAGGCGAGGATCTCGCTCCGTTCGGAGGGGAGATAGGCGGCGCCGTGGGAGGCGCCCGCGTGCGCGGGGAAGCGCAGATAGGCGCGCTTCGCCGCCGAGAAGTCGAAGCCCTGCGTCACCGCCGAGAAGAGCTGGGTGAGCTCCCTGCTCGCGGCGATGGCGGCGAGCGCCTCCGAGATCTCGGTATCCGCGGAGAAGTATTTCCCCTCCACGAGCTCGGTGCATACCCCCAAAAACCGTTCGATCCGTTCGTACTTGTCCGTCATTTGCGACCTCCGCATGGGCACATTGTCGTGCATAGAACACCTTTTGTATCATTATAGCACAAAAGAAAAAAATATTAAAGAATTTTTTCCGAAATATCTTGATTTTATCCGAGATTTTATGTATAATGATGGCAACAATATGATTTGCGGAGGATACCAATCATGAAATCGGTCACTATTTCTCTCGAAATGGCTCAAAGGGTGAAGGAATTCGTCGCCGTGACGCAGAACTACGACTGCGAGATCTCCCTCAAGAGCGGTAAATACGTCGTCGATGCGAAGTCCATTCTCGGCATTTTCAGCCTCGACCTCTCCAAGCCCCTCGTGGTGGAGATCAACAGCGACGACTGCGCCGCCCTTCTCAAAGACCTCGAACAGTTCAAGGCGTAAGGCATCCCCTTCCGCCTTCGCGGCGGCAAGCATTTTTACGGTGCAAAAAGTCGCTTAACCATTAAGCGGCTTATTTGCGTCTCTTCGCTTTTTCGTCCATCGGCGAAGTTGGTTTTTTCATGCAGGTTCAAGGCGAAACGTCGGTCAATAAATTGATTCTCCTCTTCGTGTTCGACAAGATGGAGAGTCCCCTCTCGGAGCGCACCCTCCTGGATATGTGCACGCTCTCCAACAGTTGGCTCAACTATATGGACTGCGTGGTGCTCATCCATAAACTGCTCTCGGACGGGTTCATCTGCGAGATCCCGAGCGGGGACGACCCTCTCTATACCATCACGCCCGAAGGGAGGGAGACCCTCGCCAACTTTTACATCAGCATTCCCCGCAGCTCGCGCGAGGAGATCTCCCGCTTTGTGAAGAACAACAGCACGCGCTACCGCACGCGGCAGGAATGCAAGTCGGATTATTATCAGAACAAAGACGGCTCGTACACCGTATTTTTGAAGATTCTCGGTCCCGTTCAGCCCATGCTCGAACTCAAATTCGTCGTCCCCGATAAAAAGACGGCAAACCGCATCTATAAGAAATGGGAGGACAAGGCTTCCGAGTTGTATTCCGTCGTTTACGAGACCCTCGTGGATTAGGAGGTCCAACATGGTGACATATGCAACAAAAGGAACTTGTTCCAAACAGATCGTATTCGATCTGGACGCCGACAACAAGATTCATAACCTGAAATTCATCGGAGGTTGCAGCGGCAATTTACAGGGAATCGGCAAGCTCGTGGAGGGAAGGACGCCCGACGAGGTATATCCCCTTCTGCGCGGGATCCGTTGCCGCCAGAATACCTCCTGCCCCGACCAGCTCGCGCAGGCGCTCGATCCCTATGTAAAGGACCGTTCCATCGTCATAAAGTGACCGCTCCCGCAGGGAGCGCACCGAAAAGGGGAACGGCGGCTTCAAGCCGCCGTTCCCCTTTTCCCATCCTGTTCCGCTTCATCAGCCGCATCCCTTGTAGACGGCGGCGAGCCCGCCCTTCGAGGTCTCCCGATAGCGCGCGGAGAGGTCTCTCCCCGTCTCGTACATCGTCTCCACCACCGTGTCGAAGGAGATCTTTCTCGTACCCGAGAGCACCTTGGAGAGGGAGGCGGCGGACATGGCGCGAAGACTCGCGACGGCGTTGCGCTCGATGCAGGGAATCTGCACATAGCCGCCCACGGGATCGCAGGTGAGCCCGAGCTGGTGTTCGAGCGCGATCTCGGCGGCGTACTCCGTCTCGTCGATGCCCGCCCCGAAGAGGCGGCAGACCGCGGCGGCAGCCATCGCCGTCGCCGTTCCCACTTCCGCCTGACAGCCCGCCTCCGCGCCGCTGACCGAGGCGTTCCGCTTGACGGTGACGCCGACGAGCCCCGCGACGGCAAGCGCCGCGACGACGCGCCGATCCGAGAACCCGTGCTTATGGGAGAGGTAATAAAGGACGGCGGGGAGCACGCCCGAGGCGCCGCAGGTGGGCGCGGTGACGATGGTCCCCCCGCCCGCGTTCTCCTCGCTCGTCGCAAAGGCAAAGGCGCAGATGTGGCGCTTCTCGCGCTGTTCGGGCTCCTCGTCCTCGACGCGCGCCTCGAACAGCATCTTCGCCTTGCGCTCCACGCCGAGCGTTCCCGGGAGCACGCCGTCCGTCGTCAGCCCGCGCAGGATGGTCTCCCGCATGGAATGCCAGACATGGAGCAAAAAGTCGCCGATGCCCTCGTCCTCGAAGTCGAACACGACGCGGTCGAGCGGGACGTCCTTCTCCCTGCAATACGCCATGATCTCGGAAAAGTTGCGGAAGGGATACACTTCCTTCCGCTCCGCCGCCTCTTCGCCCGCGACGCGGATGGTCCCGCCCCCCACCGAGAGGTAGGTCTCCCGCCCGAGCGGAACGCCCGCGCCGTCGTACGCTTCGAGGTCGAGGGTGTTGGGATGCGCGCACTCCCGTTCGGCGTCGAATACCACCTCGCAGGGCTTGGGCAGGAACGCCTCGACGAGCGCCGCGTCGGTGAGGTGCCCCTTCCCCGTGAGCGCGAGCGACCCGTACAGCACCGCGCGGAAGCGCGCCGCTTCGGGATACTTGGAGCGGAACGCCTCGGCGGCGCGGACAGGTCCCATCGTGTGCGAGCTCGAGGGTCCCTTCCCTATCTTGAATAGTTCTCTGAGCGATTCCATGTTCTTCCCCTCCCTATGCTTTGGCGGTCCGAAGCGTCTAAGGCGGGGGCGGACAGACCTATCTTCCCCCTTCCCCGCTTGATTTTCCGAAGAACGCGCATACTGTTTCCGTGTTCTTCTTCTATGCGCTTCTGATCGTGTATATCCTCGCCGTCAACTTCTACGCCTTCCGCTTCGTCAAGGCGCAGCGGGACGGCGTGGAATCGGGCGACGACCCCGTTGGACGGGGAGACGGAAAGCTCATCCTCGCCGCCCTTCTCGGCGGAGCCGCCACCATTTACATCTGTATGTTCGCGATGCGGTACAGGCTGGGGAGCATCCTGCTCATGCTCTCGCTCCCCCTCCTCGCCGTGTTCAACTTTTACTGTTTCTTCCTCGGCTTCCGCGGCATCTATCTGTTCTTCTGATCGTAGCGGCGATAGTTCGCCTCCAACCACTTCGCGACGCCGTCCTCCTCGCAGTAGCCGATGACGCCCGTCGCCTTCTCTTTGAGCCACGAGTCGGCGTTCATCACCGCATACTTTTCCTCGCAGGCGTCGAACATGTCGGAATCGTTGGAGGTATCGCCGAAGCAGACGGCGAGGGCGCACCCCAAGTGCTCCTTCAAGAACCGCACGCCGTTCGCCTTGGTCGCCTCGCGCGGGGAGATCTCCATCCAGAAATCGTTCTGATAGGTCTCCTGATGGAAGATGCAGATGAAGCGGGAATCGAATTTGAGGATGTCCCACGCGCGGGCGAGCACCTCGCACGGGCCCACGCATTTGAAGTAGAGCACCGTGCCTTCGATGAGGCTCTGCGCGTTGTAGACGGGCACGAGGCGGTCGTCCGTCTGCCGCCGCGCGAGATACCGCTTCACGCCCTCCGTCTCGTTCCCCGCGAGCCACGCGACGCGCTCCCGCCCCGGGACGGCGCTGAACACGATGGGCACGATCCCGTACTCGAAGAGCACGGAGAGGACGTACCGCTTCTCGTCGTCCCCGAATACCGAATACCGCAACGTTTCGTCGCGGTCGAAATCGTAGATGATGCCCCCGTTATAGAGAATCGCGGGCGTGTGGAGATGCAGTCCCTCCACGGCGCGCTGTGCGCTCCGCGCCGAACGTGCGGTCGCATAGGTGAATATCATGCCGTCGTCGAGGAGACGGTTGAGCCGTTCGCGGCTGTAACAAGAGACGGTCTCCTCCCGCGTAAGGAGGGTACCGTCTAAATCGGAAACGAATAATGCGGGCATGGGAACCTCTCGATGACCTCTCACGAGGGATTTCGTACTCTCCTTCTATTATAGCATGTTTTTTATCGGAATGTACAAAAGAACGGATAAAAATCCAAAATTCGCAAATTTGTGATTCGCTGACAGAAAGCGAGAGTCACGCTTCGGGAGGGCGGCGCGCTCACCGCCCCGTCTCGCCGAGCGCCCGTGCGGACGCCGCGCCGTACCGCTCCACCGCGTCCCTGTCCCTCTCGCCGTGCGTGAGGCACCCCGCGCCGCCGATACAGCCGCCCTGACACGCCATTCCCTCGATGAAGTTGTTTTTGAGCGCCCCCTTGCCCGCTTTCAGAAGCGCCGCGCGGCACTCCTCGATTCCGTTGCAGACGGCGGCATCCGCCGTAAACCCGCTCCCGCGCGCCCGCAACGCCTCCGCGACCGCCTCCGCAACGCCGCCCGAGCGGGCGAACCGTCTGCCGAAGGGCGAGGCGTCCGAAAGAGCGGTCTCCGAGAGCGAACCCACGTCGATATCGCGGCTGTCGAAGAGCGCCTGCAATTCCTCGAAGGTGAGCACGCTGTCGATGAGACCCGCATATTCCTCCCGCTGGATCTCCGCCTTCTTCGCCGTGCACGGTCCGATGAACACCGTCTTGCAGGACGGGTCCCTCTCCTTCAACATCCGCGCGAGCGTACCCGCGGGGGAGAGGTTGCCCGAGATGTGCTCTTTGAGCTGGGGGAAGTTCTTCTCCACATAGGAGACGAACGCGGGACAGCACGACGAGAGAAGGAACCCCTTCTCTTCCAGCTCCCCCGCCTCCCGCCATGCCACCATGTCCGCGCCGAGCGCCACCTCCGCCGTCGCCGCGAAGCCGAGGACGCCGAGCGCCGTCACCACCTGCCCGAGCTTGTATTCCGAGAATTGCCCCGCGACGGAGGGCGCTATGAGCGCGTACACCTTGTACGCGGTATTGTTGCCGCTCCTCAGGATGAGGTCTATCACGTCGAGGATGTATGAGCGGTCGGTGATCGCGCCGAACGGGCAGGCGTATACGCACGCTCCGCACGCGATGCACTTCTCATAGTCGATGACCGCCTCTTTGTCCCGCCCCATGGAGATCGCCTTCACCTTACAGCTCTGTTCGCAGGGGCGCTTGAAGTTATGGATGGCGGAATACGGGCACGCCTTGGCGCACATGCCGCACTCCACGCAGTTGGTCTTGTCGATATACGCCTTCTGGTCCCGCCCGAAGGTGATCGCCCCGCGCTTGCACGCCACCTCGCAGTGGTGCGCGAGACAGCCGCGGCAGGCGCTCGTCACTTCGTAGCCGCCCGTCGGACAGTCGTCGCAGGCGATGTCGATGACCTGTATCACCTTCTTGTTGTGCTTGTTCCCGCCGATGGCGAGGCGGACGCGCTCGCCCAAGATCGCCCGTTCCTTGTACACGCAACAGCGCATGGTGGGAATCTTCCCGGGTGCGATGATCTTGGGAATCTCGGTCACGTTTTCGAGGAGGTTGTCCGTCCACGAGAGCCGCGCGACCTCCTTCAAGATCTTATATTTGAGGAGCTGGACCTTGCTGTCGAATTTTTGCATCACGTCTCCTCCTCGTACGTCCATTTCAGAAGCATCTCCCGCCGCGCGGGGTCCGTCGTCTTTGCGAGCTGTGCCGCCGCGATGAGCGGGATCCACTCCCGCGCATACTCCCTCGTGCCCGCGACTTGCGTGAGGAACTCGTCGAGATAGTCCTCCGCGAACGCGTCCGCCCCCATCATTCGGAAGAGAAGATAGCTCTTCGTGCCGTCGGCGGTGGAATTGCCCTGGCTCGCGTGCGACCAGTCGATGATGTACGGCGTGCCGTCCGCCGTCATGATGACGTTGCTCGGGATGAAGTCGCCGTGGCAGATGTGGGTGTGGCGCCGCATGCCGTCGAGGCGCATGGAGAGGTCGTAGCGCGTGGAGGCGTCGAGGTCGGTCTGCAAGATCTTCATCTTGAGCTTGTCGATATACTTGGTGAGGAGCAAGTGCTTATGCGCGTGCACGTCGCGCTGGATGGAGACGAAGAGGGAGAGCAGGCGCTTGCGGTCGTCGGGATACCTCTCGAAGAGGCGGGAAAAGGTCTCCCCCTCGATGTAATCGGAGACGATCGCCGATTTGCCGTCGATGACCGTCACTTCGCGGAAGCGCGGGATGTTGAGCCCCGTCTCCGCGACGCGCGCCTGATTGATCGCCTCGTTGAGGATGTCGGACTTGGAATAGCTCTCGTCGAATACCTTGACGAGCTTGTCGCCGTCGCGGTAGACGACTTTGTTCTTGCGCTTTGCGAGAATCTGCACGGTATCTCCCCCTTTGCGCCATTATACTACACTTTTCGCTCCGTTTCAAGGGGGAAACCGAAAATATCCGCGCTTTTGTTCTTTTCTCCGTCCCGCCGCGCGGCGGCTGAGAGAGCCGCGTGAGGGGTTGCATTTTTTCCGCGGCTATGGTATACTGTCGGAAATTCCCTTTCCGAGGTGATCTGCATGCGCATTCCCCCCTTCCCCGCCGCCCGCTCCCCCCTCCTCAACGTCCTCTACAACTTCAAGAATCCCATCCGCCACTTCTTCAATTTGGAACAGGTCAACTTCGACGGGGCGGAAAGTCTGGAAGTCGGCGACCTCGCGTGGACGGCGCCCGTCAAGTTCAAGCTCTTCAAGACGGAGGACTCGCAACGGACGATCGGATTCCCCAATCTCTTGAACTACTACCTCGCGCTCCGCGACTTCTGGACGCGGGATCTCTTCTTCGAGATTCCGAAGATGAGCGATAAGAAGCGGGTCTCGCCCGATTTGAGCACGGGGGAATTCTCCGTCCTCAGCTATGCGCGCAACGTGCAACAGGACGCCTTCGAACTGACGAAATACGACAAGCTGGTCATCCTCGACATCAAGAGCTTTTACGGCAGGATCTACACTCACGATCTCGGGCTCGCCCCCGACGACATCGAGCGCCGCGTGACCTCCCTGAACGGCGGGCGCACGAACGGATTGCTCCTCGGGTCCTATCTCTCCCTCTATTTGGCGGAGAGCTTCCTTTTGAAGATCGAAGCGGACCTCGACGAAGCGCTGAAAGCGCAGGGCATCGACTGCCACTACGAATATTTTTCGGACGACTTCTACTTCTTCTGCAACGACGCGGACAGGGCGCGCGTCACCGAAGTGTTCGCCAAGGTGCTCGACCGCTACGAACTGCAAGTCAATTCCGAAAAGACGGTCGTGCTGGATTTCGAGAAATACACGAAGGACAACAATTTGGAAAAGCTGTGGAAGAAGATCGTACGCCTCTCGATGGAAAAGGACCGCGAGATCGGATACCCGTTGAAGGGCTTGCGCAAAAAGGCAGGTCACCCCGCCTTTTTCACCCAGCTCGTCTATCGCCTGAGCCAGATCTCCGAGCTCAAATACAAGCGCATCTTCCTCGCGAATTTCTTCAAGACGCACTACTTTTTCACCCTCGACCCGAGCCTGTACGTTCTCTCCCGCTCCGACCTCAGCTATATTTGCTACATCTACAAATTGATGCCAGAGGCGATTCTGTATTCGCTGCCCACCATCAAACAGATGGCGGGGTTCGACCCCGCGATCTTCGGAGAGTTCCTCTTCTCGCGCTTCAAGTCCGTCTTGCAGACGGAGCGTCAGGAAGAGCAGGTGTACTTCTACTATGCCATCAAGGTATGCGGGCTCGACGCGGAATTGCCGCGCTTCAAGGACGCGGTGCTCCGGTCGGGCAACCAGATCCTCGTCTCCTACTTCCTGTTGGACAAACTTCTGACGGAAGCAGATCTTCCGAACTTTTCCTCCCCCCGCGAGGAGGAATGGCTGCAAAACTACCATGCTCTCCTCTCGGGCGGGAGCCGCGATCCCTCCGCGCTCATCCCCGTCGGCGCGAAAAAGGAAAAGCAAAAACAGAGCTATGCGGAATTCTATCGGCGCAACCTCGAGGACGGGATTCCCTTTGTAAGACCGATCGGGGCGGTGGAAAAGGAGATCCGCACCTTCCTCGCCGCCAAGATAGCGAGCTATTGAAGCGCCCTTTTGGGCGAGAAAAGCGCCGACGCATTCTCGTCGGCGCTTTTTCGGATGAAAGCGATCATTTGTTGCGGGATTCGGTGAACTTCTCCTTGATCTCGGTGAGCTCCTCTTTGAAGGAGGACAGAAGTTTCAAGGGGAAGAAGAACCCGGGATGGCAATCGTACGCCTCGGTGACCTTGTCGTACAGCGTCTCTTTGAGCTTCTCGAAATGGACGACCACCTGATGCTCTTCGGCAAAGTTGCGGATCCGTCGGCTGAGCCCCAAGGAATGGCACAGGTCCACCAAAAAGATGCCCGAGATCACGCCGACGACGTACGCAAATCCGATGTGGTTGACGAACCACGTCACGGCGGCGAGCACGCTCGCGTCGATGAGGAAATAGTAGATCGCCGCGACAACCAGCCAAAAGAGAGAATAGAGCGGGCAAATGATTCCCTGTATGTTCCCCCACTGCTTGGAGTAGTCCCACAGTCTGATGCGGAGTCCCTTGATGAAGATGAGCCCCGCGATGTACTCGATCACGGTCATGGCGACCCCCATGATGAGAATGATGAGGAGGGAGTCCAGCCACGTCCTCCCCGTATGGATGGGGAGCATGGAGATGAGGAAGAGTCCGACCACGCCGAAGCCGTAGAGCGGAAGATACGGTCCCGTCAGAAACCCGGGGTTGATCCACTTCTTCGCCGAAAAGAATCTGCGCCAGAATACTTCCAATAGATAGCCGCCGCAACTGCCGATAAAAAAGAGAAAGATTCCGACCAAAAATACATCGCCCACATTCATTTGTATCCACCTTCCCTGCCGTAAAATATTCCGCGGTGCCCTGTATCATAGCATATCCCGACGCAAAATGCAAGCGATGCGGAGCGCCCGCAAGATTTTTCCGCACGCCCGCCCTTCTCCGCCGATATGATTTCCGCCGCTTGCGCGCCTTGGGTTTCATCGCCTCGGAGGGAAGGGCCCCTCATGCCAAAAAATGCGCTTACAAATCCGACTGTCCGACATAAAATTCTCGGCAGTCCTCAACGCGGAAGCAGCCTAAAATACCGCTATGGTACGCTCCCGTATCGAGATGAATCTTGTAATGATCGGAGACCCTGTCCCCCCTCGCCCCTTCGCGCAGATAGCGTTTGATCTTTGGTTCGAAGCCCAAATTGATCGTGGGCGTGTGACCGAAAAAGACGCATTTGCCGCCGCGGGGAAGTACATCGGGCTCCTTGAAGGTACGGTCGTAGACGAGCTGTTCTACGGAGGCTTGCTTTAAGGGAAGAATGCGCCTCTCTTTGTCGAGCGGAACGCCCGCATGCGCGCAGATGAACTCCTCCGTCTCGTAATAATACGGAAGCGCCTCCATGCGGTCAACCGTGTCCCAATCGAGAAGGGCGCCGTCATACGCCAAATATGCTTGCAGTTTTTGCAGTACAAGATCGTAGTCGCTCGTCTCTCGCATGAGCGACCAATAATATTTGAGAAAGGCGTATTCGTGATTCCCCGCAAGGAGCACGGTCTTTTTTATGGAGAAGAGAAGCTGTGTGAGGCGGACCGAGTGTTTTCCTTTTTCGATCATATCCCCACAGCAAATGAGGAGGTCCCCGTCTGAAAACCTCACCTTCTCCATGAGCCGACAAAAGAGCTCGTATTCACCGTGAATATCGGACAAAATATAGGTCATAATGCTTATTCCGCTTTATTATAGCATATTTTCCACGGTTTTCAAAGGAGATCGACGCCATTCCGACAAATTTTTCGATTTTCATCGTTTGCAGGCGGCAGGGCGTTTCCGCCGCCTAAAATTTACGAATCGCCCCTTATAGGTTGACAAAGCGGCGAATTTGGTATAAACTATCAATGTCAGGAGGTGCTTATGACGCGGCTCGAAACGATTGAAATGGCGGCGCAGACGTTTGTCGGCGACGGAAAAATGCTTTCCGCGTCCGAGCTTCGGACGCTGATCGAGAAAGCGAACTCCGAGGATGAGCGCGACTTCTACATCGCGATCTATAATTTTCTCCTTGCAAAGCGGCAGAAACAAGTGATGGCGCATGAAAGCTATTAAAAAATTGACCATTTTCGCGGGCGTCAACGGCGCGGGGGCAGTCGCCCCCGCGCCTCCCTTTCATTCGCATCAACGAACGGGAAGTCTCAAACGGGTCTGCGCCTTACTTCGCCTTTTTGCTCCCTTGGCGTACCACTCTGAACGTAAGATGAACCATTCGGCTTGCATTCTCTTCACAAAAAACGAGGGTAACACACCCTCGCCTTTTGTTTCGCAACATTCAGTTTCTGCCCGTTTTGCAGAACATTTTCTCATGAATTTTTCTTCCGAAAGAGCCGTGCAAAGAATCCCCTTTTCCGTTGCTTTTCGGCTTCCTTTGCCGCTTGGATATCCCGTGCGTGCGCGGCGTTCTGTTCGAGTTGCGATTCTATAACGTCAGCCCGATACTTCATCTGATTGCCCTTATTGCCAATAAGAGGGTCAAAATACACCTTCTTCGCCATAGCTCCTCCTTCCTGCCGCGGCGGGGATTCCGATATGAGTACCAGGATCATACCATAGAACTGTAAACAAGTCAAGCTCGAACGGGACGAAAATTCAAAATGTCACTCGGGCGTGCGCTTCACGGCGCTGACAAGCGCACGCCCAATGGCAAAATCTTTTTTGCCCGATTGACTTCTCTGTGCGGCTGTGATATAATGGGAATAATAAACAGGAAGGTAACGGACGAAGATATGCAACACAGGGGAACGAAAATTCTTGAAACGGAGCGGCTGCTCCTTCGCAGGTGGAAGGAGAGCGACGCCGAAGAGGCGTTTGCGCATTGGATGAACGACCCCGACGTCACGAAATATCTCACATGGGCGCCGCACGGGGACGTCAAAGTAACGCGGTCGCTTCTCAAAATATGGG
>CANPXX010000028.1 GCA_947587085.1 uncultured Clostridia bacterium | reverse complement strand
CGGGCGCATTGCACCGCCTGTCATGGGAGGGGTGAGGCGGCTCGCCGTCCTCCTCTGCGCGGCGTTCTTCGTGCTCTATGCCGCCGCCCTGTTCCCGCCGCTCGCGGCGCGGGCGGCGGAGGAGAGGTATCTGTGCGAATGGGAGGACGGGACGGTCACCTCCGAGAGCTATGCCTCCGCGTTCGGCTCCGTTGTCGGCGCCGCGGGAGGAGGGATCCTTCTCGAACGGGAGGGCGTGCGGGGGACGATCGGCTCGTCCGAGGCGCTCCGCGCGGCGGAGGAGCTGTTCGCGGGGGACGGGCTCGCCGAAATGCTCGTCTACCGCTGTACCCTTCCCCGTCTCTTCCGTGCCGCGCTCTTCCGCGAACTTAGCGGCACGCTGTTCGTATCGGACGGCTTGTACCGCTACAACGGCGAGGGATTGGAGCCCGCCTCCGCGGGGAAAGCCGCCTGCGTCGCGCTCCTCGACGGGAAGCTGCCAACGGGGACCCTCCTTGCAAGCGGCGCGGAGCTCCTGCGCGTCGGGCGGGCGGCGGAGATATCCCCGTCCGACCTGTACGGAAGCGCCGTCCGCACATTTGAGGGGACGCCGCCCTATGAAGCGGAGGACGGGGTGCTCCTTCTCGGCACGGCGGGCGGGACCCGTCTCATCGCGGGCGCGCCCGCGGCTGTGGAGCTCGAAGTGCCCGACGTCGCCTTCGCGGACGAGGGCGCCCTCTCGCCCTGTACCTCTCTCGTCTCGCTCAGCATCCCCTTCGCGGGGTCGAGCAAAACGCTCGGGGAGCGGGACGCGCGCGGGGAATTCGCCATGCTCTTCGAAGCGGACGGCGCCTACCGCGTGCCTTCCTCCCTCCGCACCGTGCGGGTGCGGGGCGGAAAGCTGGACTCCTTCGCCTTCTACGCCTGTCCCTCTGTGCGGACGGTGGACGCCTGCGGCGTCTCGGCGGAGGACACCGCGCGGGACGCCTTCCTCGGGATGGAGGGGTGGGAGGAGATCCGCTCCGCCCGCGGGGACCTCCTTCTCACGGGGGAATACACCGTCCGAACCGCGCCCTGCGGATGCTATCTCTATACGAAATCATAAGGAGAAACCATGATCCTCAAAAAGATATTCAGCAGATTTTCCTTCGTGGGTCTCACCATCATCGCCCTCTTCGTGCTCTGGTTCGCGGTCATCGCGGGGGCGTTCGCCGTCGCATACATCTTCGTGGTGCTCGCCTTCCCCGAGGTGAGCGTCTATTTGCAAGCCGCGCTCTCCGCCCTCTCATGGCTCGTCGTGGTGATCACCGTGCTCCACATCATCAACCGCGACATGGTGCCCGAGACGAAGCTCCCGTGGGTGCTCTGCGTGACGGCGCTCAACGTGTTCGGCGTGGCGATCTATATCACCTTCTCCGCCCACCGTCCCTCCCGCCGCGCGCGGCGGCTGTACCGCGATCTGCACGCCTCCGCCATTCCCTATGCGGGGCGGGTCTATTCGCGCGAGGAGCTTCGGGAACGGATGGGCAGATGGTCGGAGGTGAGCGAGGCGCTCACGGCGGTGGAGCCCGCCGCCGTCGTGCACGGCGGCACCGAGGCGCACTATCTCGCCTCGGGCGAGGAATTCTTCCGCTCCCTCCTCGACGACGTGCGCAAGGCGAAGCGGTTCATCTTCATCGAGACCTTCATCCTCGCCAAGGGGAAGATCTGGACGGAGCTCCTGGCTGCGCTCGAAGAGCGCGTGCAGGCGGGCGTGGAGGTGCGCCTCATGTACGACGACGTGGGCAGCATGGGGCGGGTGCACTTCCGCTACCACAAGACGCTCGCGAAGAAGGGCATCGACTGCGTGAAGTTCAACCCCTTCGTGCCCGTCGTCTCCAACATCCACAACAACCGCGACCACCGCAAGATCGCCGTCATCGACGGGGAGATCGGCTACACGGGGGGCGTCAACCTCGGCGACGAGTACGCCAACCTCACCTCGCCCTACGGGCATTGGAAGGATTCCGCGGTGCGCCTCGAAGGCGCGGGCGTGCGCAATCTCACCCTGCTCTTCCTCTCCCTCTACGACATGCAGAAGAGGAAGGCGGAGGACTTCTCGCCCTACTGCCCGCAGGTCGTGCGGGAGGGGAAGGGGTACGTCCAGCCCTACGGCGACGGACCCAGCCCGCTCTACGGCAAGCACCTCGGCGAGGACGTCTACCTCAACATCATCGGCGCGGCACAGCGGACGCTGTACATCACCACGCCCTATCTCATCATCGACTACCGCATGCGCGAGGCGCTCGCGCTCGCGGCGCGGCGCGGGGTGGACGTCCGCCTCGTCACGCCGCATATCCCCGACAAGAAGCTCGCCTTCTCGCTCACCCGCTCCAACTATAAGTCCCTCATCGAGGCGGGCGTCAAGGTGTATGAGTACACCCCCGGCTTCATCCACGCCAAGAGCTTCCTCGCGGACGGCGAGGCGGCGGTCGTCGGCACCATCAACCTCGACTACCGCTCCTTCCTCTTCCACTTCGAGGACGCCGTGTTCATGTACGGCACGGACGCGGTGGAGGAGCTCGGGCGGGACTTCGAGGAGATCTTCTCCTCCTCCGTTTTGCAGACGTTGGAGGACGTGAAGCGGAATATCTTCTGGCGCGGCATGTGCGAACTCGCGAAGTTGTTCGCGCCGCTCTTCTGAGGGCATATGATCCATTCGATGAGCGGGGGCGTTCTGCCCGGGTTTGAAGTCTATACCTTTGCGAAAGTGGAACTCGCGGACGGGCGGCGGTGGTACCTCGCGCCCTTTGCGGTGGAGGAGGGGGACAGGGTGCTCGCGCCCGTGGGAGAGGGGATGGAAGAGGGCGTCGTGCTCCGCACGGAGCGGTGCACGCAGCAGACGGCGCCCATCCCCCTCCGCCGCGCGCTCCCGCTCGAAAAAAAGCTGTAAAACGGTTGACGGCGGCGTTCGGGCGTGATACAATAGAGACGTCATAGGGGAGTAATCGGTCCGCTTCGGGCGGCGGCGTCCACATCCTGCGCTTAGGCGCGGGCGCAGCATCAAACGGTGAGACTTATGCACGATGTTTCGTGCTGAGTCTTTTTTTATCCCCTTCGTCGTACAAATAGAGGGAAGCATGGAGATATGGGAGATCGTCCTGCTCGGCGTCGCGCTCGCGATGGACGCGGTGGCGGTGGGAATGACGGACGGAATGACGGAGCCTTCGATGGGCGGCGCGAAGATGTGCGCCGTCGCGGGGGCGTTCGGCTTTTTCCAGTTCCTCATGCCCCTCATCGGCTACGGGTGCGGCGCGGCGTTCGCCGCCCTCGTGGAGCGCATCGCGCCGTGGCTCTCCTTTGCCCTTCTTCTCTTCATCGGCGGGAAGATGCTCCTCGACTGCGCGCTCGAAGCGCGCGCGAAGGGGAAGGGGGAGCGGACGGAGAAGAAGCTGGGCGCCGTGAAACTGCTCGCACAGGCGGTGGCGACGTCGGTGGACGCCCTCGCGGTGGGGGTCACCCTGCTCGCCGCCGAGACGACGCGCGGCCTTCCCTTCCATGCGGCTTGGTGCGCCCTCTGCATCGGCGCCGTCACCTTCCTTCTCGCCCTCCCCGCGGTGTATCTCGGCAAGCGGGTGGGCGACCGCTTCGCCGACAAGGCGCAGATCCTCGGCGGCGTCATCCTCATCGCCATCGGCGTGAAGATCCTCGTCGAGGGGCTCCTCTGAGAATTTTTGCGCATCGCGCCTCCTTTGCTTGACATTTTTTCTCCGCCGTGGTACGCTCTTTGCGTCGGAGAATCGCGCTCCCGCCCGCGGCGGGAGCGTTTTCGGGAGAAGCGGAATGGATTGGATGCTCTTCATGTGGATCGCCCTCATCGTCGTCGGCTTCGTCCTGCTCGTCAAGGGTGCGGACTGGTTCGTGGACGGCGCCGCGGGCATCGCGGGGAAGTGCCGTATCCCGCCCCTTGTCATCGGGCTCACCGTCGTCGCCTTCGGCACGAGCGCGCCCGAGCTCGCCGTCTCCGTCACCTCCGCCATCCGCCGCGCCACCGATATCTCCATCGGCAACGTGGTGGGGAGCAACATCGTCAACATCCTGCTCATCCTCGGGCTGTCCGCGCTCGTGAAGCCGCTCCCCGTGCAGAAGTCCTCCGTAAAGCTTGACCTCCCCGTCCTGCTGGTCGCGAGCGCCCTGCTCGTCGGGTTAGGCGCATGGGGAGGCGCCCTCTCGTGGTGGGACGGGCTCATTCTGCTCGCCGTCTTTGCGTGCTACATGACGGCGCTCATCCGCGAGACGCTGCGCGCGCAGGGGGAGACGCCTCTCCCGCCAGCCGAACCCGTACATGGTGTCAAGGGAAAGACATGGTTCTATGCCGTCCTCACGGTGGTGGGGCTGGGCATGGTGGTGGGCGGCGGCACCTTGCTCGTGGACGGGGCGCGCTATGTGGCGGAGCGCTTCGGCGTGAGCGAGCGGGTGATCGGGCTCACCGTGGTCGCCATCGGGACGAGCCTTCCCGAGCTCGTCACCTCGGTGGTGGCATCCGCGAAGGGACAGACGGACATCGCCGTCGGCAACATCATCGGCAGCAATATCTTCAACATCTTTCTGGTGGCGGGGGTCTCCTCGCTCGTCTATCCGCTCGGCTTCTTCGAGGGAAATCTGGTGGATTCCCTCGTGGCGCTCGCGGCGGCGCTCCTCCTGTTCGTGCTCGCGCTGGCGGGGAAATTCCGTCTCACGCGGGCGGCGGGCGGTATCATGGTCGCCTGTTTTGCCGCATACTATCTCTATCTCTTTCTCGTGCCCGCATAAGGAGGCAGAATGCACCATCTTCGGAGCTGTCTGAAACGGTATCGGACGGAGGCGATCTTGTCGCCTCTTTTCAAGCTGCTCGAAGCGGCGATGGAATTGCTCGTGCCCCTCGTGGTCGCCAAGATCGTGGACGTGGGCATTGCGGGCGGGGACAGGGCGTACATCCTGCACGCCTGTCTCCTCCTCGGCGCCTTCGGGCTCATGGGGCTTTTGTTCGCCCTCACCGCGCAGTACTTCGCGGCGAAGGCGGCGGTGGGGGTGTCGGCGGACCTGCGCGAGCGGCTGTTCGCCAAGATGCAGTCCTTCTCCTTTTCGCAGATCGACGAGATGGGCGCGCCCTCCATGCTCACCCGCATGACGAGCGACGTCCAGCAGGTGCAGACGGGCGTGAACATGACTCTGCGCCTCCTTCTGCGCTCGCCCATCGTGGTGTTCGGGGCGACGGCGATGGCATTCGCGGTGGACGCACAGGCGGCGCTCGTCTTTGTGGCGCTCATCCCCCTGCTCGCGCTCGCGGTGTACGGCGTGATGGCGGCGTGCCTTCCGCGCTACCGCCGCGTACAGGAGAGGCTGGACGGCGTCTATCTCTCCGCACGCGAGAACCTCGTGGGCGCGCGCGTGCTCCGCGCCTTCCGCAAGGAGGAGGACGAGGTGCAAGCCTTCGACCGCAAGACGGAGGGACTCCTCGCGGCGCAGACCCGCGTGGGCGCGATCGCCGCGGTCACCAATCCGCTCACCTTCCTCCTCGTGAATTTGGCGGCGGTCGTGCTCATCTTTTGGGGCGGGCTCCGCGTGGACGCGGGCGCCATCGGTCAGGGCGACGTCCTCGCGCTCTACGGCTATCTCTCCCTCATCCTCGTGGAGCTCGTCAAGCTCGCCAACCTCATCGTCACCGTCACCAAGGCGGTCACCTGCGCCAACCGCGTGGGCGCCGTGCTCGACGCCTCGGGGGAGCGGGAGACCGTCCTTCCCCGCGGGGAGAGGGAGGAGGGGGCGCACGTCGTGTTCGAGCACGTCGGCTTCACCTATGCGGGGGGCGGCGCGCCCGCCCTCTCGGACGTGAACGTTTCGGTGCGGCGCGGACAGACGGTGGGCGTCCTCGGCGGCACGGGCTCGGGGAAGAGCACGCTCGTCGATCTTCTGCCTCGCTTCTATGAGGCGACGGAGGGGCGGGTGCTCCTCGGGGGAGAGGATGTGCGCTCCATCCCCGTGCGGGAGCTGCGGCAACGGGTGGGATACGTCCCCCAGAAGGTCGCGCTCTTCCGCGGCACCATCCGCTCCAACCTCCGCTGGGGCAAGCCCGACTGCACGGACGCGGAGATGGAGCGGGCGCTCCGCATCGCACAGGCGGAGGACGTCGCCGCGGCGAAGGGGGGCACGGAGGGCGCCGTCGAACAGGAGGGGCGCAACTTCTCGGGCGGACAGCGCCAGCGCCTCACCATCGCGCGCGCCGTCGTGCGCGATCCAGAGGTGCTCATCCTCGACGACAGCTCCTCCGCCCTCGACTATGCGACGGACGCGCGTCTGCGCCAAGCGCTCGCCGCGCTCGACTGCACGGTGTTCGTCGTCTCCCAGCGCGCCTCCTCGGTGCGCCGCGCCGACGTCATCGTCGTGCTCGACGAGGGGCGCGTCGCGGGCGTCGGCACGCACGAAGAATTGGAGCGCGGCTGCGGCGTGTACCGTGAGATTCTTGCGTCGCAGACGGAGGCGTCGTCATGAGGCGGCGGGAGGTCATGCGGGAGATCGCCCGCGTCATCCGTCCGCACGCGCACTTTATCGTGTTCACCGTGCTCTTCGCCGTGGCGGTGGTGGCGGGACAGCTCCTCGCGCCCTTCTTCGCGGGGCAGGCGATCGACGGGATCGCGGCGGGCGACGGCGGGGCGACGGCGCGGAGCCTCTGGGCGCTCGGCATCTCGGCGGGCGGGGCGGCGCTCTTCCAATGGCTGCTCAGCCTCGCCAACAACGCGCTCGCCTATCGGGTCCTGCGCGACGTGCGGCGGGAGGCGTTCCGCAAGATCGGCACCCTCCCCCTCAAATACATCGATTCCCGCCCGTACGGCGACGTCTCGGGCGTGGTGGTCTCCGACGCGGAGCAGTTCGCGGAGGGGCTTCTCCTCGGCGCGACCCAGCTCTTCACGGGCGTGCTCACCATCGCGGGCGTGCTCGGCATCATGCTCGCCGTGCGCTGGGAGATCGCGCTCGTGGTGTTCTGCATCACGCCGCTCTCCTTCTTCGCGGCGCGCTTCATCGCCTCGCGCACCTACCGCACCGTCAAGCGGCAGGCGGAGCTCCGCGCCGACGAGACGGCGTTCGCCGACGAGATGATCTCCAACCTCAAAGTGGTGAAGGCGTTCACCCGCGAGGAGGAGAACGAACGGATCTTCCGCGAAAAGAACGAGGCGCTGAGGCAGGTCTCCCTCCGCGCGGTGTTCTTCTCGTCCACGACCAATCCCGTGACGCGCTTCGTCAACTCCCTCGTGTATGCGGCGGTCGCCTTTGCGGGCGCGCTCTTCGTCATCGCCACGGGGGGCGTGTTCACGGTGGGACAGCTGGGCTCCTTCCTCTCCTACGCCAACCAATACACCCGCCCCTTCAACGAGATCTCCGAGGTGGTGGCGGAATTCCAGAACGCCCTCGCCTGTGCGGGGCGGATCTTCGCCCTCTCGCGGGAGGAGGACGAGCCCTCCGACCGCGGCAACCGCTCTCTCGGTGCGGCGAAGGGGGACGTCTCGCTCCGCTCGGTGCGCTTCGGCTACGGCGAGAAGCTCCTCTTCGACGGGCTGGACGCCGAGGTGAAGGCGGGCATGCGGGTGGCGCTCGTGGGACCCACGGGCTGCGGCAAGACGACGCTCGTCAACCTCCTCATGCGCTTCTATGACGTGAGCGGCGGCGAAGTGTGCGTGGACGGGGAGGACGTGCGCGCGCTCACGCGGGAATCCCTCCGCCGCAACATCGGCATGGTGTTGCAGGAGACGTGGATCAAGACGGGCACGGTGCGCGAGAATCTCTGCCTCGGGCGGGAGGATTGCACGGAGGAGGAGATGATCGCGGCGGCGAAGGCGGCGCGCGCGCACGCCTTCATCGAACGGCTCCCGAAGGGATACGATACCGTCATCGACGACGAGGGCTCGCTCTCGCAGGGGCAGAAACAGCTCCTGTGCATCGCGCGGGTGATGGTGTGCCGCCCGCCCATGCTCATCCTCGACGAGGCGACGAGCAACATCGATACGCGCACCGAACGGGCGGTGCAGGAGGCGTTCGCCGAGCTGATGCGGGGCAGGACGTGCTTCGTGGTGGCGCATAGGCTGTCCACCGTCCGCTCGTGCGACAGGATCCTCGTCATGCGGGACGGGCGCATCGTGGAGCGCGGGACGCACGAGGAGCTTTTGCGCCTCGGCGGGTTCTACGCCGAGCTGTACCGCGCGCAGTTCGCGGGACAGTGAAATTTGTATGAAAGCGCCCTGCGGGGCGCTTTTTTTCTTTCCTTTTTTCTCCGTTTGTGGTACACTTCGGGATATGGGAAAACTCAAACGGCAGACCTATTACGGATTCCAGATCGTCGCGGTGGGCGCCGTGACGGGCGCCTTCGTAGGCGTCATCGTCACGCTGTACGGCGCGTTCGCGGCGCTCTTGGAGGAATTTTCACGCGGCTATTACGGTTTTTTCCGCGACCGTCCCGCCTTCATCCCCCTGCTCTTTGTGGCGCTCTTTTTGGGCGCCGTGGTGGTGGGCGGACTGCTGCGCTTCTTCCCCATGATCAAGGGGAGCGGCATCCCGCAGACGGAGGGCGCGGCGAGGGGGCTTCTGCGCTTCCGCTGGTACGAGACGCTCACGGCGATGTTCGCGGCGAGCCTTCTCACCATCTTCCTCGGCATGTCGGGAGGGTCGGAGGGACCGAGCATCCTCATCGGCGGGTCCACGGGCTACGGCGTCAGCGCGACGCTCCGCCGCAACGCCATCGTGCGGAGATACCAGATCACGGGCGGCGCGTGCGCGGGGCTCGCCGTCGCGCTCAACGCCCCGCTCACGGGCATGGCGTTCGCCTTCGAGGAGGCGCACAAGCGCTTCACGCCCGAGGTGTTCGTCTGCGCCTTCTCCTCCGTCGTCATCGCCCTCGTCATCCGCACCGTTTTGCGCCCCGCGCTCGGGCTCTCGGTGGGGGACGTCATCCCCACCTTCTTCTTCCCTGACGACACGGGGCTCCTTTTCTGTGCCTATGCGTTCGGCGCCGCCGTCGCCGTCTCCCTCGTCGGCATGCTCTTCTATGCGCTCGTATTCGCGGCGCAGAGGCTCTTGGAGCGGGTGCGGTTCTGGAAGGGGACGGGCAGACTCCTCCCCGCCTTTTTGCTGGCGGGCGCGGCGGGGCTCCTCACGCCCTACGTCATGGGCGGAGGAAGGTTCTTCTTGGACGCGCTCGGGAGCGGCTCCGAGGGAATCGAGCCCCTCTTCTCCTCCCCCGTCTGGGCGACCATCCTCGTCGTTGTCCTCCTCAAACTCCTCCTCACCGTCCTCAACATGGGGGCGGGGGTGCCGTGCGGGGCGTTCATCCCCATGCTCGCCATCGGCGCGGGGCTGGGGGCGCTCATGAATTTCGCCTGTCTCGAACTCGGCATGGACCCCGCGCTCTCCGACGCGCTCATCCTCGTCTCGATGGCGGCGTTCTTCACCTCGGTCACCAAGGCGCCCATCACGGGCATCGTGATGATTCTCGAACTCACCTGGAAGTTCACCTTCCTCCTCCCCGTCGTGGTGAGCGTGGCGACGGGTTATCTCGTGAGCGAGGTGTTCCGCACCGAGCCCATCTACGATAAGCTCCTCGAACGCCTCCTCAAAGAGAAGCGCGCGCCCGCGCAACCGCTCACCGTGCGCGTGCGGGTGGGCGAACGGGCGTCGGGCAGACAGGTCCGCGATATCCTCTGGCCCTTCACGGCGCTCGCCGTCTCCCTCCGCCGCGGAGAGGAGACGCTGGTCCCCAAGGGTTCCACCGAGCTCCGCCTCGGCGACGTGCTGACGGTGCAGGGCGCGCCCGACGACAGAGCGGAATATCTCGCCGACCTCACCTCCGAGGTGGGGGAGGTGCTCACCGAGGAGAGACCTCCGAGCAAGTGAACGGGAGCATGAGCCCAAGCGTTGCCTCTTCCGAAAAAATCCCACAAACCTTCGTGTGATAGCGAGTCTCGACTGGAACATTTCGGATTCTATATAAAAAACGCTTGCAAAGGAACGCAAGACGTGCGCACGCGAGGTCGTGAAAAAGTATCGCCCCTATCTTGACGAACTCGACCTTACCTACACGCAGTACATCGCCATGTTGGTCTTTTGGGAGAAAGGGAAATGCAGTGCAAAAGAACTCGGTGAGAAGCTGTTTCTCGATTCGGGAACGCTGACTCCCGTTCTGAAAAGCCTTGAAAAGAAAGGGCTTGTGAAGCGGGAGCGCAGTTCTCTGGACGAGCGGTTGCTCGACGTGAGTATTACCGAAAAAGGGAAGGCGCTCCGTGAACGCGCGGCGGAAGTGCCGGGTAAGATCGCGGGCTGTATCGATCTTGACGGTGAAGAAGTCATGTCGCTCTACCACACTCTTTATAAGATTCTTTCGCAAACACCCGCCAAAGACGCGGATTGACGTTCGGAAGAAACAATGCAAAGACGGCGAGAAGAATTTCTCGCCGTCTTTATGAATCATTCAAAGGTGTGTTCCGTATGGAATGAAGCTGATCTTGCTTCTTCATGAAACACACCTTTTTTCTGTTTTTTCATGCGATTATATTACAGGGAGGAGAGGGGGAGGGCGCACAGCCGCGAGATACGGCTATGCACGACATACCTGTACTTCATGCTCATCGATACAGTTTAATGAGACGTAAAAGAGAGCAACAGTTGATAGAGCGCGGTTTGCTGTGCTTCGTTGAGCTTGCGATACAGCAGTAGTAATTTGTGTTCATTCCCATCGGATTCGCTCGGAAAAAAGTGGGTTCTGCCGAATAATTCATCCAATGAAACCTTGAAAATTTCAGCAAGTTTTACGATCGTTTCGCAGTCGGGTTCGCTTGTGCCGCTTTCCCAATTACTGATATTCCGTTGAGAGTTCGAAAGCAAGTCCGCCAACCCTTTTTGTGTTAGCTGATACTCTTCTCGCAATTCTTTGATTTTCAGTACCATCGTCACCCCACCAAGACAAATCAAGTTTAGCAAAAAAGTTTCTTAAAATGCTTGACATAGCAAATTATTTACTGTATAATAGGCTCAAAACAGAAAATTTTTTACTATGGAGAGCGAAATGTCAAAAGAAGAATCTTCGAGAATCAGCTTAATGAAAAGAATCGCGCTATACAAACGCTATGTGTTGGTCGCTCGGGTTGCGGAAAAATATGCGAATGACAAAAGCGTTTTGCGCGCGATGAAAAAAATCGCGCACAAGGAGTGCAAGGGCTTGCGGGATTCCCGTTATCCCATGGAGGCAATGGATGTTCAGGAGGCTTTGGTATCGATCAAGGAGCTGTACGACATTCTTTGTTCTTTGATCAAGGGGTCCGGTTATGAACGTTATCGCCTCGCTTCGGGGATGTTGGTAGAATTTATCGTCAAACTCGAGGGGAAAATAAAAGACGATGAATGCGCAACGCGTACCAAACCGTCTGTGCAGGAGTCCCTCGGGGCGGCTATCGATAAGGCGAAAGAGATCGGAGAAGCCATCGGGAAAGGGGTAGAGGGGATAAAAAAAACGGTGAAAGACCTCGGCTCAAAATAGGGATCGTATATTCGGGAGGGCTGAGCAAATGCGCCTATCAGATCGGGTTTAGCAAAGCGCTGATGAGATTTGTGGGAAGAGACGAGATCGTTGCAGTCTCGGGCGCTTCGATGGGGACGATGCTCGCATATGCGATTTCCGCGAACAAACTCGAAGTTCTGGAACAAATGTATCGGCGCGTGGATATTTCCAAGAAATTCGAGCTGTTACACGAAGTGTTTTTGCGTGGGCTGCTAAGAAAAACTTTGGGAGAATTTGTTTCGTTGGACGACGAGCTCGGTATCCCTATGGTTTTCCCCGTTTGTCGGGTGCCTTTGTTTTCAGTGCGCTATTTCTGGTTGAAAGAACATTTTAACCCGGGATGGGAACGCTATCTGCGCGCGGCGATGAATTTCCCCTTCCTGTGCATATTTCCCGAAATCTTAGGGCACCGTTTTGCGATCGACGGCGGGGCGGCGGATAATATCCCGTTGTTTCCGCTTCTGAAACAGCGCAAACTTCTTCTCGGAGACGACGGGGAATTCGATCTGATTCTCGTCTTGCATTTTGACGCACGCTATGATTATCGTAAAGATTTTGAGACGGAGATTCCCATTTTAGATCTTGACCTCGGAATCTGTAATGCGTTCAAAAAAAATCATTATGATTTTTCATCGGAATATGTGGATGAAATGATCTCCCATGCGGAGGTTTACGGTATGGATATCTGCCGTGAATTGTTTTCGGGACAATGTACGAAAGAAGAATTGCAAAAGAAAGTCAATACCATTTTCTTGCGTGAACATACGGCGCGGCAAAAAAATTTTTCAGCCGACCATTTTATCAGCATTTTGAATACCCTCGGCAGCCTTTTGCGAAGCGACAGATCGTGCAATGAATTTCTTTATTGAAAAAATTTATTAACAAAGGAGTATATTTTTATGGCAACCGAAATGATCAAGAAGCGCAGCGTAGCGTTGGCGATCGTCTTTTCGATCATCACTTGCGGACTCTATGCGATCTATTGGTTCGTGTGTCTTACGAACGATACCAATCGCCTTTCCAAGTATAAAACCGCAGGAGGGGTGGCGGCTTGGTTTTTCAACTTTCTCACATGCGGGATTTATTCGTTTTATTGGCACTACATGCTTGGCAAGAAAGTCGGAGATATCGAGAAAGGTTCTTCGAGCGGTGTCCTGTATCTCGTGCTGAGCTTTTTCGGATTGGGCATCATAGCTTGGGCATTGGCGCAATCCGCTCTCAACCGCACCTAAAAGACCTAAAAAGAGCCTCGGTTTTCTTTTCGCCGCCTTTATGACTCATTCAAAGGTGTGTTCCGTATGGAATGAAGCTGTGCTTGCTTCTTCATGGAACACACCTTTTTTCTGTTTTTTTCATGCGATTTTATTACAGGGAGGAGAGGGGGAGGGCGCACAGCCGCGAGATACGGCTATGCACGACGTATCTGTACTTCATGCTCATCGATTCGAAGAGGATGTACAGCTTGCCGTCCTTCACGCAGATCTCCTCGCTCATGCAGGGCAGCTTATGTTCCTTGCCCGCCCCGTCCTCAAAGGTATAGAGGGGTACGTCGTGCCCGTCCGCATCAAACGTGCCGTCGGCGTCCCCGGACAGGGGATTGGGATAGACAAGGAGCCGCGAGTCGGGAAGCCCGTAGGAGCAGGAGAGGTAGACATGCTCCTCCGTCACGGCGATGCCCTGCACCTCGTCGCACACCGAGAGCACCTTGGCGGGTACCATGTCCGCGATGCCCCCCTCGCGCGTCTCATCGAGCGCATAGCAGTAGACGACGGCATGGTTGGTCTTTGCGCCCACCTGCATGTGGTGGGAAGCGGACGTCTCATAGTTGCCCGGGCGGTAGAATTCGCCCACATAGAGCATGCCGCCGAAGAGGTAGCAATAGGCATTGTTGAAGCCCGTCGTGAAGCTGTCGTCGATCTCGACGCGCGCCCCGTTGTTGGCGCCCAGCACCTTTTCGAGCGCGATGCGGACGATCTTCTTCCCGCTCGCGATGTACATGTAGCTGTCCGAGCAGGTCACCCCGCCGAAGTGCGTCTTGATGTCCTCCCCGTTCTCCGTAAAGGTGACATAGCGCTCTACCTGTTTTATATCGCCCGCGACGGGGTCCTTCGGGATGAGGTAGACGCGCGAGGGCTTGTCCGCGATGTATCCGCTCATGGCAAAGGAGTAGGGCGACCCCGCTTCTTCGGGAAGGGCGCACAGCCCCTGCGGCGAGATGCCTGAGGAGAGCCCCGGGATGCGCTCCGCCCGCACGGCGGCGGCGTCGAACGCGGGATAGGAAAAACCGAACCACCATATGCCGAGAAAGACGGCGAGTACGACCAAAACAGCTTCGGCGACGGCAAGCGCCGTAAAGGCGCGGCGATGTTTCATAGCATACCTCCTTTTGTCATTATACCATGGCGGAGAAAAAATGTCAATCCGCGCATAACTTTTTCCCCGCCGCGCAAACTGTTTGCGTAAGGGGGGAGAAGCATGGAATTTACCAAGACGCAGACCTATCACAATCTCGCGCGGGCTTTCGCGGGGGAATGTCAGGCGGGGATGCGGTACCAACTCACGGCAAAAGAGGCAATGAAACAGGGCTACAAGGTGCTCGCCGATACCATTCGCACCATCGCGAAGAACGAGACCAACCACGCGAAGGTGGTGTTCGAGGCGCTTCTGCAAAACGCGGGGAGCCAGGACGACATCAGGATAGAGGCGAGCTATCCCTTTCATGCGGGCACGCTCGAGGACAACCTGCGCTTTGCCGCCATCGACGAACAGGACGAGGCGGAAAATCTGTACCCCGGGTTCAGCAGAATCGCAAGGGAAGAGGGGTTTGGGCAAATCGCGCTCAAATTCGAGCAGATCGCGAAGGTAGAGGACAATCACCGTATCATCTTCGGATATCTGCACGAGGCGTTCAAGGACGGCTCTCTCTACCGCGCCGAGCGGCCCATGCTCTGGATCTGCAGCGAGTGCGGCTATATGCACACCACCAAGGAGGCATGGAACATCTGTCCGCTTTGCGGTGCGTCGCAAGGTGAAGCAGAACTTCATCTTCCCTTCAAAAAGGAGAACTTATGAAAAAGACCACGAAGAACGCGCAAAACAGCACCAAGAACGTCAAGAATGCGCAGAACGCGCAGAACAAGTGCGGCGGCAAAGGCTGCGGCAAGAACGCGAAGGACTGCTCTTGACGCGCAAAAAGCCGCTTGAACGCGGCGCAGACATGCGATCGGATGAGGACGACCTCGGCAGCTATACGGGCGTTCCCGCGCACGGCGCGGCGCCCGTACAGGACGCGGACGACCTCTGATCGGGGGGGACGGAAAAATTTCCGTTCCCTTTTTGTTGTAAATTGCGCCGCGGCGTGTTATAATATCCATGGAAGAACGGCGCCCGCGGGAGCGGGCGCAATCGAGGTAAGCATGAAACGAATTTTCCCTGCGGCGGCGCTCACGCTTGCGCTCGCCCTTACGGCAGTCCTCTCGGGCTGCGGACTCTTTTCCGCCCCGAAGGCGGACGCGAATTTCCCCTCCGACGTCGCGGCGAGCCGCGGCGAAGAGAGCGAAACGGAGTGGCTCGCCTCCCTCTCCGAGCCCACCACCGAGCTCCGCCGCGCCTATGAGGAGGCAAAGACGGACGGCTACACGGGCAGCTATCTGGAATTTTTGAGCGCCCTCTCCCTGCCGTCGGACGACAGCTTAGGCGTCCAGACGGCGCTCCGCTCGACGGTGAGCGTGAACGCGGGCTTCACCAAGCGGGAGGGCGTACGCAATGTCTCCTACCGCAACCTCGGGTCGGGCGTCTTTTTGGACGTCGATACGGCGGAGGGGGACGCGCTCGTCCTCACCAATTATCACGTGGTGTACAGCGCGGGCAGCCTCGGCTCCGAGAAGATCGCGCACATCAGCGATGAGATCGTCCTGTACACATTCGGCGCGGAGGTCTCCGCGCGCGCCATTGAGGCGACCTTCCTCGGCGGGGCGATGGAGTACGACATCGCCGTGCTCAGAGTGGAGGACAGCGAGGCGCTCCGCGGGAGCGCCGCACGGGCGGTCGTCGCCGCCGATTCGGATTCCCTCGTCGTCGGACAGACGGCGTATGCCGTCGGAAATGCCGACGGGCAGGGCATCTCGGTCACGCAGGGCGGGGTGTCGGTGACGGCGGAGTACGTCCCCTTGCTCGCCTCGGACGACGTGACGTCCATCAACCTGCTCGAGATCAGAACGGACGCCCCCATCAACCACGGCAATTCGGGCGGCGGGCTGTTCAACGCGGAGGGGCGGCTGATCGGAATCGTCAACGCCCGCTTGGAGACGGAGGGCAAGCTCGGGTTCGGGTACGCCATTCCCGCCAACCGCGCGCTGGCGATCGCGCACAACATCCTCGACGCCTGCGCCGCCTCTTCCTCGGTGCGCGGGGCGCGCGTCGCCACGCTCGGCGTCACCATCGAAACGGAGGACAGCGCCGGCAGGTACGATGAAGAGACGGGCAGGTACTACATCGAGCAGAAATCGGTCATCCGCTCCATCACGCGCGGCTCGCTCGCCGAACGGATGGGGTTGGAGATCGCGGATACCTTCGTCACGGTCACCCTCCGCTCTTCGGGCGGCGCGGTGCGCACGGCGGAGATCACGCGCGGATACATGGTCGCCGACCTGCTGTTCGAGGCGCGCGTCGGCGATACGCTGGAAGTCTCCGTCTCACGCGGCGGGGAGCTGATCGTCAAGACGGCGGAGCTCGCCTCCCGCGATTTCCAAGCCTGCGATTGAGAAGAGAATGCGAACCGCCCGCGGCAAGTGCCGCGGGCGGTGCTTTACGGAGACGACGGGGGCGCGGTCCTATCCTGCACGGCGCGTCGCAGCGCCTTGATCCACCGCCCCACGAGGAAGGCGTTGAGGCGGTACCGACCCTCGTCCGTCACCACGATCATACTTCGCGTGAAGAAGGGGACGCCCGTCTTTTCCACCGAATAGATGTGTTCGAGAGGACATTCGACGGCGAGCCGCTCCCCCGAGGGGAGATCGGCGACGAAGAGGAAGCGCTCGTCGGTGAGGATGGCGTTCCCCGCCGCCGCGTGCGAATATCTGCCCGTGACGCAGTAGTCCATCATGCCCCGCTTCAAGATGGTCTCGCGCGGTTTGATTCGGAATTGCGCCGTCTTCTTGCTCATGGAAGTTTCCTCGCCTTTTTGCCCATCATAGCACAATTGACAAAAAAATGCAAGCGGAGCCGCCGAATCGCTTGACAGACCCGCGCCGAACCTGTATAATGAGAGCATAAGCAGGAATCGCCTAGCGGTATGGCGTCAGCTTCCCAAGCTGATTCCGGCGGGTTCGACTCCCGTTTCCTGCTCCATTTATGCGCATATTCCCTTAAAAATGTGGGAATACGCGCATATTTTTTATGGAACGGGGGGGATTTTCGGTGTAAAAATTTGCCGTTTTGGGGGCAAATTGGGGGCAAACATTTCCCGTGTCCTATTTATTCTCCGTTCGGGAGCGAATAGAAAAACTTGCTTATTTCCTCTTTGAGGAAACTGTCTGAAACGTCTGTATAGGCGTTGCCGAGCGCTCCAAGTGAATGTCCCATCATCAGTTTTCGCGCTGTTTCATCCACATGGCACTCAACACAACGCGTATTGAACGTTGTACGCAGATCATACAGACGATGATCAAAGAGTTTATGCAGGTGGTTGAACAAGGTTTTTTCCGAGGGGAACGAAAACTCCGTCAGACCTTTTAGGTGAGGGGCTAACATCGGACCAATGGGAATGCGCTTATAGGCGGTCTTGCCGTTCTTGCGTTTTTTGTTTTGTGCGATCAACATATCGCCTTCACGTCGCACAGTGTCATATTCGCAGGGGCGCAGACCTGTATAGAGCGCAATCAAGAAATACAATCGAAACGGAGAAGTGCAGGAAACAAGCTGTGCTTCTTCTTTTTTTGTGAGAGCCACTCCGTGTTCGCGCTCGTGCTGTTGATGCACTACGACTGCGAGCGGGTTGCGTTCAATCAGACCATGCGCGATCGCGCCCTTAAATACTTGGTTCATGAGGCTATACACTTCGTCTGCCGATTTGCCCATGCCCCGTTCGGATAGCGAGTCGAGAATGCTTTGACAGTCTGTCGGCGTAATTCTGTCTAACCGCTTTTTCCCGATCGTGGGGAAAATATATCGGTTGGAACGATACAGATCGTTCTTGTAGGTCTTTTCGGTGACCCTGCGCTTTCTGAACTTCTCAAAGTATTCGAGGCAAAAATCCTCATAGAGTCTTGCCTTTTGGCGGTCCTGCTCTTCCCGAAGATCAAACAGCTTTTGGATAAAGCGATTTTTTGTATCTTCGATGGATTTGCTTGATACGCTGACGTCTACGCCCTTCATGCGGCAACGCGCTTCATAATCCACGCAACCGCCGCGAATGCGCTTGCGGATGTGCGCCCGCAAGCCGTTGATGCTAAAAAGGTATCTAAATTCTTGTGGCATTCTTGAAATCTCCTTTTTTGTGAATTTCAAGAACTTGACCCACACATCTTCCCGGTCTTTTTCGACCGTCAGCTCTTTCAAGAGCCGTTCCCGTTCTGCCGCATCTGCGGCTGTCGCAAGCGTTACGAGCTTTACGACGAGTTCATTGTCCATCATTTTCCTTACCTCCTTCACAAACTTTCCGTTTGTGCAAGGAGGTTTATTTTGCGAGCTCGCGCGCAAGTTGGATCAGTGTTTGGCGTGCCGCATTACGGTCCTTCTCGCCCATTTCTCGGAAAAGAGTGAGAAGTTCATCCTCTTCGGGCGTGATCCAAACGCAAATTCGATCTACTACACCCGCCGCTCGCTCCTCGTCTGTAACCCGTAAGCCAAGAGCGTGCTCGATTGCCATTACCGTATCAATTCGCGGAGTGCGGGTAAAACCGCGAAAAATATCTTCGATTGTACGCTTAGAAACGTGGGATAGAGCCGCCAGCGTGGCATAGTTCAAATGTAATTCTTTTTTTCGTCGCTTCCATAATTCTAAATCCATAAAACCGATCCTCCTTGCCCTCATTATAAAAAAACCACAGAAAAATTCAACAAATCCTTCCAAAATCTATTGACACTCACAGAACAATGTGATATATTAAAAAAGAAAACACAGTTTTCTGTGGCACAAAAGGAGGGTATCATGAGCAAATCCGCAAAATATGAGCCGATGATGAACTTAAAAATTTTGCGAATCAAAAAGGGATTGACGCAAGCTGAGCTTGCAGAAAGAGTCGGTGTATGCGTAAATGCAATAGGACAATATGAATGCGGCATCACTTTCCCGCGCAGGCAAACATTGAATCTGCTCGCTCGCGCATTGGATTGCAACGTGCAAGAGCTTCTTTGAAAAAGCAAGGAAAAGCAAGGAAAAACAAGGAAAAGCAAGGGAAAGCAAGGGGGAATGGCATGTTCAAGACGGGGAGACGACAAAGCGGACCTATGCCGACAATGCAATTTGTTTGGGTATTTCTTCCGAAATTGCTGTTGTTTATCCAT
>CANPXX010000027.1 GCA_947587085.1 uncultured Clostridia bacterium | reverse complement strand
TGGGGTTATGGCGCAGTTGGTAGCGCGCTTGAATGGCATTCAAGAGGTCACGAGTTCGAATCTCGTTAGCTCCACCAAGGCGCCGCAAGGCGTTTTTGCAAGGGGTCGCCAGACGGCGACCCCTTTTTATGCGCCGAAGTAGCGGAGGCGAAGCCGCTTCTTTTTGTCATGTTGAGCGAAGTGAGCGAAGCGAACGAAGTCGAAACATCTCGACTTTGTTTATAAAGCGGTGGAGATGTTTCGACTCGCGAGCCCGCATCTGTTAGATGCGGGCTCGCGGCTCAACATGACATAAGAGAGAGCCTTCCCATTCTTATTGACTCGCGCGGAGCAAAATCGCATTTTGCGGAGCGCGCCCCAATTTGCGCGGCTCGTCCGCGCTTGTTGTCGGAGCAAGCGATAGAGAGACAAAACCACGTTTCCCAACAAAGCCTATTTCCGTCGCGAAATTCTTTGCCCTTATTCTTGCCCCGCAGGGAGTTTCTCTTCGGAAGAATTTCGCGAAACTTTTTTCGCGAAATCTTTGCCACGAAACCCTCGCGCGGGAATACTTTCCTCCGCGAATCCCTTTGCCTTTTCCGACATATTGTGATATAATGTGTGCACATTCGATCGGGGTGCGACATGAGTTATATCAGTTTACAGCATGTGAGCAAACGCTATACGGTGGGAACGGTCGCCGTGGAGGCTTTGAAGGACGTCTCCTTCGAGTTGGAGGACGGCGAATTTGCCGTGGTGCTCGGCTCGAGCGGCGCGGGCAAGACCACCCTTCTCAATCTCCTCGGCGGCATGGACGACGCGACGGAGGGCTCCATCTTCGTGGACGGGAAGGAAGTGACGGCGCTCAACCGAAAGGGTCTCATCGAGTACCGCCGCGACGACGTGGGGTTCGTCTTTCAATTTTACAATCTGATGCCCAACCTCACCGCGCTCGAAAACGTCGAGATCGCCGTCGAGATCTGCAAAAACGCGCTCGACCCAAAGACCATTCTCGAAGAGGTCGGGCTCGGCGAGCGGCTCAACAACTTCCCCGCCCAGCTCTCG
Organism: uncultured Clostridia bacterium; assembly: GCA_947587085.1. Lineage (GTDB taxonomy): Bacteria > Bacillota > Clostridia > Christensenellales > Borkfalkiaceae > Gallimonas. Next base: position 18,534 of record CANPXX010000027.1, on the reverse strand, counting down.
GGCGGCGAACAGCAGCGCGTCTCCATCGCCCGCGCGATGGCGAAAAATCCAAAGCTCCTCCTCTGCGACGAGCCGACGGGCGCGCTCGACTATGAGACGGGCAAACGCATCCTGAAACTCCTCAGGGAGGTATCTACACGGCAACACACGCCCGTCATTGTGGTGACGCACAACGCGGCGCTCGGGCGCATGGCGGACAGAGTCATCCATATTCGAAGCGGACGCATCGAACGCATCGAGACCAACGACGCGCCCGCCCCCGTTGAGGAGATCGAGTGGTGAAGACCTATTTCAAGACGCTTGGAAAGATGTTCGGACGGCACGCGACGCGCCTCGTCTCGATCACGCTGATGCTCCTCGTGAGCATCGGCTTTTCGGCGGGCATCGGAATGGCGACGGACAAGATCGACGACGCCATCGACGGCGTGTACCATGCGCAGAACGTGAGCGACCTCATCGTCAAGAGCACGCGCGAGGACGGGTTCACCGAGGAGGAAGCCGCCGCCCTCACCGCGCGCTTCCAAGACGGCGTGCTCTTTGGCTCCTCCCTCGAATTTCAAGGGAGCGCGATGCGCTCGGAATCCGAGGTCACCGTTCCCCTCCTCCCCGCGCCCGTCCCCGTGACGACGGAGATCGCCTTTGAGGGCACGGGCGACGGCGTGACGAAGGCGTACTTCTTCGACGGCACGCCCGAGGCGCTCGCGCAGAACGTCCCCGAGCTTTCCGACGTCGCGCCCGACGCCGCCGAGACGTTCGAAGAGGACGGCGTGAAGGTCTACCCCGTGTATGTCGAACGCCCCACCGCTCAGTTGAAGGAATACCCGCTCGGGACCCGCCTTACGGCGACGGTGACGACGGTCGCTGTTACCCCCTTCGGCGAACAGCGGCAGGAAACGCGCTATCGTTTCCGCGTGGTCGGCATCCTCACCGAGCCCCTTCACCTCGCGGTGCGGAAGGACGTGAGTCTGCAATTTGAAGAGGAGGGCGATCCGTGCGAGCTGGAGTCCGTATTCTATCTCTTCGGCTCCGACCTCTCCCCCGCGCCCCGCGGCAACGACGCCTATATCGCGCTTGAGGGACGGGACGAGCAGTTCGCCATGTCGGCGAAATACAAGACGTTTACGGAATCCGCCAAGGCGGAGGCGGAGGCGCTGGTGCCCGACGCCGCCGTGCTCACCCTCTTCGAGAACTTCTCCTTTGCCTCCTTCCACGAATACGGCGAGAAGATCGCGGGCATCGGCTATGTGATGACGACGGTGTTCCTCTTCGTCACCGTGCTCGTGGTGCTCTCCACCATGACCCGCCTCCTCGAAGAGGAGCGGGCGCAGATCGCCTGTCTCATGACGCTCGGCTACTCGCCCATGCGCATCATCTCCAAATATCTCCTCTTCGCGCTCGTCGGGACGCTGATCGGCGGGGCGGGCGCCTTCGCCGCGGGACAGGGACTCGCCTACATCGTCTACATCAACTTCACCTGGAATTTCACGCTGCCGCCCTATCCTAAGCACGTCTCGCCACTCTTCTTCTTGCTCGTCGCCGCGGCGATGCTCGTCGCCACCCTCTTTGCCACCTTCCTCGCGGGATTCCGCATGACGCGGATCCGCCCCGCGGTGCTGTTGCGCCCCAAGACGCCCCGCCCCGGGAAGAAGGTCATCTTCGAGCGCATCCCCTTCCTCTGGAATAGGCTCTCCTTCAAGCACAAGTCCACCCTGCGCAACGTGCTCCGCTTCAAGACGCGCTTCTTGATGACGGTCGTCTCCGTGATGTGCTCCACGGCGCTCGTGCTCGCAGGGCTCGCCGTCCTCGATTGCTGTATCTTTCAGGAGATCGGCACGGCGGCGATGATCGGCGTCGCCATCATCGTCCTCCTCTTCGCGGCGCTCCTCAACTTTGTCGTCGTGTACACGCTCACCAATATCAACATCAGCGAACGCAACCGCGAACTCGCCACCCTCATGGTGCTCGGATATTACGATAACGAGGTGACGGGCTACATCTACCGCGAAGTCTATCTGACGAGCGCCATCGGCATTGCCCTCGGCGTGCCCGCGGGGTGCTTGCTCTGCCTGTTCGTCTTTGAAGTGATGGGGTTCGGGTCCATCCCCGGCATCGGCTGGTACGTCTGGCTCGTCGCGCCCCTCCTCTCCCTCTTCTTCGTGTTCGCCGTGACCGTGCTCCTCCGTAGGCGCATCGTCCGCATCCACATGAACGAATCGCTCAAAGCCATCGAGTGAGACCATAAAAGGCAACGGGAATTCCGTTGCCTTTTCTTTTCGGATGGATATGCCGCTACGCTTCTCTGGCGCCGTGCAAAGCGCCCGACGCGGGCGGCTTTTTCATTCGTGCTTGCCCTCTTCCGCGCCTTCCTCCTTTTGGACGAACACGGAGGAACTGCGGCGCGTCTTTACCATCTTGATGAGCCCCGCCTCGATGAGTTCGGCTTCCGACTGCACGGGGAGGGAATCCTCCTCGGCGGGACGCTCCACAGCGGGAATGCCGTACGCCTCCATGACCATGCCGATGAGCTCTGCCGCATGCTTTTCTTTGCGGCTGCCCGTGATGCGGAGCATGCACGGCGTATCTGCATAGGAGGGCAATTCGGAGAGATCCTCCACGTGATATTTGGTCCCCTCGAACTGTGCGGGGTCGAGGGCGAGGCAGATGCAGAGCGTCTTGCCGCGGAAGAACAGCCGCAGGAGAGCCTCCCTCCCATGGTAGAAGGATTCGCGCTTGAAGCTGAGGTGCGAGCGAAGTCTCTCATACCCGAGCGCAATGTTTTTGAGGTTGCCGTACCGCCCCTTCACTTCGTCGTCCGCAAGGATACACCTTGCCATAAAGCTCTTTACAGCCCGCCACTCGTACTCCTCGGGCTCGGCGACGATCACGGGCACGGGCGCAGGTTCGGGAACAGGCTCGGGCTCTGCCGCGGCGACCTCCCGATGGACTGCCGCTTCCGTCCCCTCCGACATATGGGCGAACGCGTTGGGATCGCGGCGCACCTTGACCATCTTGATGAGCCCCGCCTCGATGAGTTCGGCTTCGGACTGCACGGGGAGATAGTAATCTTCGGCGGGACGCTCCACAGCGGGAATGCCGTACGCCTCCATGACCATGCCGATGAGCTCCGCCGCATGCTTCTCTTTTCGGCTGCCCGTGAGGCGGATCATGCAGGGTGTATCCGCATAGGAGGGCAATTCAGAGAGGTCCTCGACGTGATATTTTGTCCCCTCAAACTGTGCGGGGTCGAGGGCGAGGCAGAGGCAGAGCGTCTTGCCGCGGAAGAAGAACCGAAGGAGCGCCTCCCTTCTGTGGAAGAAGGACTCTCGCTTGAAGCTGACGCGCGTACGAATCCTCTCGTACCCGAGCGCAATGTTTTTGAGGTTGCCGTACCGCCCCTTCACATCGTCGTCCGAAAGGATATACCTTGCCATAAAGCTCTTCACAGCCCGCCATTCGTACTCCTCCTCGGGCTCGGCGACGATCACGGGAACGGGCACAGGCACGGATTCGCGAACGGGTTCGGGTTCGGGAACAGGTTCAGGGACAGGCTCGGGTTCGGGCTCCGCCGCGGCGAGCTCCTGCTGTGCTTCCGTCGGTTTTTTGCGGTGCAGTACATAGATCATGAGCGCCACCAACAGCACGCAGATCACCGCCTCGACGATCAAGAGAATGGTCATGAGCGTATCGTTGCTCACAGACAGTTCCAGTCCGAAGAATGACGCATTCAACTGTTTCATGTCAGTTTCCCTCCTCAGCATTTACGCTTTCCGTTCTTTTTTTCCGCACGGCGAGGCCGAACACGACCGCGAGCAGAATGACCTGTACGCCCATGAGGACGATCGCGGCGCCCACATCGAAGTCATCTCCGACTTCGCCGCCTTCATCCCCTCCGCCAACGTCTCCGCCGACATCACCGCCGCCGACGTCTCCGCCGCCGACATCGCCCGAGAGGTCCTGTGTGAGCGTGTAGACAGCGGTCGCATTCACGAGGCGGTTGTTGACCGCCGCCTCGCCTATGAGGGTGACGGTGACGGTATACTCGCCCGCCTTCGTCATGCTCTCCACCGCCGTCCCGCCGAAGGAGTAGGCGAAGGAATAATCGGTTGCGGCAAGGGCGACCGCGTTGCCGCTCCCGTCCTTGAACACCGCGCCTATGAGCCCTCCCGCGCCCTCCGCAGGGTCGAGGGAGAAGGTGAGCGCGCGTGCAAGAATGGTGAGGTGCGCCGTCGCCGTGGCGGTAAACGGTTCATCGTTCACGCCGCCCGCATAGACGACGGTAATGGTGACGAGGTATTTGCCGACGTTGACGGGCGCGTTGTCGGAGCGCGCGTATTCCGTCCCGTCCACGCCCTCGTAGGTGTAGAGGTAGGAGACGTCGAAGCCCTGCGGCACCCCGCTCACGGCGGGACGAAGGGCGTCGCCCGAATCGCCGTACGTTGCCTCCGCGTCGGACGCGGTGAGGGTGAGCGACGGCTGTGTGCGGCGGGAGACGGTGAAGGACAGGAAGATCTCCGAAGCGTCCTTCCATCGGTAGTTGCCGTCCGTGAGGGTGAGCTTGACGAAGTACGTCCCCGCATCGACGACCCGCTCGAGCGCGGTGCCCGTTCCGTCGTCTGTGGTGAAGAAGGAGACGGTCATGGCGGCGGGAATGTAGTTGCCGAGGGCGGCGGTCACATCGCCGCGAAGGTCCTCTCCCGTGTACGGGAAGGAGGTCGGCGACAGGTATGGCAGGTCGAGCGAAGTGTACTCGATGACGAACGCCGCGGTGTACGAGCTCCCCTCCGCAAAGGCGTAGTTGTTCGAATTCAACGTCACCGTCGCCTGATAGCTCCCCGCCGCGAGCGGCAGACCGTTCTCGCCGAGCGCCACGCCCGCGGGCGGCACGAAGGAGAGCGTGTAATCCGTTTCGAGGAGGACGACATGCTCGGGAAGTCCGCCAAAGACGACCGTCGGCTTGTGCTCGGTCCCGTCGTAGGGAACGGACGGGAACGCCTCCACCGTGAGCGTCCTCGGCGCGACGGTGTAGGTGTACGCCTCGGCGAGGCGCACGGCGTAATTGGGATTTCCGCAGACCGCCCGCACGGTGTACGTCCCCGCCGAAGAGATGGCGTTGAGCGACGGATAGCTCTCCCCGTCCTTCTCGAAGAGAATGGAGATCTGCGGGTCGTCCTTCGTGCCGTCTCTTGTGACGATGGCGTTCTCCTCGGCGCCCTTATAGGTGACGATCTGATGTTCGTACCACGGCGAGGCGGGCATATCGAGATAGGTATGTCCCGCGATCGCGCCGAGGTCGAGGGTGAGCTCGCGCGCGGTGATGGTGAACTGCGGTCTGCCGCCCTCCCAGCTGAAGCGGATGAAGCGGGTCGTCTCCTCCGCCGTTCCGAGGACGGGTCCGCTGTACCGCACATAGAGGTCGTACGTGCCGACGTCGAGATAGGTCTCCTCGCTCTCCTCTATGTCGTACTCCTTGCCGTCCTTCATGAAGTAGAAGAAGAAGTAGTCTTGGGTAAAGTCGTCCTTCATGTTCTCCCTGCCGCCGAGATCGCCGTCGTTGCCCGAAACGGTGATGCTCTCGATGGCGTCGAACACCGCGGTGCGAAGAGCCGCCTGTGTGTGCACGCTGTCGCCATAGGGAACACTGCTCCCGACGTCTGTTCTGAGCGTGATCTTGAGCTCCTCGTGGAAGATGTGGAGGGAGATATAGTCGTAATACGTCTCATGGTTGGGGGCTTCCACCTTGACGTAGACGCAGTAGCCGAGCGGGTTTTTCACCCTCAGCTTTTCCTCGGAATACTCGTACCAATCGCCCTCGAACGGGTCCTCCCCCGCGCGGAGGCTCGCCAAATTCGCTTCGATGAGGTCGGGGTCGTGGTCCTTCTCCTCGTGTGTTTCGAGGTGATAGGTGACGGTGACGCCGTTCCTTGCGGGCGAGACGAGGGTGAGCGGGTAATCGGAAGCCGTGGAGTCGTCGGGCAATTTGAGTTCGATGCCCTCATCGTCCGCGCGGAACAGGTGTTCGCGCTCCCACTCGAAGGAGCTGCCCGTGTTCCTCCCGATCTCTGCCTCCTCGATGTGCACGAGGTAGTACGCGGCAGTCGCGCCCGTACCCGCATAGACGAACGGGTCGTTGAGGGTGACGATCACGCCGTAGTAGCCCGCGTCCTCGATGGCATACGCCTCTTCGCCGACGAAGCCGCCGATGCCGACGGGTGCGGCGGAAAGTTTGTAGATGGCGATGCGCACCTCTTCCGCAGTCGGCGCGGACTTGAAGAGCGTAGCTAAGACATTCCCGACATTTAAGTCGGCGACGAGCGGCTCGCCGTCGTACGTCCTCGTGAGGGTCACCCAGCTCTCCGCGCCGCTTGCGCCCGTGACGGTGCCGAGATCGTCGTTCATGACGGCGTACGCTTTCTCGCGGTCGAAGCTCGCATACAGGCGCGCGGTCTGATAGTAGTTGCCGCCGTGCGGCTCGCCCGCATCGGGATACCACGTGCAGTTTACGGGGTCGGTGAGGCGGAGAAGAACGTCGTACACGCCCGATTCGATGATGACGGAACTCCACTGCGCCGACTCGCTCGCCTTGGGAATTTCGCCCGTCTCGAAGTCGTGCAAATGGTAGCCCACGACCTCGTAGTCGCCGCCGATGGGCGCGGCGAAGATATAGGGCGGGTCGACGCCCACGGGCACGAAGGAATCCTGCGGAACGGAGATGGGTCTCGGGTCAACGGTGAACTCAAACGTGAGCGTCGCCGTCTTGAACTCCTCGTAATACTTATCATACTTATCGGGGTCGGCATCGTATTTGCCGCTACCGTCCAAGCTCTCCCAAAACTCGTCTAACTTCCAACCGTCGTGTATATACCCCGACCAATCCCAAGCCAAATACACGTAGTGGTCGACCTCTTCCCCTCGCCACCAGATGTAGCCCTCGGCGGGCTTAACGGTCACCACATAGGTGCCGACGTCCTTGATCTCGGTGACGTGGACGCCGTTCCTTGTAATGGAGTACTCCGTGGCGCTTTCCACAAAGTGTTGGTTGAACACATCTTCAAGCGAGATCGGCGCACCGTTGTAGACGAACGAATTCGCGTGATCTTCGATCTGCGCCATCGGCGCCTCGAAGACGGTCGTGTGCCTGTCGCCGTGCGGTTCATCATACGTTCCGTATTCGTACGAATCGTAGATCGGCTCATCGACGATATAGAGTGTTATTTCAACCGAGGTCCCTTTGATCCCGTTCCCCACGAATGCAAGGTTGTACCCTGAATCGCTGCTACCGCTGTATTTCGGGTCGTAGGTGCCCAGGTAAACAGTGTAGGCGCCCGCGCCGCACGGGAGACCGTTAGGACCGAACGAGCCCACGATCGGGTTGCCGCTTTCGTCTCTCACCAAATCACTTTTTACAATGCTATAACCCGCCCCGTAATAGGGGTTGTTTGCAAAGATATCCCACTCCTCTCCCGTATAGGGCACATAGGTGGGGGTGCCCGAAACATGGACATTGCGCGTTTGGATATAGAGCAGGAAGTATTTCGCGCTCGTGTCGTTTGCGTTGACGTGCACGCCGTTGTAATCGCCGCCCCATACATATTGATAGTCGCCGAGCGCCTCATTGAGGGTGACCTTGATGAGGTAAGTCCCTGTATTGTAAGGCACACCGTGATAGCTCCACGCATCAAAGTTACATTCGCCGGTGTACGGATCTGCGGGGTCGTTGCTCGCCCAACCACTCCCCCAGATGTCATAGCCCCTCTCATCTTTTATCCCCGTATTATACGAGTACTCGGTCAGATAGGTGACTTTCATCGCAGAGCTGTTGAACCCTTCAAAGATACGGCTCGGGGCGAACCCGTTGAAATCGAACGTGACGGTGAGCTGGGGGACTTTCCAGCTATCGTTCACTTCGGGACCCCTCTCCAATATGTTGATCACCTCATTGTCGAGGGTGACCTCGCCGATGCGCTGGAAATCGGGCACTTCGAGGGCGATCTTGGTGTCAGGCGCTTGCGACTTGCTCCTCAGTATGACGGAGAACGGCATGGTGCTGTGCGTTTCATATATGGCGCCTAAACCTTCATGCGCCTTTTCGTCCCAAACCCATTTCGGATCGTCCTCGCCGTTCTCAATCGACTTTTCGGTGATCGCATGGCGAAGATCGCCCGCGTCCTTGCCCGTTTGGGTGACGCCTTTCATGTCACTCGTCGTGCTGTACACCTCTGCATAGTGGATCTGCGCACGGTTCTCGAAGCTAAACCCATTGACCGCCGTACCAGACACATTGCCGTCGAAAAAGTCGGTAAGCATCTCCGCGATGTCCTTCTCCGCGCTCTCCTTGATAAAGACTTCCGTTTCGCCGAAGTACCAATCTCCCTCGGGGAAGGCGGCGTCTTCATCGTAATACCACCCGTTCGCGGCGACCGACCAAGGAATGTCGGTGGGAAGCGTGTTGATCTGTTGCACCTTGCCGTCGCTGATGTAGCCGAAATAGACGGGGGCGTTGTTGTCGTACAGATCGTCGTAAACCGCCCATTCCGTCGTCGCGGTCGCCTTTACAAAGCGGGCATCTTTGCCATAGAGGAAGGAGCGCGTCTCCGTCCCCGTGATCGTATCGCCGTCATACGTTAAAAAGTTGACGGAAATTTCATAGGTGAGGTAGGGCGTATAGTCGTAGCTCGCGTCCTTGCCGCGGCCGCTGTCGCCCGCCCGCTTGTCGAAGCCCTGCACCTCCGCCTCGACGTGAATGGGGAACGTGTTGTAGTTGTCGTCTCCGCTATCTTCCGACGCCTCCATATACATCTCGTAGGAAGCGCGCGACGGGGCGATGAGGAAGAAATTCTTCTTGCCCGCCGTGAATACTGTCTTATTCACGGTGTCCGCATCTGCCTCCTGTCCGAAGGCGTTGAGGGCGATCTCCGTCTTGTCGGGCAGATAGACGGTCTGCAACCTCTCCGAGAAGCGGAACGCCGAAGCCCCGATCTTCGCGATGCGGTCGGGGATATCGATGACCGTGATGTAGGTATTCTGGAAGGCGTTGGGTCCTATTTCCACCGTCTCGCGGTAGTCGAAATCGAAAAAGTTGACATACTCGCTTTCGGAGGTATCGGCATTCTTCGCCTTTGCGGGCATGGAGACGAGAGTCTGATAGCGCCCCGCTCTCTCATCGACGAGGGGAAGATACATCGGCGTCGTCTCCGCCGCCCCCGACGCAAACTTATCGGGGTTGGGGATCTTGCTTTGGTCCATCCCCGCCGCCGCGGTGAAGTTGAAATAGAGCTTCTTTGTAATTCCGTCCGTGGTGAACTCTATCACGGCGACCTTTGGCTTGCGCGAGAGCGCATCCCAATTGTATGCGTAACTTCCGAAAGAGAGCGTGAACGTGTAATACCCGTCTTCGTTGATGTTTCTCACCTTTTGGAATACGACGTATGAACTATACATTTTCTCGCCGTCGACCGCCTTGATAGACCCTGTGACCGTCTGCGACCTGATGGGCTCTCCCGCCGCGGTGAGCAGTCTCATGCGGAAAAGAAGTTCTTTTCCCTCCTCGACAAACAGTGTCGGATGCCGCCGATCGACGATTCGTCCTCCGTTTCTGCTCACGCTCAAAAGGAGGGAATCGTTTTGGACCACCTCCCAATCGTCCTCGGTGAGCGTCCCCCAATTTTCCTCGCCCGGATCGGTTTGGAGCGCCTGCTCGATGACGAGCCGATCGGCAGTCTGCTTTTCGGACGGCGTGATGACGAGCGCAAAGAGACGGAATAATCCCGTACTACCATCCTCGGCGATTGTGTACTTCGTATTTGCAGACAAATTCTCGCTTTCAAGCAAACCGGTCGATAAATCGGTAAAATCACTATTGCTCACGTTGCCAGCGTTCGCTCTGGGTGCATTTGTCAACTTGCTGCCGACCAATGTACCACTCTGTTTTTTTGTATCCCAACCTTTATAAAGACCCAGCGTAGTAGAAGTTGATGTATCGTCGGTTTTCCGAACAAAATATGCTGTCAATGTAAACTGAAACGGAACCTCAACGGTAATGGAGCGCGCTTTCTTTATTTGCGTTGCAAACGTATATGTTTTCCCTCCCTCAGAACGGAAATAGCGCGCCGTCTTATCAACGGTAGCTCCACTATCACTCGCTGTCAACTTAATGTTATTAAAGTCTACCGTAAGCGAGGAATTAAATGTGCCGTCCACGGAACGCGATTGAAAATTCGCGCCTGTCTGATAATTGCCGACCTCGCTTCCCTTTTCAAAATCGTCCGCCGTAGAAGAGCCGTCATTGAAGTCAAACACGTAGCTCCCCGCGGGAATTCCGATGCCGCTATTGTAACGACCGCTCGACCCTTTCGCGTAATACATCACATCATCGGAAGAAGATGAACTGCTGTCGCCCAAAAAATCGTTATGCGTCTTGGTTTCGGAGTTGTCCTCTTCCAGCCTTTTCTCTTCGATTTGCAATTCGCTGTCATACGCCTTGGAGGGCGAGATCTCGCTCTCATAGCCCGATGCGGGGTTGCCCTTCTTCCACCACTCGTAGTACTTTTCCATATTGCTCTGCGAGAAATGGGTATATGCGTAATCGTTGGTATAGAGTGCGCCGTCTGCGCCCACTGTATAAAAGAGGGGCGCGGAAGCCGACTTCTCCTCGGCGATCGTAAATTTTTCGAGCGCGGAACTTCCTTGGAACACGCGCGCGCCGTCCTCCAGATAGACGCCCGCGGAGAGGGAAATTTCGGTGAGAGAGGTGCAGTTTTCAAAGGTGAGAGGATAGAGGTGCAGAACTTCCGACCTGCCCGTGCAGAAGTACACGCTCTTCAAGTTCTTGGATTTGGAGAGAAGCCCGCCCTGCATCTTGGGGCTGTCGTCCCCCTTGCCGTTGAAGATGTTCACGACGTCGGGCATGACGACGAGATTGGTATACACCGTGTTCGATTCACCCTCGAAGAGGTACTCGGTGTAGCGGTAGCGGGGCTCGTCGTCGTCCATTACATTGTCGTCGTCCTCGTTGATCCATACGTTGGAGGGAAGAACGAGGGTGGTGATGGGTTGTTTATCCGCACCCGTTCCCGACTGCGCCTCAAAGGCGGTGAACGTCGCCGTTTCACCGTCCGCGCGCGCGAATGCGAATTGATTGTTGAGCGTAAAGCGGGTGCTCTTATTGATCTCCCAATATACCGAGAGGGGCATATGGATATCGACGATCGTCATCGTGCAGTCGGCGAACGCGTCTTGTTTGATAAACTTCACGGGCACGCCGTTATGCTCGGTGGGAATGTTGAGGACGAGCTTCGTCACGCCCTCATTCAAAAGATCTTGGAGTTTGGTGTGGTCGATCTTTGTGATGTAGGCGTATTCCGCCGCCTCTTTTGATGGCTGATATCCCCAGCCGTACGCGCCTTCGCTCGTCTCCTCCGTGTCCGCCCCATAGGCGAGCGACGAGGCATAGCCGTATTCGAAGTCCTCCTCGCCGAGGACCGCCTCGCCCGCGTGATGCGTGCGTTTCACAAAAAAGGTGCAAAGACCCGCCGTCAGAACCAATGCAAGCGCGATCGCAAGAACTGTGATCGTGATTCTTCTGGACTTCTGATTCATCTTCTCCCTCCCCTCCGATTTTGAATGAATCCTTGTGCCGCAGGTTGTTGCCAAATGTCGATTCTCGCTCAATTTTGGTAGGTTTTGAGCTCGAATTCTGTCACTTCACATCACATTATAGTTAAATTTAACTATGTTGTCAACTCAATTTTAATAATTTGTGGTTAAAATTTGTAGTAAAATTATGGTTCAAGGAGGAGCCTCATTGTAATGGATGTCATCGGCAAGCTAAATCGCCTTCGGCTGGAACGAAACCTGAGCGTCTATCGCCTTGCGGAACTCTCGGGAATCAACCAATCTACGCTCGCAAATACCTTTTCCCGCGGCACGGTCCCCTCGGTCAAACACCTCGAATTGATGTGCGATACGCTCGGCGTGAGCTTGTCGCAGTTCTTCGCCGAGGACGAGACCCCCATGACCCTCACCCCGCAGGAGAGCGAACTCATCCTCAACTACCGCAAACTCCCCGGGGCGATCAAATCTTCCGTCTCTTGCATCGTCAATACCATTCCCCTCCTCCGTAATTGAACCAGCCTCCTCCGTAATTGAACCAGCCTCCCGCCGATTTTTGCTTGCGCCATTTCTTGCTTCCTTTCTTGCCTTCTTGCTTGCGCCCTTACTTGCTCCCTTTCTTGCCCCCGCGCTTTCTTCTTCCTTTTGGGAATTGACCCCCTTCATAGCGCCCCGCTTCTTCGGATCCCCCCGCCCGAGAAACGCGGTTTCGCGTTTTTTTATGGACTTTAAGGTAGAGATGTTTCGACTTCGGCTTCGCCTCCGCTCAACATGACAAAAAGAAGCGGCTTTGCCTCCGCTACTTCGACGCAAAGCGCCTCGTGCCGCCCTTAGACAATAAAGAACGTGCGGGCGGGGCAACATGACAGAATACAACCACGGGCAAAAACAAAGAGCGCGGCGCAACTTTCGTTGCGCCGCGCTCCCCTGCTCTTTTCGATTACTTCGCGTATTCCACGCTGCGGAATTCGCGAATGACGTTTACCTTGATCTGCCCGGGATATTCGAGCTCGCTCTCGATCTTCTTCGCAATGTCCTTGGCGAGGAAGAGCGCCTTTGCGTCGTCCACTTGGTCGGGCTTGACGATGACGCGCACCTCCCTGCCCGCCTGTATGGCATAGCTCTTGTCCACGCCGTGGAAGCTCGACGCGATCTCCTCGAGCTTTTCGAGACGCTTGACGTAGTTGCTCCCCGTCTCCCGTCTCGCACCCGGGCGCGCGCCCGAGATGGCGTCCGCCGCCTGTACGAGCACCGCCTCGATGGTCTTGGGTTCCACATCGCCGTGGTGCGCCATGATGGCGTTCACGATCATCGCGTTTTCCTTGTACTTCTTCGCAAGGTCCGCGCCGATCTGGATATGCGTCCCCTCCTGCTCATGATCGACCGCCTTGCCGATGTCGTGCAGGAGTCCCGCGCGCTTTGCGAAGTTGACGTCCAGCCCCAGCTCCTGCGCCATGAGCCCCGCGAGCTGTGCCACCTCGATGGAGTGGCGGTAGACGTTCTGCCCGTAGCTCGTGCGGAATTTGAGTCTGCCTATGAGTTTGATGATCTCGGGGTGCAGACCGAAGATGCCGACTTCGAACATGGCGTTCTCGCCCGCCGCCTTGATCTGCTGTTCGAGTTCCTTGGTGACCTTCTCCACCGTCTCCTCGATGCGGGCGGGGTGGATGCGCCCGTCGGCGATCAGCCGCTCGAGCGTGAGGCGGGCGATCTCGCGGCGGACGGGGTCGAAACCCGAGAGGATGACGACTTCGGGCGTATCGTCGATGATGAGCTCGATGCCCGTCGCGTTCTCGATGGCGCGGATGTTGCGCCCCTCTCTGCCGATGATGCGCGCCTTCATGTCGTCGTTGGGAAGGGCGACTACGGAGACCGTCGTCTCCGACGCATGATCGGAGGCGCAACGCTGGATGGCGAGAGAGATGACGTTCTTCGCGTTGAGCTCGGCTTCCTCCTTCGCCTGCTGTTCGAGGTTGCGGACCTGCACCGCAAGGTCGCGGCGGGTCTCGTCGAGAATCTCGTCGGTGAGCTGTTGCTTCGCCTCTTCCTTGGTGAGCTGGGCGACGCGCTCGAGCTCCTGCACCATCAGTTCATGCTGATGGGAGACCTGCTCCTGCTTCTTGTTCACCTCGTCGAGCTTTTGGTTGAGGTTGTTCTTCTGCGCTTCGAGCGACTGCTCTTTGCGGGAGATCTCTGTCTCCCTCTTTTCGAGCAGGTCCTCCTGCCGGTTGAGACGGGATTCGATGCGCTGCTGTTCGCTGCGCTTCTCCTTCATCTCCTGTTCGAATTCGTTTCTGCGTTTGAGTTCCTGTTCCTTGGATTCTAAGATTGCTTCCTTCTTCAATCGCTTGCTTTCCGCTTGCGCGTCCGCGATCATCTCTTCGACGCGCCGAGACGTCTCGTCAAGCCGCTTTTCCGACTTCTTTTTGGAAACGTGTTTCAGAATCAACCAGGTCGCGACGACGGCACCCGCGGCGCCCACAACGAGGGCGGCCACGATGAGCCCGACTGCGAGACCGGTATCCATCGCAAGGAGCAGGCTGGTCCATGTGTGCATTGGTTTCAGCCTCCTTCTTTTTTTCGATATGACGGAGCCGTTTCGCCCTTTGGGGCAGAATCCGACATTGTCGGCTCTATTATACCGTATCCCGCGCCGTTTGTCAACTACTGAGCATAGCCCGCGGGCGATTCTTCGAAAATTTTTTCACAACGCCGCTCACGGCTTAAATCACGGCTTAAAATAGATGGCGTCGATCATCGTTTCGGCGAGCTCGTCGATCGCGTCCGCACAGTCGCGCTCGAGCCATCGCATCGACACGTTGAACACCATGCCCGCATACAGATAGGGCGCGTATGCGCCGACGTCCTCGTACTCTTTGCGGAACATGGCGGAGAAATTGCGGTTGAGAAAATCGAGATAGAGATATTCGAGGTGCGCCCGACGGATGAGGAGAAAGCGCTCCTTATTTTCGCGGAAGCGGACGAACACCTCCCGTACGATCGCCTTGTAGTCCTCCCTGCACCGCGGATAGTACCGCTGTTCGAACAGGAACTCCTTTGCGTTATGCGAGAAGTAAAATTCGATCACGTCCTCTTTGCGCTTGAAATAGCGGTAAAAGGTCGCCCTGCCCACGCCCGCCTTGCGCGCGATGTCGGTGACGCCGATCTTTTCGTACTCGTATTCGCCCATCAATTTGAAGAGCGCCTGCACGATATAGTGTCTGGTGTATTCCTCGGGCGCGTATTCCATGATACAAACTCTCCTGTTTTGTTTCATTTCGGCGGACACTTTCCGCCTCGGTGTTTCTCCGCCCCTTCGGACGGTTGCATTTCCCCCGACAATGGTATATGATACACTTGTCTCGCGAAAAAGTCAACCGAAACGCGCGTCGGGAACGTCGGAGACGCAAATTCACAGGAGGATAAACCCATGCAAGACAAAGATTTCGTATCCTATGAGTACAAGACGGTGACCGTCAAGGCAAAGGACCAGACGAGGGCGATGGACGTATACGAGGCGTTCGGCTGGGAGGTGGCGGGCGTTTCCGTCTCCCCCGTCGGCACCGCGACGCTCTCCCTCAAACGGGACAGGAAACAGCCGCACAAACAGGAACTCAACAAATTACAGCGGCAAGCCGAGGAGACGCTCGGCGCGATCGACGGGCTGAAACGGTCGGAACGGATGGGCGCCGAACTCTTCGGCTACCTCTTCGGCATCTTTGCGGCGCTCGTGTTCGGCGGCGGGATGTGCCTCTGCCTGCTCCAAACCGCCGTTCCCGCCCTCATCGGCGGCGCCGTGCTCGGCGCCTTGGGGCTGGGGCTTTGCATCGCGAACTACTTCATTTACGGGAAAATCGTCGCCAAAAAGACAAAGCAGGTCCTGCCCGCGATCGATCAGACGGAAGAACAGCTCGCCGATCTGCTCGAAAAGGGAAACGACCTGTTAAAGACCGAGATCTTATAAACTGTCCAAGGAGAACGGAACATGCGAGGTCCCATCCGCCGTTACGCCGCGTTGCCGCAAGAGAAAAAGATCGTCTTAAAAGCGACGATTGGGCTCTGCTTTTCGGCAGCGCTCGCCTGCGGCAAACTCCTCGTCGGTCTCTTTACGGACTACAACTTGGTCAGCATCGCGGTCTACACCCTCGCGATTCTGCTCGCGAAGGCGGAATGTATCTTGGGCATCAAGTCCGAACGGCGCACCTTCCTGCAAAGGAACCGTCTCATCGCGATCTTCTTGGGCGCGGCGAGCGCCGTCTATGTGGGCTTCATGTGCCGCATGTTCTGGATCGAGCGCAGAATCCGCAACAACGGGATGGTCTACTCCCTTCTTGTCGCCTTCATCTCCTTCTGCGAACTCGGCTTCGCGCTCGCGGGGCTGTTCCGCACCAAAGACAAGGGACACTTCTATCGCGACATCAAGATCATCGACCTCTGCGTCGCGTTCATCGCCATTCTCACCACGCAGATGACTCTCCTCAACCTGCAATCGGAGACGGGCGTCGTCCATATCTTCAACGCCTATTCGGGTATCGGCGTCGGATGCTTCATCGCCCTATGCGCCGTGTACATCCTGATCGCGCCGAGGACGAGCGTCGTCGGGCGGGAGCACGGCAAGTTCGTCCTGCGGACGGAGAAGGACAACCGAACGATCGACATGGGGCGTCCCCGCACCGAGATCGTCCTGTGCAGAAGCTACGTATACGGCGACTATGTGTATCGGGCGGCGGTCGAGGGCGATACCGTCGAAGGCGACATCGGGCGCGGTCCGTCGCTTTGGAAGCGCATGCACCCCGTGTGGAAGATTCTCTGTTGCATCCTCTCGGAGATTCTCATCTTCGCATGGCTCGCGGGACGGCTCGTCCTCTTCTTCCGCTCGATGGACCTCCCCGCGCGGTTGGAGCGCACAATGAACGAAAACGGATTCGTCAAGCTCACGGACGCCTGACGGCTTCGGATGCAGACAACAAATTTTTCCGAAAGGCGGACCGCCGAGGGAATCTTCCCTCGGCGGTCCTAACTTTGTTCGGCGCGGTCATAGGTCTACCCTTTCAAACCTTTTCATGGAGAGCCGCATGGCGATCGCGGTCATGGCGCCATACAGAGCCAGCCCGACGAACAGGACGGCGAGTTTCACACCGGAATGTGCGGGATCGGGCGAAGCGATGGGCGCGTAAAACGGAGCGTGTCTGACCGCGACCAGAATGCCGATGAGGACGAACTGCACCGCCGACGAAACCAAAAACGGCACGCCGACAGTAGTCGGACGCGAGAAGTGCAAGGGGAAAAACGTGAGGTTGAATGCGCCCAACAACATTGCGCCGAACCCGCAGAAGGCGAGATTCGCGCTGTTGCCCGCAAGGTTGACGAGCAGTTCTTCGGGGAACGCCGTCTGCTTTATGGCGATGCAAAGGGCGGTCAAGAGCAAGAGCGCGCATTGCAACATTGCGGCGGCAGATATGCGGGCGAGCGGGACCTCCTTCTTCTCTATGGGGAGCGAACAGGTAAACGCCAAATCGCCGTTCTCCCGCGCCGTCAAAGCGATGAAGAAAACGGACAGCCCCGAAAAGAAGAAGATCACTTCATAGGGGTAGTTCGGCACAAGGACGAGCGCCGAAAACAGCAGGAAAAGAACTGCCGTCGGGTGCAGACAGAGGGAAAATTCCTTTCTCAAAAGCGCCTTCATTTCGCCTCCCCCTTCCCCCATTCGAGGTGAATCATGATCTCGTCGAGGGTGGCTTCCCGCCCTTCCCGTCCCGCGATGAGCCCTTCGAACCCATCCTTTACCCTCTTTACGCCGACCGCCTGTGCCGAGGCCGCCTCCTCCGCGGAGGAGAACATGGCGATACGATACCGCTTCATCAGGGTCTCGAGCGGTTCGTCCGCAAGGAGAGCTCCCTCCGATAAATAGAGAATTCGATCGGCGACGCGCATGAGATCGGAGGTTATGTGTGTGGAAAACAATACGGTGACGCCCTGTTCTTTGAGGGCGAGGAGGGTATCGCAGAAGTCCTCGCGGGAAAGCGGGTCGAGCCCGCTCGTCGGCTCGTCCAAAAGGAGAAGCTTCGCCCCGTGGGAGAGAGCGAGCGCAAGCGAAAACTTGATCTTCATGCCCTCGGAGAGCTCGCGCACCTTTTTGGAAAGGACGAGCTCGTACGCTTCGCAAATGCGCTTGAAGCCCTCCCCGTCCCAATGCGGATAAAACCCTGCGACCGCCTTTGCTATGGCAGAGAGAGATCTATTCGGATAGAAACGAAACCCGCCGCCGACATAGCCGATCAGCTCTTTGACCGCGCCTTCATCCTCCGAAAAGTCTTTGCCGAACACTTTGACCGTCCCCTCGGACGAAATGAGCCGCATGATGGATTTGAGCGTCGTGCTTTTCCCCGCGCCGTTCCTCCCGATGAGCCCCGCGATCGTTCCCGCTTCGATCGAGAAGGAAAGCGGTCCGAGCATAAAGTGCGGATAGTCCTTTTTCAAGGCTTGGGCTTCGAGCGCGTACGAGTTCATTTCTTTCATTTCTCCTCCTTGACTTGCTTCACGGCATTCCAGAAGGACTCCGCATACGAAAACGGTTGCAGGGCGATGCCTTGATGTTTATCTGCCATGAGAAGGAGCGCGTCGCCCGAAGCGAGGGAGAACATATCGCGCACCTCCTTCGGAATGACGATCTGCCCCTTTGGACCGATCTTCACGGTCGCAAGATATTTGCCTTCGGGAAAGTTGTCCATAATATTTTCTCCTAAAAGTATTACTTTTCTTACATTATAAACTTTTCTTTCCATCCTGTCAAGCGTTTTTCCGAAAATTCCTTTCCACCAAAAAACAGGGATGCCGAACGGCATCCCTGTTTTTTGGTGGAGTTGCTCCATCCAAATCCGAACTCAATTCTTCTTCCAATTCTTTTAAGGTCAGCTCTCGTGTGCC
>CANPXX010000026.1 GCA_947587085.1 uncultured Clostridia bacterium | reverse complement strand
TCACCCTCGGCACGGGCGTCCATGCGGAGGACCCCGTCGCGGCGCTCGAAGCCTCCTATGCGGCGGGCGTGACCGACGAGTTCGTCCTCCCCACCAACATCTGCGAACACGGCAAGCCCGTTGCGCTCGTCGGAGAGGGAGACAGCATCATCTTCTTCAACTTCCGTCCCGACCGCGCCCGCGAGATCACGCGCGCCTTCTCCCAGCCCCAATTCGTGGTGCCGAAGGGCACGGCGTTCGAGAGAAAGACGGGCTTCCTCCACCCCGTGTACGTCTGCTTCACCGTGTACGACGCGCAATTCGAGGGCGTGGAGATCGCCTTCCCCAAACAGAGCATGGAGAACACGCTCGGCGAATATCTCGCAAAATGCGGGAAAAAGCAACTGCGCATCGCCGAGACGGAGAAGTACGCGCACGTCACCTTCTTCTTCAACGGCGGCGTGGAACAGCCCAATGAGAACGAGGTGCGCGTCCTCATCAATTCTCCCAAGGTCGCGACATACGATCTGCAACCCGAGATGTCCGCGCCCGAGGTCACCGAACGGGTGCTCGCAGAACTCTCCACGGGCGAATACGACGTGATGATTCTGAACTTCGCCAACTGCGACATGGTGGGACACACGGGCGTCATCCCCGCCGCCGTCAAGGCGGTGCACACCGTGGACGAATGCGTGAAGAGGGTTGTCGATCGCATCCTCTCGATGGGCGGGAGCGCCCTCCTCACCGCCGACCACGGCAACGCCGACAAGATGCTCGACGCGGACGGCTCCCCCTTCACCGCACACACCACCAACCCCGTGCCCGTCGTGCTCATCTCCGAGAAATACAGGCACGCCGCCCTCCGCACCGACGGCATCCTCGCCGACCTCGCCCCCACCCTCCTCGAAGTGATGGGCTTGCCCATCCCGAAAGAGATGACGGGGAAGAGCCTCATCCGAAAATAATTCCGACCGAACAGGCGCGCCGCGGCAAGTTTGCCGCGGCGCGCTTCGTTTCTTATTTCTTTGTAAGGATTATGCGGCAGGCGTCGGCTGAGGCTGTGCCTTCTTTTCGTCCCGCCGTTCGTAATAAAATGCTTCGACGACCCACAACCCCATCGTCAAAAGGAAAATGGGGACCAACGATTTTTTCGCCTGTACAAACCAATCCGCGATCATCGCGAGGGAGAAATGCTCCACGTCAAACGAGAGGAAGGTCTGGAAAATCAATTGTACGATCATAAATATGACGATAAAGATCCATGTGCCACGGAAAGCGCTTCTGCGGACATCGACGGTGCCGAAATAGAAACGGTACGCCACCACAATGAAACGGAAGAAGAGTGCGACATAGAGAATTGCTTGGAGCAGTTGGGCAAAGAAGATGTAAACGAATTGCTCCGCGCCCCCTCCGAAGGCGATGTTCCCGCTGAACAGCATGCGAAACCCGTTGATCGCGCTTTCGGCATACGCCACTTGGAAGTAGCCGAAAATGATCATCAAGCAGATCACGCTAAGCAAGTTCTTCCCGATCTGGAAGCACATCGCGGGGAACTGCGTCTTGCGGAAAGTGAGCATTGAAAAAATTTCGCGTGCGAGGTAGACCGTTCCCGCAACAACCATACACAGATAGGTCATGAAAGAAAACGCGGCGCCCGAAAAGAGCGAGGCGAGAACGGTATAGCAAAGCGAGACCAAAAACATTTCCAATGCGCCGTTGAAAGAATTCAACATGCACTTCTTTATAATGTTTTCTTCCTCGGAATGCAATAATTTCGTTGTCCGCAAGGCATGGAACGGATGTTTCAGAAGCGGAATAAACATAAGAAAATATGCGATTCCGAACAGAAACCCTACGATGTACCGATACGCATTGGCGGCGCGGAATGAAAAGATGTTCAAAATAAGGTCGAGCGCGGACACGGGGTCGAGACGCGTCTCGAACAGCGTTGCCATATGGAAAATATAGCACAGCAGTATGACGACTTGACCGACGATCGCCACGATCGCGCCTATGCGCATCCGTACAGGAATCGGCAATCGCTTGTTTTCCGCGGACTTCCCCTCCGCCGCATGGACAGCATCCTCCGCCTTCGGGGTCTGTGCCGCATCGCTTTCGCGGGCAACGCTCTCTTCGTTCGCGGAAACCTCTACCGCTTCTTTCGTTTCTTCGAAATCCATCTCACTCCTCCTCAAAACTCTCTTCCATCGCTTCCGCAAATTCATCGAAGGATATCGTCGCGAGTTTGTCCGGAAGTTTTACGACCGTATTATTGATATTGCTGAATTCCAAAACATCTTCTTCGGACACGCTTGCCGAGGCATAGGCGCTCCCCTCTTCGTAATCATCGCTATCGCTTACGGCGATCGTAATGACCGGCCGCGCCGCAGAATTCAAATCGATGATGAACTCCCCTTTCGGTTCTGCACTCAGATAGGAAGAAGCGTCAGAAACAGCGAGGATATCGCGCATAAACGATGAAAACAGCGAATCGGACATCTTGTACTCATCGCCCGTCTTTCTGAAATCATCGCAGTTTTCCGTTATATACCTGTCTATCACCGCGAAAGTCTCAAAATTTCCATCGTTGACAGACATGAGCTCCTCCAATAGAATCTGGGCCGCCTCGTCGTCGGAATCCGCAAGATCTACCCACTTGCCGAGCACGCGCTCCATTCCCATGTGCGCTTTTCCGTCATCGATCATCGTGTATTCATCGATTTTGAGCAGCTTCCTGTCATCTTCGATGCAAATGCCGATTCGCACAGAGACATATGCGTGCGAAGATTCCTTTTCTCCGTCCATGCTCGCGGACGAAGCGGAATACATCGTGATCGCGGAGGAATAATACGTTACTTCGGGGGTGACGTAGATATCGAGTTCCCTCTGCGCGGAGGCGCTTACCGACATCTTCAAGCCGTTTCCGTTTGCCTTGACCTTGACCGAATAGGCGGAACGTTCTTGCATCGTCATGGATTCATACTTTGCTTTCTTTTGTGCGGCAGTGGTCGCAACGGTATTGACCGCAAAATTGTCCTTCCCCATCTGCTTGGAAAGCGCTTCAAACAGATCGGAAACCTCCTCAATATTGGAAACCTTTGCATTTGTGCCGTTCCCCGCGCCGAACGCCACGGAGCGCTCGGTCCGCGGAAGAATCAACGCAATGACCAGCAACAGCACCGCCACCGCAAGTACGGCCGCCCTACGAATTACCAATTCCCGTTTCATACGATCTCCTTTTTCGTTGGTGAAATCAAGACAATTATATACGAGAATTTCTCGTATGTCAAGAAGAAATACGAGATTTTTTCGTAAAATTATTGTATGGAACAGGATATTGCATGCAGACTCCGCGAAATTCGTTCGGAAGCGAAGCTGACGCAGTTACAATTCGGTCAAGTACTCGGCGTCTCGCAGGATACCGTTTCTCTATGGGAGAAGGGAAAGAGTCTGCCCGCCACGGAATATGTCGTCCGCATCTGTCGGCAATTCGGCGTATCCGCCGATTTTTTGCTCGGTTTGAAAGATTTTTGATGCGGAAAAAATGCTCTGTCAACGTCGAAGAGACCCATGCTATAAGACCATATATCCGAGCGCGCCGAGGCGCCGTTTGAGGGCGCCCGCCGCCTCCCAGAGCTCCCGCTCCTTCTCGGAAGGGTCGCGGCTGAACAGCTCGACCGTCGTCCCCTCCCGCCGCGGATAGCCGATCTCCACCCGCCCGAACGTCCCGTCGCGCAGGGCCTCCGCGCGGATTCTCTCCCTGCAATGCTCGCAATCCGGAATGAGCACGAACAGCACGAGGACCCGTTCGTCTCCCCCTCTCTCCTCTTCACGGCGCATCTCGTTTCCCCTCGTTTGCTACCATTTTGGTAGATTTTCGGCTATTGTACTACCAAAATGGTAATATGTCAAGAAGATATGGAGATCTTCTTGGGGAAAACGTTGAAGGAGCTGCGCGAGGAGCGCGGGCTCACGCAGAGGGAGGTCGCGGAGGCGCTCGGCATCCACAGCGTCACCTATCTGCACTATGAGAAGGGACAGCGCGAACCGCCCCTGTCTCTCCTTGCCGACATGGCGAAATTTTACGGGGAGACGGTGGATTACCTCCTCGGGCTCGAGGACTGACCCCCGCGACTCCCCCTCCGTATTCCCGTCGAAAAAAATGTTCTAATCGTAATTAGAACCCTTGCATTCTTACCTAATTTTTATTAGACTATGAGTATGAAAGAATTTGACCGCCGAGTATTCGGCGAACGGTTGAAGGCGCTGAGGACGGAGAACGAGGTCGGACAGAACCGTCTCGCGCAGGATCTGCAACTGAGCAATGCCTCGATCAGCTATTGGGAGACGGGAAAGCAGCTCCCGAGCATCGAGGCGCTCTACAAGCTCGCCGTGTATTTCGACGTCACGGCGGACTATCTTCTCGGGCTCAAAGATTTCTGAGGCGCCCTTCGCGCGGCGCGGTCCGAGGGCTCTCATCGGGAGGGAGACTGCCATGAAAAAAATTATACAGGATGCGGGGAGAAAGGCGCTCGGGGAATTTGCCCCCGATTTCGCGCACTATAACGACGACGTGCTCTTCGGCGAGAATTGGAACAACCGCGACATCGACCACAAGACGCGGTGCCTTATCACCGTCGTGGCGCTCATGGCTTCGGGCGTGACCGACAGCTCGCTCAAATACCATTTGGAGAATGCCAAAGCGGCGGGCGTCACCAAGAAAGAGATCGCCGCCGTCGTCACGCACGTCGGCTTCTATGCGGGCTGGCCCAAGGCTTGGGCTGTCTTTCGCATGGCGAAGGACGTCTGGGCGGAGGAGAGCGCGGAAACCGCAATGGCGGCGCATGCAAATGCGATGGTGTTCCCCATCGGCGCACCCAACGACGGATTCAAACAGTATTTCAGCGGGAAGAGCTACCTCGCACCCGTTTCCAAAGAACAGGTCGGCATCTTTAACGTCACCTTCGAACCCTCCTGCCGCAACAATTGGCACATTCACCATGCGACAAAGGGCAGCGGACAGATCCTCATCTGCGTCGCGGGACGCGGTTGGTATCAAGAGTGGGGCAAGGAAGCCGTGGAGATGAACCCGGGCGACGTCGTCAATATCCCCGCGGGCGTCAAACACTTCCATGGCGCGGCGAGGGACAGCTGGTTCTCCCATCTCGCCGTCGAGGTCCCGGGCGAAAACGCCTCTAACGAATGGCTGGAACCCGTCTCCGATGCGCTCTACGAGAAACTCCCGTAAAGACTGCGCCCCGAACCTTGGTGTTCGGGGCGCCTTTCAACCCGCCCGCACGTTCTTTATTGTCCAAGGGCGGCACTTTGCCGTAGGCGAAGTACCGAAGCGTTCTTAAATGTCATTTCGACCGAAGCGTAAGCGAAGTGGAGAAATCTCTACCTTATTTTTAATGCGGTAGAGATGTTTCGACTCGAGAGCCCACGTCCGCTGGACGTGGGCTCTCGGCTACTTCGCGGCGTTGCCGCTCGTGCCGCCCTTCGGCAAATAGAACGTGCGGGCGGGGCAACATGACATAAAGGGAATGCACCGCGCGTGTCTATTCCATGAAGAATTTCGCGAAACTTTTTTCGCAAAACTTTCCCCTCTTCTCCTCCTTCACTCGATGTCGATGAAGGTGTTCTCGGGGAGCCGCTTGGGCTGTTCCTTGGGGACGGTGAGGCTCAGAATGCCGTTGCAGTACTTCGCCTTGATCTGCTCGCGGGAGATGTCGTTCCCCACATAGTAGCTGCGGGAGGTGCTCTCGCGGATCTCTCTGCGGAGGAACTTGCCCTTCTCCTCCTTCTCCTTCTTGGCGGCGCTCACGGTGAGGTAGCCGTTTTCGAGCGAGACCTTGATCTCGTCCTTCTCGTAGCCGGGGAGCTCGAGGTCGAGCTCATAACCCTCCTCCAACTCCTTGATATCCGTTCTCAGCTCCTTGCTCTCCTCGAAGAACATCGGCTTGAAAAAGTCGTCGAACACATCGAAGAGGTCGTAATTGTTTCTTCTTTCCAGCTCGTGTTTCATGGTTTTTTTCTCCTTTTATTTCGATGTGACGCGGGAGCGGGCGGCGGTTCCGCCCGCCTCTTTGTTCATCTTTAATATACCTCGGATTCCCCCTTTTCAAACCGAAAATGTCGTTTTTCAAAAAATTTCCGAAAAAAGACGTTTGTGCGGATGGGATTCGCTCTCCCCGCACGGACAGCCCGAAAACAAATCGGCGTTGCATCTGATTGACAACTCCCCCGCTTCTGCCTTATACTATGTATACACATGGAGGCGGCTATGGACAGAGAAGAATTTTCGGAGGCAATGAAGGCGGGAGGCGTTATCGAGGCGGGCTCGCCGACGCACCTGTATATGCACGAAATGTCGCAGAGAGCGCTCAAGTTTACGGCGGAGATCAACGGGTCCTATCACGAGCCCGAAGCGTTGCGGAGGCTCTTCTTCGAACTCATCGGAAGGGAATACGACGAGACGTTCGGGCTGTTCCCGCCCTTTTCCACCGACTACGGGCTGAACATCAAACTCGGGAAGCGCGTCTTTCTCAATTCGGGCTGTTGTTTTCAGGATCAGGGGGGAATTACGATCGGCGACGACGTCCTCATCGGACAGCAAGTGGTGATCGCGACCTTAAATCACGATCTGAATCCCGACAAGCGCGGCGACATGTTCCCCGCGCCCGTCACGATCGGGAACAGGGTGTGGATCGGCGCGCACGCCACCATTCTCCCCGGGGTCACGATCGGCGACGGGGCGGTCGTCGGCGCGGGCGCCGTCGTCACGAGGGACGTGCCCGAAAACGCCGTCGTTCTCGGCGTCCCCGCAAAGATCGTTCGGACGATCGGGGAAGTGCCCTCCCCGTCCGCATCGGTCCGTGACAAGGCTTAAAGGATTCGGGATGTCGGGTCGCATTCGTTCCGCATACAGAGAAGTCGGGAGGCGCGCCTCCCGACTTCTCTGTATGTATCCGAATCTTTCGCTCACATATTCTTCATGCCGCGTTTGCCGTGCGAGAGTTTGCGCACCGACGTATGGTGTTCCTCTCCCGCGAACAGCCGCACGAGGTTCTTGCGGTGCGCGAACCAAGTGAGGAAGTTGAGCGCGAGAAGACACAGAAAGCATCCGATCGCCCAGCCGTTTGCGAGCGTCTCCTCGTAGCGCAGAAAGAAGATGACGGCTTGCCAGATAGAGAAGCCCGTCACGCCGAGCAGGGACCCCATGGAGCCCCATTCGGTGACGATGATATAGCCGAGGATCGCGAAGAAGGCGGCGAGCCCCGCGAGGACGTACCACGGATTCTCGCAGGAGAGCGAGAACCAGAACAGCCCGAGCGAGGAGGCGATGCCCTTCCCGCCGCGGAAGCGCATGGTGACGGGCCAGATGTGCCCGATGATGACGAACACGCCGCAAAAATAGCGGGTGAAATCGGAGACGACGACGGAGGTGCCCGCAAAGAGGTAATTGCGGAACACGAGATAGCTGACGACGGCGGGCAAACCGCCCTTACACACGTCGAGAACGAAGTTGAGGAAGCCGATCTTGAGCCCGAATTCGCGGCTCATGTTCATCGTCCCGGGATTGCCGCTCCCTATCTTGTGCACGTCCTTATGCTTGAATTTCGCGATGAGCACCGCGAAGTTGAAGCAGCCGATGAAGTAGCATGCGACCGCCATGAGGAGCAGCCAATACCACATCTGCGAAAAGGCGATCTCTTTCATCTGTCCTCCTTCTTGGACCGCGCGACGATGCGGATGGGCGTGCCCGAAAAATCGTATGCGCCGCGGATGACGTTTTCGAGATAGCGTTCGTAGGAGAAGTGCATCAGCTTTTCGTCGTTCACGGCGAGCACGAACACGGGCGGTCGCACGGAGACCTGCGAGGCGTAGTAGAGTTTGAGCCGTCTGCCGAGATAGGACGGCGGCTCCGAGACGCGGACGGCGTCGATGATGAGGTCGTTGAGCGCGCCCGTCGTCACGCGGAAGCTCGCATGCGCATACGCCTCCTCGGCGAGGGCGAGCACCTTCTCCACGCGCTGACCCGTCTTGGCGCTGATGTACACCGAGCGGAAATAGCTCATGAATTTGAGGTCCTCTTTGAGCTTTTCCTCGAATTTCTGCACGGTGTGCGTGTCCTTCTCCACCGTGTCCCACTTGTTCATGACGACGACGGAGGGCTTGCCCTGTTCGTGGACATAGCCGATGATCTTCACGTCCTGCTCGGTGAGCCCCTCCTGCGCGTCCACGACGAGCAGGCACACGTCGGCGCGGCGGACCGCGTCGAAGGCGCGGAGCACCGAGTAGTACTCCACGTCGTCCTCCACCGACCGCTTGCGGCGGATGCCCGCCGTGTCGATGATGGTATATTTCTTTCCGTTCAGCTCGAAGGCGGTGTCCACCGCGTCCCGCGTCGTCCCCGCGACGGGCGTCACGATGGTGCGTTCGCTCCCCAAGATCTTATTGACCAGCGAGCTCTTGCCCGCGTTGGGCTTGCCGACGACGGCGATCTTGAGGCTGTCGTCCGCCGCGTCCGTGCCCGCGGGGAAGTTCTCCACCGCGCGGTCGAGCACGTCGCCGATGCCGCGGGAATGCTCCGCGGAGACGGCGTACGGCTCCCCGAGCCCGAGCGAATAAAATTCGAACACCTTGTCGGGCGAGAACTCGTCCACCTTGTTGACGACGAGCACAACGGGCTTCGCCGAGCGGCGCAGCAGGTCCGCCACGTCGTGGTCGGCGGCGGTGAGCCCCTCCCTTCCGTCCGTGAAGAAGAGGATGACGTCGGCGGTGTCCACGGCGAGGGACGCCTGCAAGGCGATCTGTTTCCACATTTCATCGTCGCTTTTGAGCTCGATGCCGCCCGTATCGACGAGGGTGAACGGCTTGCCGCGCCACTCCGAGTCCACGGTGATACGGTCCCGCGTGACGCCGGGGCGGTCCTCCGTGATGGAGATCTTCCGCCCGGCGACCTTATTGAAAAAGGTGCTCTTCCCCACGTTGGGTCTGCCGACGATGGCGATGACGGGATTGGGCATATCTCCTCCTCAGACGATCGTCACACCGAGGATGGTCCCCGCGACGTAGATGATGAGGCAGACGGCATAGAAGATCTTCCAGCCCATCCGCTTGTTCCGCACAAAGTAGTAGGCGGGGATGGCGATCGCGGCGAGCAGACAGTATTGCGCGATCAGGGAGATGATGCGCATCGTCTCCGCCCCCGCGGTGCTTTTGAGCACCAATTGGAGGATGGGTCCCACGACGAGCAGGACCGCCGCGGCGGCGAGCCCCGTAAAGGCGAGAAAGTCCACAAAGCGCGCGCGCGGCCTCTTGGTCTTGGGTTGTTTTTCTTTTTTCGACATAATTTCTCCTTACTGCTTTTCCAGCTTGACGCAGTCCTCCCCGTCCACTTCGAAAAAGCGCACGAACACGCGCTCGCCCGAAGCGGTGGGCATATTCTTTCCGATCCCGTCCGCGCGGAAGGGAAGTTCGCGGTGGCCGCGGTCCACGAGACAGTACAGCCGCACCGCCTTCGCCCTGCCGAGCGCGGACAGCGCGGAGAGAGCCGCGCGCACCGTCCTCCCCGTGAAGAGCACGTCGTCGCACAGCGCCACGTTCTTTCCCTCCACGTCGAAGTTTATCTCGCTCCCGCGGAATACGGCGTCGCACCCGCCCGTGAGCAGGTCGTCGCGATAGAGCGCGATGTCGAGCACGCCGAGCGGGACCTCCGTTCCCTCGGCGCGGGCGATCTCCTTTTGCATCCTCTGCGCGAGCACCACGCCGCGCGTGCGGATGCCGATGAGCACCAGCCCCTCCGTTCCCCCGTTGTCCTCCACCGCCTGCATGGCGAGGCGGCGGACGGCGCGGGCGACCTCCGTGCCGTCGAGTATGGTCATACGTCCCTCCTCACGATGTCGAGAATGCGCACGAAGTCCTCGGGGAGGGGCGCCGTGAACGCCATCCTCTCCCCCGTCCGCGGATGGGTGAATTCCAAACGGCAGGCGTGCAGGAGCTGTCCCGCGAGCTCGAAGCGCTGTTTTTTATAGCCGTACAGCTTGTCCCCCACGACGGGATGCCCGAGATAGCGCGCGTGCACCCGTATTTGGTGGGTGCGCCCCGTGCGGAGGGAAAACCGAAGGAGGGTGTTGCGGGCGAACGTCTCCTCCACAGAATATGCCGTCTCGGCGATTCTCCCCTTCCCCTCGGGCAGGACCGCCATCTTCAACCTGTCCTTCGGGTCCCGCCCGAAACAGGTGCGAAGAGACCCGCCCTCCCCCACCACGCCTTCGACGAGGGCGAGATACTCCCGCCGCGCCGACTTCTCGGCGATCTGCTTGGCGAGGGAGAGGTGCGCCGCGTCGTTCTTGGCGACGACGAGCAGCCCCGTCGTGTCCTTGTCGAGGCGGTGCACGATGCCGGGGCGGATCGCCCCGTTGATGCCGCTCAGCGAGGAGAGACGGAAGAGGAGCGCGTTGACGAGGGTGCCCTCGCGGTTGCCGTTGCCCGCATGCACCGCCATGCCGCGCGGCTTGTTGACGACGGCGAGATCCCCGTCCTCATAGACGATCTCGACGGGGATGTCCTCCGCCCTCGCCTCGATGGGCTCGGGGTCTGGGATGAGAACTTCCACCCTGTCCCCCGCGCGGAGGAGGGCGCCCGCCTTGGCGGGCACGCCGTTGACGAGGAGATTCCCCGCCTCGGAGAGCTTCTTCACCGCCGATCGGGTGAGCCCCGTCCCCTCCGCGGCAAACAGATCGGCGCGGCAGGGCGCCGCGGCGACGAGTTCACTTCGTCTCATGTTCGCTCTCTTCCCGCTTTGCCTGCTCCCGCCATTCCTTTTTGAGGGGGAACACGGCGCGCGGTCCGATGAAGAGGATGATAAAGATGAGCATGACGGCGCCCAAGGTGATGCAAAAGTCGGCGATGTTGCAGACGCCGAAGTGAAAGCGCGACAGGTTGACGAAGTCGCGCACGACGCGCTGTCCGCTCGCGTCGAACACGCACAGGCGGTCGATGAAGTTGCCGATGGCACCCGCCTCGATGATCGCGAGGGACATGCGCACGGGCAGGTTCTTGCGGAACACCGCGTACACCAAGACGATGATGAGCACGATGAGGATGGCGGTGAGCACCGTCACGGCGACCATGAAGGGATGGTTCCCCGTGCCGATCCCGAAGGCGATGGCGGGATTCTCCATGTATTCGAGAGAGATCCAGCCGGGGATGATGTCGATGCGGCGCGCGTCATAGGGCGCGTCCTTCAAAAAATACTGCGCGAGCAGTTTGGTGATCTGGTCCAAAAAGAGGAGGACGAGCGCGATGAGGGTGCAGAGCGCCGTCTTTTTGCCCGAAGAGCGGTCTATCTTGAACTTCATCCCTCATCCTCCATCAAGCCGAGGTCCTTGCACAGCTTTTCGAGGTCGAGCGGCTGTTTGGGAGAGAGCACCTCCTCCATGTCGAAGCCGCTCTCCTCGGGCTGTTCGCCGAGCTCCTCGCGCAATTTATCGGTAAATTCCCGCACTTCCTCCGCGCCCGACGCCTCGGGGCACTTCGCCGTGAGACGGTCGGCGAGCGATCTGCACCGCTCGGCGAGGAGGGAAAGCTCGCGGGCGGCGTTCTCCGTCTCCCGCTTCCGCTCCTCCTGCGCGCGCTCCCCCTCCTTGGCGGCGAGGAGTAGCGCCTCCGCGACGCCCCCGCGCTCCTCTTCGAGTTTGAGCACGCGCGCCTTCAACATGCGGTTCTCCTCCCGGATATCCTCCGAGAGCGCCTTCTGCCGCTCCAACGCCTCCTCGTACTCCTCGCGGAGCCGCTTTACGAGCAGACGGACTCTCTTTGCCGAATACAGTCCGAGCACACCTCAATCCCCCTTCCCGCGGCGGACCATCTCCGTTTTGAGCGCGTAGAGCGACTCGGACAGGTCCACTTTATAGATATGCGGCAGATCGCGCCGCGTGTACTCTTCCCAAAAATGCGCCTTCTCCGCGCGGAAATATGCCGCGATCGCGGAGAGCGGCTCGGGGGGGGCAACCCGCTTTCCGCCCAAGATGAGGGGCACGCGCAGGTTGCGGGCGCGGAAGGAGGAGACCCGCATGCGCTTCCACGTCTCCACGGGGTGGAACAGCTCGAGCGGCTTGCTCTCGTCGATCCGCTCGCCGTCGCGGACGATGTAATCGGCGATCGCCATGCCGTCCTGCCCGTAGAGGCGGTAGACCTCCTTCATGCCGGGGTTCGTGATCTTCTCCGTCGTGTCCGAAAGCTTGATCTTGGGAATTTCTTTGCCGTTCTCGAACACCGCGGCGAGCTTATACACGCCGCCGAGGGCGGGAAGATCGGCGCTCGTGATGAGTTTGGTCCCCACCCCCCAGCTGTCGATGCGGGCGCCCTGCTCTTTGAGCGAACGGATGGAATACTCGTCGAGGTCCCCCGAGGCGCACACGACCGCCTTCTCGAAGCCCGCCGCGTCGAGCGCCTTCCTCGCCTCCTTCGAAAGATAGGCAAGGTCGCCCGAATCGAGGCGGACCCCCTTGGGCTCGTGCCCCGCCGCGCGCAATTCGCGGAATACGCGGATGGCGTTGGGGAGCCCGCTTTTGATAGTGTCATAGGTGTCCACGAGAAGCAGACAGTTGTCGGGAAAGCTGCGCGCATAGGCGCGGAACGCCTCCAATTCGGAGGGGAAATTCATCACCCAGCTGTGCGCCATCGTCCCCGAGACGGGCACGTTGAAGAGCTTGCCCGCATAGACGTCGGACGTCCCCACACAGCCGCCGATCATGGCGGCGCGCGCGCCGTAGATGCCCGCGTCGGCGCCCTGCGCGCGGCGGAGTCCGAACTCCATCACGCCGCCGCCCGCCGCGTCCACGATCTTCGCCGCTTTGGTCGCGATGAGCGTCTGGTGGTTGACGAAGGTGAGGATGGCTGTCTCCACGAGCTGTGCCTGCACCATGGGCGCGCGCACGGTGAGGATGGGCTCGTACGGAAAGACGAGCTCCCCCTCCCGCACCGAGACGACGTCCCCCGTGAAGCGGAGACCGCGGAGATAGGCGAGGAAGTCCTCGGAAAAACAGCCGAGCGATCGGAGATAGGAGATGTCCTCCTCCTCGAAGCGGAGCCCTTCAAGGTATTCCGCCACCTGCTCCATACCCGCGGCGACGGAATAGGTGATGAGCTCGTTGGGGCGGAAGAACACGTCGAACGCGGCGAGCTGTTCGTGCTTGCCCTCGTTGAAATACCCCTGCCCCATGGTGAGCTGATACAGATCGGTGAGCAATGTAAGATTTCTCATTTCTTCTCCTCTGGACCGCCCTTTTCATCCTTCTTGGCGGGCTTGGGCGGATACGCCGCGCCGAACATGTTGATCTTGGAAAAGTACGGCTGTTCGTCCTTGTCCGCGGCGGCGAAGCGGGTGATGCCGCAGGGGTCCCCCGTACGGCTCCCCGTGAACGAGCCCTCCCGTTTGAAATTCAGGATCATGAGCACCTGAATGGCGATGATGCCGAACCCGATCATGAGGAGGGCGAAGAGCTCGCTCCACATCACCCCGCCCCCGTTCAGGATATATCCCTCGTAGCGGAAGGGCTCCATGATGGCGCGCACCGTGCCGTACCAGACGAAGTACAGGCACATGAGCACGCCGTTGGGCTTCTTCTTGCGGTGCCACGCATAGGTGTAGAGGAGGGCGAAGCCGATGAGGTTGATGAACATCTCATAGAAGCAGAAGGCGTAATACCAGCCCGCGGGCGCGCCCGCGCTGTTGCCCGCGTGGATGTAGACGGCGAAGGGCTCCCATTGGAGGGCGGGATCGGTCACGGCGTGCCCGAACACCTCCTCGTTGAAGTAGTTGCCGAGCCGCCCGATCGCCTGCGCGATGGGGATGGTGACCACCACGCAATCGGCGGCGCGGAAGAAGCTCACCCGCTTCACGGCGCACACGGCGACGCCCGCCGTCACGCCCGCTATGACCCCGCCCGTGACGGACAGCCCGCCGCTGCGGAACTCGAAGAACCTGCGGATGCCGAGCGCAGGGTCGGTGAGGCAGGAGAACAGCCGCGCGCCGAGGATGGCGGACGGGATGCAGAACACAAAGAGCGTGAAGATGAGATCGGGCGACATGTTGCGCCGCTTCATGAGGAGCGCCGAGAGCGCCGCCGCGATCACCATCCCCGATACGATGCAGATGGCGTAATAATAAATTTCGAAACCGAACAGGATGATCCCTCGGTCATTTGCGCCGAACTCGGGCGCGAGCAGGAGCGATTGCATAACCCCCCTCCCAAAAAGACTGTTCCCATTATATCACTCCGCACGAAGAAAAGTCAACCGCAAGCGGTTGACCTTCTCAACTTTTCCGCGGATTCCGCGAATTTTTCACGGTCCGGAAGTAGGGCAGATGGACGATGAGGGGAAGAAGGGCGAAGCAGACGCCGACGTTGACGGCATAGACGGCGCTCTGCATCGCGATGCGCCCGCCGAGGTAGACGAAGAAGGGCTTGTCGTAATCGCCGTGGTAGACGAGGAGCTTCACATAGTAGTAATTGACCACCGAATTGAGGCAGAGCGTGACGGCGATATACCCCGCAAGGAGGGCGACGGCGGCTTTGATGTAGGGCGCCCCCCGCCCGCGGACGGGCAGAAGGTGCAAAATGACGCCGACAAGGAGCGCATACACCCCCATGGTGACCCCGAACAGCCAATATACGCCGCTCGGCTTGATGAAGAACCCGATGAGGTCCCCGAGAAACGCCACGGCGAACGCGGGCACGCCGCCCATCAGATATGCCGCGAAGAAGCAGACGACATAGGAGAAGGTGAGCTTGACGGAGGGCGTGAGATCGATATCGAGCACGATGTTCGCCACCACGGCGAGGGCGATGAATACGGCGAGATACGCCTCTTTCTTCGCGAGGGAAAAGGAACGGAACAGCTTCGAGACCATAAAAAAACCTCCCTTGAGGAGGTCCGACCGACCGCGCAAGCGCGGCTAAGCGGACGCGCCGCGGCACCGCAGGACTCATGGATCCGTCCTTTCGTTTGCGAACAACGTCCCGTTTCGCAACACTTGACGCGCCTTGGCTACTCTTCATCCCTATCTTAGCACACCCCCCGCAAAAAGGCAACGGATTTCTCATACTTTCCGAAAAAATGCCAACGCTAACCGTATGGTACTCGTGATGATTCGCACGGCGATCCTCTTCGTCGTCCTCCTCGTGATCATGCGCCTCATGGGAAAGAGACAGATCGGCGAGATGCAACCCTTCGAGCTCGTGATCACCCTGCTCATCGCCGAGCTCGCCTGCATCCCCATGGCGGACGCCTCCATCCCCCTCCTCTATGGCGTCATCTCGGTGGTGACCATCTATGTGCTCCACGAGATCGTCACCCTCCTCGACCTCAAAGTGAAGCCGTTGAAGGCGCTCATCAGCGGTAAGCCCAGCCTCGTCGTCAACAAGAACGGCATCGACGACTACCAGCTCAAACGCAACAACCTCGACGTGAGCGACCTCATCGAGAGTCTGCGCTCGGCGGGGTACTTCTCCCTCGACTGCATCGACTACGCGCTCTACGAGTCCAACGGCACCTTTTCGGCTCTGCCGAAGGAGAACTACGAGGCGATGCAGACCTCCCTCCCCCTCGTCGTCATCGACAACGGGACGTACGACGAGAAGAACCTCGCGCTCACGGGGCTCCCCCGCTCCTTCTTCGACAACGTCCTGCGGCAGGAGAACATCAAGAGCGTGAAGAAGGTGCTCGTCCTCACGGCGGATGGAGAGGGCAAGCTCTACTTGCAGGCGAAGGGCAAGAAGTTCAAGGTGCTCCATGTCCGCTATCCCGACGGCGCGACATGGTGAATGCGGCAGGACATGGTAACAGGACATAGTAAAAGGGGACGGACATGGTCCCCTCATAACACCGCTACATATGGTAAAGTCACTTTCGGCGATCGCCGTCGCCGCCCTGCTCCTGATCGGGGCGGGGCTCTTCGAATGGCACTTCGTGCAGAAGGAATTTTCGGACTTCGGCGAGGAATTGCAGACGCTGTACGACAAGGCGGACCGCGGCGACGCGAACGCCGAGGACGGGCGTGCCGTCCTGAGAAAGTGGGAGGAGCGCAAGAGCCGCCTGCACGTCTGGATCCCGCACAACGACATCTCCCGTATCGACGACTACCTCTCCGAGACGGTGCGCCTCGTGGGCGAGCGGGAATATCCCCTCGCCATGGCGAAGCTGGAGATCCTCATCCATCTCTCCGAATGTCTTCCGGGCACGTACAGCCCCTCCGCGGAGAATATCTTTTAGACTCCCCTTCCATGCGGAGACGTTCTGCGACCGGCTATTGCGCCCTGCGGAGCGCCTCGCGCGCCGTGGCGAGCATCAGCTTGATGCGGTTCTCCTGATTGACCCGCGTCGCGGAGGGGTCGTAATCGACGGGCACGATGTTGGCGGAGGGATACAGCTCCTTCACCACGCGCATCGCCCCCTTCCCTGCGATGTGGTTGGGCAGACAGCCGAAGGGCTGGGCGCACACGATGTTCTCCGTCCCCGTCTCGGCGAGCGCCGCCATCTCCGCGGGGATGAGCCAGCCCTCCCCCATCTTCACGCCCTGATGGATGACGCGGTCCGCCAGCGCGCGCAGATGTTCGAACGCGTGTTGCGGCTCGAACCGCCCGTGCGAGCGGGTGATCCGCTCGATGGTCCTCTGCTTGCGGAGCAGATAGCGGTACACCGCTCGGAAGAGGACGGTGGCGGCGCTCCGCTTGCCGTACAGCTCCGCGTCGTTGAGGTTGTTGACGATGCAGTACAGGATGAAATCCATGAGGGCGGGCACCACGGGCTCGCACCCCTCCGAGAGCAAAAACTCTTCGAGGTGGGAGTTGCCGAGCGGGGAATACTTCACATAGATCTCCCCCACGATTCCCACCTTGATCTTCTTCTCCTCCGAGACGGGCACGGCGGCGAAGGTATCGAGGACGAAGCGGACGTTGCGTTTGAGCCGCCTGTATCCCCCGCCGTCGAAGGCAGTGCGGAGGGCGTCCATGCACGCCTTCCGTGCGCGGACGCTGTCTCCCTCGCGGCGTTCATAGGGCTTCGTCTGGTTGTAACAGCTCATCACGAGATCGCCGTAAAAGATGGCGTAGGCGAGGCGGAAGAGGATGCCCGCGTTCATCTCCACGCCGTTCCCCTTCTCCAATCCCGCGAAGTTGAGCGAGAGCACGGGCACCTGCGGGAACTCCGCTTTGAGCGCCTTGCGGATGAGGGAGACATAGTTGCTCGCGCGGCATCCGCCGCCCGACTGCGTGATGAGCACCGCGGTATGGGACGGGTCGTATTTCCCGCTTTTGAGCGCATACAGGAACTGTCCGATGACGCACAGCGCGGGGAAGCAGGCGTCGTTATGGACGTGCTTCAACCCCTCGTCGATGACCGCCCTGCCCTCCTCTTTCAGCACCTCGATGCGGTAGCCGCGCCGCTCGAATACATGGATGATGAGCTCGAAGTGCCACGGGAGCATATCGGGCACCAGAATGGTATAGGTGCCCTTCATGTCGGGCGTGAACACGGGATAGCTGTCCGAAAAATCCACCGTCTCGGGGACGCTCATTTCTCTCTCCTCCTCTGTTGTTCCTCCACCGCGGCGAGCATGGAGCGGAGCCGTATCTTCACCACGCCGAGATTGTTGATCTCGTCGATCTTGATCTGGGTATAGAGCTTGCCCTTGCTTTCGAGGATGGCGCGCACCTCGTCCGTCGTGATGGCGTCGATGCCGCACCCGAAGGAGACGAGCTGGACGAAATCGACGTTCTCCCGCCGCGTGCAGAACTCCGCGGCGCGGTACAGCCGCGCGTGATAGGTCCACTGGTTGAGGACGTTCACCTTCACTTGGTTGCCGTCCTCGAACACGGCGTCCTCGGAGAGGACGGCAAAGCCGAGCGAGCACAGCAGTTTATCGATGCCGTGGTTGATCTCGGGATCGACGTGGTACGGTCTGCCCGCGAGCACCACCGCCCGCTTGCCCCGCCGCTCCGCCTCGGCGAGCACCCGCCGCCCCTCGGTGACGACCTCCGCATGGAACTTCTCCATGCGCGCCATCCCCTCGCGCAAGCCGCGGCGGATGAGCGAAGCGGAGAGCTTGTACTTGGAGAGCGCCCTGCGGAGCGCCTTCACCGTGTACTTCTCGCTGTTGGGGTCGAGATAGGGCATCACGAGGTTGTCCCCGTTGAGGCGCGGATTGTTCGCCTTCAAGAGCTCGGGATAGTACGCCACCACGGGACAGTTGTAGTGGTTGGTGCTGTCCTTCTCGTCGAGATTGTAGCTCTCGCAGGGATAGAAGATGAAGTCCACCCCCTTATCGAGCAAGCTCTCCACATGCCCGTGGATGAGCTTGGCTGGATAGCACGCCGTGTCGCTCGCGACGGTGTGCTGTCCCTTGAAGTACAGTTCGCGCGAACTGCGGTCGGAGAGCACCACCTCAAAGCCGCACGTCTCGAAAAAGCCCGTCCAGAGGGGGAGCTGTTCATAGAGAAGGAGCTGGAGCGGGAGCCCCACCCTTCCGCGGCTCCCGCCGCCCGAGGGCAGGGAGAGCAATTTCTTATATTTGAAGTCGTACAGATCGAGCGGATCGGCGGGCGCTTTGAGCCCCGCGCCCCGCTCGCATTTGTTGCCCGAGATATACCGCCGCCCGTCCGCGAAGGTGAGGATGTTCACACTGCAATGGGAGGTGCACCCCTGACAGGTGACCGAGCGGGAAGAATAGGTGAAGTGGGCGAGCTCCGCCTCGGTGACGATGGAGCTGATGAGGACGCCGTCCGTGGTGTTCTCCTTGGCGTAGAGCGCCGCGCCGAACGCGCCCATGAGCCCCGCGATGGCGGGACGGACGACCTCTTTGCCCGTCTCGAGCTCGAAGGAGCGGAGCACGGCGTCGTTGAGGAAGGTCCCCCCCTGCACCACGATGTGCTCGCCGAGCTCCTCGGGCGTCCGCGCGCGGATCACCTTGTAGATGGCATTCTTCACGATGGAGGTGGACAGCCCCGCCGAAATGTCCTCGATGCTCGCCCCCTCCTTCTGCGCCTGCTTCACCGAACTGTTCATGAACACGGTGCAGCGGGAGCCGAGCTCCACGGGGTGCTTGGCGAACAGCCCGAGGCGGGCGAACTCCTCGATCTCCATCCCCATCGCCTTGGCGAAGGTCTGGATGAAGGAGCCGCAGCCCGACGAGCACGCCTCGTTGAGCATGATGCTGTCGATGGCGCGGTTCTTCACCTTGAAGCACTTGATGTCCTGCCCGCCGATGTCGATGATGAAGTCCACGTCGGGGTTGAAGTAGGTCGCCGCCTTGAAGTGCGCCATCGTCTCCACGATGCCGAAGTCGAGTTTGAGCGCGGCGCGGAGCATGTCCTCGCCGTACCCCGTCACACAGGCGCCGCGGATGACGATTCTCCCCCCCGTGAGCGAATAGATCTCGCGCAGTTTCCCCGCCACGATCTCGAGGGGCTGTCCGTTGTTGGTCTGATAGTGCGAATAGAGGATCTTGTTCTCGGGGGTGATGAGCATGAGCTTGGTCGTCGTCGAACCGCTGTCGATGCCGAGATAAGCGTCCCCCTCGTACTTCATGATATTTTCGAATTGCAGATCGCTCCGCATGTGGCGGGCGATGAAGTCGCTGTATTCCTCCCTGTCGCGAAAGAGCGGCTTCCCGAGCGAGATGCCGCCCGAATCGTCCGCCCGCGCGATGCGCGCCTCGATCTCGGAGAGTTCGGTCTCGGGAGAAGTCTCCGCATAGAGCGCCGCGCCGATGGACATGAAGCAGGGCGCGTTGTCGGGGAAGACCGCGTGCGCGTCGTCCAGCCCGAGCGTCTCCTTGAACGCCTTGCGCAACCCCTTCAAGAAGAAGAGCGGTCCGCCGAGGAAGAGCACCTTGCCGCGGATGCGCCTCCCCTGCGCCAAGCCCGACACCGTCTGATCGACGACGGCGCGGAAGATGGAGGCGGCGATGTCGCTCTTTTTCGCCCCTTGGTTGAGGAGAGGCTGGATGTCCGACTTCGCGAACACGCCGCACCGCGAGGCGATGGGATACACCCGCTCCGCTTGCAGGGAGAGGGCGTCCATCTCCCTGCAAGCGGAG
>CANPXX010000025.1 GCA_947587085.1 uncultured Clostridia bacterium | reverse complement strand
GCTCATAGATAAAAAGTAAATCCGAACCATTCATTCGTTACGAGTATTTGGTTCGGATTATACTGACTTGGTGCGGACGGAGAGACTCGAACTCTCACGGTCGCCCATCGGATTCTAAGTCCGACGCGTCTGCCATTCCGCCACGTCCGCATAAAAATGATCGGCTTTTTCTCGGGACTTGCCGCCGTCCGCCCGAAGCGGTCCCCTTTCCGAACCGAAGAAGGGGGCGCGCAAGAACTTCAAAGAAAAATGAAAACCCCACATATTGACCATGCGGCGGGGCTCGGCACAATATACAGGGTTTAGTGGTGGGAACGACAGAACTCGAATCTGTGACCTCTTGCATGTCAAGCAAGCGCTCTAACCAACTGAGCTACGCCCCCGTAAGAAAACAAAGTTATGATACATGAAATTTTAGGGCTTGTCAAGCAATTTGCGCGATTTTTCGTGAATTCGGAAAAATTTTCGCCAAAACGGGCAAACGGAATGAGAAAAGGATATTGACAAATCCGCGCATTGCATGTAAAATATCAAGTGAAAACCGCTTACAGGAGTCAGAATGGAGAATCGCAAACCGCGGATCCTCATCACCTACGTCGAGGCGGGAATGGGACACATCGTGAGCGCGCAGGCGATCGCGGAGGCGCTCAAAAAATTATTCAGCGACCGCGTGGAGATCATCGAGAGCCATATCCTGCGCGACAGCGAGAATCCCATCCTCCCCAAGTATGAGGATTTCCTCGTAAAAAACACGCAACGCTATTCGAAGTTCCCCGCATTCGGAGACATCCAATTTGCCTCCATGCACATTTTGGGTGCGCAAAATACCTTAAAGCTCATCCACAATACCATCTTCTATTCGCAGACGAAGGCGACCATCGAGGAATACAAGAACTATTCCCCCGACGTGATCGTCTGTACCCACTATTTTTTGCTCTACGCCGCCATCGAATACAAGCGCAAATACAACCCCGAGGCGACCATCGTGGCGTATTGCCCCGACAACAACGTCCACGGCTGGTGGGACAACCGCGCCGACGTGCTGTACACCAACAACCCGATGGCGACCGAACAGGCGTATGAAAAGAAATTCCGAAGCGGACACGTGCGGGAGGCGTTCTACGCCACCCGTTCGGACGTGACCAACTCCAACGAGAGCAAGGAATTCTACCGCAAGAAGTTCGGCATCCCGACGGACAAGTTCGCCGTCGTCATTGCGGACGGCGTCTATGCCAAGGCAAAGACGAGGAAGGTGTGCCGCGAACTGCTCAAGACCGACCTCCCCATCACCATCTGCGTGCTCGCGGGGAAGAACGAGAAGCTGAAACGCAAATTCGACGAATACCGCGACGCGGGCAAGGTAAAGCCCAACATCACCCTCCTCACCTTCGGCTTCATACAGGACGCACCCCAGCTCTACGGCGCCTGCGACCTGTTCATCACGAAGGCGGGTCCCAACGCCGTGCTCGACAGCGTGATGATGGGCACCCCCATCATCACCGACTACTGCGCGACCCCCATCGAACGGGCGACGAAGAACCTGTTCGTGGAGCGCTTCTTCTGCGGCTATCACCTCGTGAACCCGCGCAGGATCCGCAAGCAGGTCGAACTGCTCATCCAAAAGCCCAATCTCCTCAACGAGATCCGCGAGACGCTCTCCTTCTTCGATAAATCCAAGAACGGCGCCGAGGAGATTGCGGAGGACATCGGGGAGATCATCTTCAACCGCGAAGAGCGCATGAAAAAGATTCTGCGCGAGGAGGAGGATTCCATCTATGAGATGCTCCGCGAAAAGGCGGAGGAGGAGCGGAGAAAGGGCGAGGAACGCATCGGCAAGGTGAACGAAGTCGCCGCGCGCAGGGCGGAAAAGTTAGACGGGGAGGACGCCGAAAAGCTGTCCGAACACATTGCCCGACGCACCGAGAAGATCAACGCGGGCACCGAAAAGCGGGTGGAGCGCATCACCGAGAAGGCAAAACAGGCGAGCGAGACCGTCTATGACGAGGACGAAACGGCGTCCAGCCACTACTCCGCAAAGGTCGCCAAGCGCAGGATGGAGCGCATGTCTCCCAAGCCCGATCCGCACGACGAATGACGCGAAAGGAAAAAATTCCCGTCCGATGGGACGGGAATTTTTTGCGGGTTTTCAGGCGATTTATGCCGTTTATGTGTGACATAGTACTTCGCAGAAGCCGTTATTCGTACATTTCGGACTTCGGACTGCGGGTAAACAGCTTACCGATCGCGTCGCGGCAGCGCTGTTCGTCGTCCCCCTCCCCATAGCAGACGTTGTAGACCGCGTCGGTGATGGGGAGCTCCACGCCGTACCGCTTTTCGAGCAATTTCATCGCCTTGGAGGTGGCGACCCCCTCCGCGAGCTTTCCGAAGCGCTCCCCGCGCGCAAGCATCTCGCCGTACATGCGGTTGTGCGAATAGGGCGAGAAGAGGGTGGTCTCGTAGTCGCCGAGGTGCGCGAGCCCGTAGGCGGAGAGCTCGTTCCCCCCCATCGCCTTGATGAGGCGGGCGACCTCGCGCGCGCCGCGGGACATGAGCGGTCCTTTGAGCGGGACGCACACCACGTCGAGCACGCCCGCCGCGATTCCCATCACGTTCTTCGCCGCCGCCCCGATCTCGGTGCCGATGAGGTCCTCCCCGTAATAGAAGCGGATGAGGTCGGAACGGAAGGCGTCGGCGAGGCGGCGTTTGAGCGTCTCGCTCTCCGAGTCGATGACCATGCAGTTGGGGACGCCCTGCACGAAGCTCTGGATGTGCCCCGGTCCCACCCACACGGCGATCTTCTCGGGCGAGACGCCGCTCTCTTTGAGCACTTCGGAGAGCCGCTTGCCCGTCTCCACTTCGATGCCCTTCATGCACAGCACGAACACCTTATCCCCCACGGGATAGCGCATCACCCGCTCCATGAAGCCGCGGAGCCCCTGCGAGGAGATGGAGATGACGACGACCTCCGCGCCGCGAAGGGCGTGCCCGAGGTCGCAGGTGAGGTCGATCGCCTTGTCGAGCACGACGTATTCGTTGCGCCCCGTCTCTTTGAGGACGCGATAGGAAGCATCCTCCTCGGGTCCCCAGCTCGTCACTTCGTTGCCGCGGCGGGCGAGGTACCATGCGATGAAGGACCCCCACCGTCCGCAACCCAAAACCGAAATTTTCATATCAAAGTTCCTTTCTCTCGACGAGGGCGCGCGCGAGCGTCACCTCGTCGGCATATTCCAGCTCGCTCCCGATGGGGACGCCGTGCGCGATGCGCGTGACGGTGACGCCGAGCGGTTTGAGCAGTTTTGCGATGTACATGGCGGTCGCCTCCCCCTCCACGTCGGGATTGGTCGCCATGATGACCTCCTTCACCCCGCCTTCGTTCACGCGGGCGAGGAGCTCCTTCACGCGGATGTCGTTGGGCCCCACGCCGTTCATCGGGTCGATGACGCCGTGCAGGACATGGTACACCCCCCTGTATTCGTGCAGTTTTTCGAGGGCGATGACGTCCTTCGGCTCCTTCACCACGCAGATCTGCGACCCGTCGCGCGAACGGCAGATCTCGCAGACGTCCGTCTCGGTGAAGTTGCCGCACACCTTGCACAGGCGCACCCTGCGCTTCACGCCGACAATGGCTTCCGCAAAGGCGGCAGCCTCGGGCTCCGACATGGAGATGACCTTGTACGCATACCGCTGCGCCGTCTTTCTCCCCACGCCCGGGAGCTTGGAAAATTCGTTGATCAGTCTGCCGATGGGCTCGATAAAGACCTCCACTACATGAGTCCTCCCATGCCGCCCATGTTGCCGAATTTGCCCATCTTCTCGCGATAGACTTCGTCCGCCTTCTTATATCCGTCCAAAACGGCGGCGAGCACGAGGTCCTCGAGCATCTCCTCGTCGTCGGGATCGATGACCGACTTGTCGATCTCGATGCCGTCGATGATCTTTTTGGCGTTCATGTACACCACGACCGCCTCTCCGCCCGCAGTGCCCACGATCTCCCATTCGTCGAGGAGCTTCTCGGTCTCCTGCATCTCCTCCTGCATCTTCTGCGCCTGCTTCATGAGATTCTGCATGCCGCCGCCCATGTTGCCGCCTCTGCCGTATGCCATTTGCCTCCTCCTTGCGATCGCCCTCGGCGATTATTTGATTTCGACCGGATAGTCCTTAAAGTCCTCTTTCAGGGTGCGGACGGCGTCCTTCGGGTCCGCCCGCTTCGCGCCGTCTTTTATGACCTCGAAGTCGTTCACGCCGATCTGCGCCAACGCCTCCGCCATGAGTTTTCTGTGTTCCTCCCGTTGCAGAGCCGTGTAGATGGTCTCCGA
The DNA here is from genome assembly GCA_947587085.1 of uncultured Clostridia bacterium. Classification (GTDB taxonomy): domain Bacteria; phylum Bacillota; class Clostridia; order Christensenellales; family Borkfalkiaceae; genus Gallimonas. The sequence goes on along the minus strand of CANPXX010000025.1, from coordinate 15,798 downwards.
ACGGGTGATGAAAATGAGCTTCTCCCCCTCGAAACGGGTGACGAGATCGGAGCACATCGCAAACAGCACGCCGCTCCGCGACGTCTTTCTGAGCGTGCGCATGAACTTGCCGTACGCCATCTCCGCCGTGAGCCCCTGCTCCGGGGGCGAAGGAAGGGGGGCGGGCGCCTCGGGCGCCTTCCCGACCGTCCGCTCGGGTCCGTCCGCGGCGGGCGCCTGCTCTTCGCGCGAAGGCGCGGGTCCGTCCGAAAAATACGCCTCCTCGAACACAGGCTCCTCTTCGGGGAAGCCGAACGCGTCCCCCGCGTCTCCCGCTTCTTCAACGGGCGGCGGGCTCTTTTCGGCGTCCTTCTTCGGAGGGAGCTCCCCGAGGGCGGGCGCGGGGCGGACGGTCGCGGGCGACGGGCGGGCGGAGAGTTCCTCCACCCTCTCCTCGAGCTTTTTCATCCGCACGAGGAGGGCGTCGAGATCGCGGTCGGTCTCGGGATTCGCGATGCGCATGATCGCCGCTTCGAGCGAAATGCGCGGCGAGGAAGCGAAGCGGAGCTCGTTCTCGGTGCGGATGAGAATCTCCGTCGCGCGGAGAAGGGCGCGCCCGTCCGTGCTCTCGGCGATCTCCGAGACCGTACGGAAGAAGTCCTTGGGGAGGGAGAGCAATTTCTCGGCGTTGCGGCACGTCTTTGCGACGGTCACGCGGCTCAGAAGTTGCAGGATGTCCCGCAAAAGCACCCCCACCGATTTGCCCTCGGCGAGGATGGATTCGGCGAGGGAGAATGCCGACGGCATATCCGCCCGCAGCACGGCGCTCACGAGCGCCGCCGTCTCCTTGAAATCCGCTGCCCCGAGGACGGCGTTCACCGCTTCGTAGGTGAGTTTATCCTGATAGACGATGCACGCCTCGGCGATGGAGAGCATGTCGCGGTCGCTCCCCGCGCCCGCGCGGGCGATCGCCGCCACCGCCTCGTCCTCATAGGGCTTGCCGATCGCGTCGAGCACCTGCCTCAGATGCGCTTCGAGGTCCTCCTCGGGGATGAGCTTGAAGTCCAGCCGCATACAGCGGGAGAGGATGGTCGCGGGAATCTTCTGCGGCTCCGTCGTCGCGAGGATGAAGATGACGTGCGCGGGCGGCTCTTCGAGCGTCTTTAACAGGGCGTTGAAGGCGCTGTCGGTGAGCATGTGCACCTCGTCCACGATGTACACTTTGTACCGCCCCGAGACGGGCGGATACTGCACCTTCTCGCGGAGGTCGCGCATCTCGTTTACGCCGTTGTTGGAGGCGGCGTCGATCTCGGAGATGTCGAGCGAGCCCTCCGCGAGGGCGCGGCAGACGGCGCATTGCCCGCAGGGCGAGCCGTTCTGCGGATGCTCGCAGTTGACGGCGCGCGCGAAGATGCGGGCGACGCTCGTCTTTCCCGTACCGCGCGGACCCGTAAAGAGATAGGCGTGCCCCACGGCGTTTTGTTCGATTTGGTTGCGCAGAACGCGCACGACGTGCTCCTGCCGCACCATCTTGTCGAAGGTGTCGGGGCGGAACTTGCGATAGAGCGACAGATGCGCCATAGATCCTCCCGCGGCTGTGCCGCTATTTGTCCGAAAATGCCTTCATGAGTTTGCGCTTGGAGCGGAAGAGCGCATTGTCCACGCTCTTGCGGTCCTTGCCCGTCGCCTCGCAGATCTGCGAATAGCTCATCCCTTCGAGGTAGTTGGTCACCACGCGGAACTCGAAGTCGGAGAGCTCCCGCATGAGGCGGAGACGGAACTCCGCGTCGGACTCCCCGTCGAGGAGCAGATCCTCGGGCGTCGCGCCCTCCGCGATGGTCTCGGGGTCGAAGAGCACCTCGCCCGCGGGCGCATTGCGGTTGGCGGCGCGCAGATAGCTGCAAACGCGCCGCACCACGCAGGTGTAGACGAAATTTTTGAAGCTCTTCCCCGCCGAGGCGCGGTAGGCGCCGATGGCGGCGTACAGCCCGATCATCCCCTCCTGCACGAGATCGTCCGTCTCGGCGACGGGGTGGAAGGTGAACCGCCGCGCGGTGGCGCGCACCGCGTTCTTGTAGCGGCGCATGAGCTCCTCGACCGCCCTGCCGTCCCCGCCCTGCGCGCGGAGGACGAGCGCCTCGTCCCTCTCGTTACCGTCCAAGCCTTGCACGGACCACCTCATACACGGCGACGCCGAGCGCCACCGAAGCGTTGAGCGAATTGACCTTCCCGAAGAGCGGGATGGAGAGAGTCTTGTCGCACTTCTCGCGGGTGAGACGGTGCACGCCGCTGTCCTCTCCCCCGACGACGAGGGCGACCTTTCCCGAGAGGTCGGCGTCGTAGATGCTCTCGCCGCCCGCCTCCAATGCATACACCCAATATCCCCGCTGTTGCAGCCGTTCCACGGCGGCGTTCACGGAGGAGACTTTGGCGACGGGGATGTGCTCCGCCGCCCCCGCCGAGATGCGGATGACCGCCTCCGTCACGCTCGCCCCCTTTGTCTTGGGAATGACGACCCCGTCCGCGCCCGCGCACTCCGCGACGCGAAGGATAGAGCCGAGATTGTGCACGTCCTCCACCCCGTCGCACAGCACGATGAGGCTGTCCTCTCCCCCGCCGAGGTCGTCGAGGTCAGTATAGACGAAATCGGTGGTGTAGGCGATCACGCCCTGATGGCGCTTGTCGGGGCTCTCCCTGTCCAGCGCCGCGCGGTCGGCGAACTGCACGCGCACGCCCTTTCGCCGCGCCTCGGCGAAAATTTTTCCGAGCGTGCCCTGCGCGCCCCGTTCGAGAAGGATCTTCTCCACCGTCTTGTCCGTTTTGAGAAGTTCGAGGACGGCGTTCCTGCCCTCCGTTTTCATACGTTCTCCTTGAAGAAGAGTTCTTCGATGCGCGCGCTCCCGCCCGTGAGGTAGAGATAGCCCACGAGCGCTTCCAGCCCCGTGGAGCGGACGTATTCGCGCACGCTCGCGTTCTTGCTCTTGGTCTGTTTTTTGGCGTTGCGCCCGCGGCGGTAGATCTCCGCCTCCTCCTCCGTGAGGAGGGGCAGGACGCGTTCGAGCGCGTCGCTCTGCCCGTGCGCGGAGACCGCCTCCGCCGTGCGGCGGTTGAGCTCGCCCGTGCCGAAGCCGCAGGCGAGCGCGAGCCTCTCCCGCACATAGAGGGTATATACCGCGTCGCCCACGAAGGCGAGCACGACGGGATTCATCTGTTTCACCCGCTCTTTGTCGGCGGGAACGGTGGGATACGGCATTTTCTCTATTATAGCAGAGCGCACGGGAAAATGCAAGCGTTTCCCGCGCGCCGAGAAAATTGCGAACGGTTTTCCCGCGAAAAAAATATCATAAAAGGGAACGGGTTCACAAATTCCGCAAATGAAAAAACTGTCCGAAAAAGAGTTGCAATTCCCCGAATACCGAATTATAATAGGTGGGATATTTGATTTGCACCCTTTTTCCGAGGAACTATGGAACCTTTTGAGATCTTACTTCCCCTTGCGCTCATCCTGCTTCTCTCCAAGCTGATGGGGCTCGGGTCGCATAAATGCGGCATGCCCGCCGTCATCGGGATGCTCCTCGCGGGCATCCTCATCGGGCTGTTGCGCTATATCCCGTGGGCGCCCCTTCAGGAGGCGTTCTTCGGCGAGCAGGTCTCCTTCGCGCTGGACGTGATGAGCAAGATCGGCGTGGTGCTCATCATGTTCTCCACGGGGCTCGGGACCGACCTCAAAAAACTGCGCCAGACGGGCGTCGCCTCCGTCGTCATCACCCTCCTCGGGGTCGCCGTGCCCATGGCGCTCGGCACCCTCACCGCCTTCCTCTTTTTGCCCGACAACGAGCCGCTCTCGTGGCTCTTCTACGGCGCCATCCTCACCGCGACCTCTGTCTCCGTCACCGTCGCCGTCCTCAAAGAGTTGGGCAAGCTGGACAGCCGCGTCGGCACCTCCATCGTGGCGGCGGCAGTCATCGACGACGTCATCGGCATCGTCATCCTGTCCGTTCTGACGGGCTTCTCCTCGGGCGGGGAGGGCGCGTCGTGGAATTGGTTCGATCCCAATCCCGCCCTCGTCACCATCAAGATCGTCGTATTCTTCGTCGCCGCCATCGCGCTCGGCGTCGCGCTCCGCAAGCTGTTCGACCTCATGGAGCGCCGCTCCCCCCACAACCGCCGCGTGCCCATCATCTCCCTCGCCGCCTGCTTCCTCTACGCCTACTGCGCCGAGGAGCTCTTCGGCGTCGCGGACATCACGGGCGCGTACATCGCGGGGCTCCTCCTCGGCGGAACGCTCTCCGAGACGCCCTATGTCGAGAGCAAGGTAGACACGATGGGCTATCTCTTCTTCTCCCCCATCTTCTTCGCCTCCATCGGCATGAACCTCGAATTCACGGGCATCACCGTCTCCTTCCTCGCCTTCGGGTTCACCTTCGTCGCCGTGGCGCTCCTCGGCAAGTTCTTGGGGTGCGGCGCGGGCGCGAAACTGTGCAAGTTCTCGTGGCGGGAGAGCATGTGCGTGGGGCTTGGCATGATGGTGCGCGCAGAAGTGGTGCTCATCTGTACCGAGCGGGGCGTATCGGCAGGGCTCGTGGACCCCGCCATCTACCCCTTCGTGTTCCTCATCATCCTGCTCTCCTCGGTGCTCACCCCCATCCTCATGAAGTGGTCGTACCGCCGCGAGGCGGCGCCCAAGGCGCCCCTCCCGCCCGTGACCGTATCGCAATGACAGAAGGCAACCGCTCAAACGGTTGCCTTTTTCGAAAGGATGTGCTACAATGTTCCCGATCGGATCTTTTCGGGAGGAAATCTATGGAATATCGGAATTTGGGAAAATGGGGATTGAAGCTGAGCGAGATCGCGCTCGGGAGCTGGGTGACCGACCTGAGCGGGACGGACGCCGAACGCGTGGCGCTCGAGACCGTGAATACCGCCTTCGACCTCGGCGTGAACTTCTTCGACTGCGCCGACGCCTATTCGGGCGGCGCGGCGGAGCGCTTCCTCGGGAAGGCGCTCAAAGAGCACAGACGGAGCGAATACGCGGTGTCCTCCAAGGTGTTCTTCCCCATGGGGCGGGGCGCCAACGAATGGGGGCTGAGCCGCAAGCACATCGTGGAACAGCTCGACCGCTCCCTCAAAAATTTGGGGCTCGACTATATCGACCTCTATTTCTGCCACCGCTTCGACCCAACCACCCCCATCGAGGAGACGATGCAGGTGCTCTCCGACCTCGTCGCGGCGGGCAAGATCCTCTACTACGGCGTCTCCGAATGGTCGCCCGTGCAGCTCACCGAGGCGCTCCACACCGTAAAGGAACTGCATCTGCGCCCGCTCTCCGTCGTCCAGCCGCAATACAACATGGCGGACCGCTACATCGAGGATGAGATTCTCGGCATCTGCGAGAGGAACGGCGTGGGCGTTACCCCCTTCTCCCCGCTCGCGCAGGGACTTCTGACGGGGAAATACCGCAAGGGACAGCCCCTCCCCGAGGGCTCGCGCGCGACGTGGCAGGCGGACAAGCAGATCAACCGCCTCCTCACCGACGACAATCTCGGCAAGGTGGAGGCGCTCCTCGGCGTCGCCGACGGGCTGGGCGTCCCCCTCTCCGTGCTCGCCCTCGCATGGATCCTGCGCCAAAGGCAGGTCTCCTCCGTCATCACGGGCGCCTCGAAGCCCTCGCAACTGCGCTCCAACGCCGCCGCGAGCGGCTTCCGCATCCCAGACGACGCGCTCGCCGAGATCGAGAAGATCCTCGACTATCATCCCTTCGTGCGAAGGGTGGGCTGAGCGCCGAGCGCCGCCCGCGGGCAAAACCCGCGGGCGGCGCTTTTTTGATTCTCTCACTCCACGGTGACCGACTTCGCGAGGTTGCGCGGCTTATCGGGGTCGTTCCCCCGCGCGATGGAGACGTAATAGGCGAGCGCCTGCAACGGGAGGACGGAGAGCACGGGCGAAAACAGGGGGTCGCATTCGGGCAGGAGGACGGAGGAGACCACCTCGTCCCGCTCCGCATACTCGGGCAAGGTCGTGACGAGGAACACCTTGGCGCCGCGGGCGTACGTCTCGTGGACGGCGTTGAAGGTCTTTTCGGCGAGCGCCCGATCGGTGAGCACGGCAACGACGGGCGTGGTGCGATCGACGAGGGCGAGCGTGCCGTGTTTGAGCTCCCCCGCGGCGTACCCCTCGCTCGGGAGATAGGAGATCTCCTTCAATTTGAGGCTCCCCTCCAACGCGGCGCAGTAGTCCGCGCCCCTGCCGAGGAAGAACGCCGCCCGCGCGCCGAGGAAGTGCGGGACCCAGCCGCGGACCTTCCCGCCCGCGCGCGCCGCCTCTTCGGCGAGGCGGGGAATAAAATCGAGCGCGCCCGCATGGATCTTTTTTCCCTTCGCCTCGGCGAGCGCCTCCGCCAAACGGTACAACAGCATGAGCTGGGCGTTGAAGCTCTTGGTCGCGGCGACGGCGATCTCCCGCCCCGCCTGCGTGAAGAGGGAGAAGTCGGCGAGCGCGGTGAGCGAGGAATACCGCACATTGGTGACCGCAAGGAGAAGGGCGCCCCGCCCGCGGGCGAGCTCGGCGGCGGCGAGGGTATCCGCCGTCTCCCCGCTCTGGCTCACGGCGATGGCGAGCGTATGGGGCGGGACGATGGGGTCCCCGTAGCGGTATTCGCTCGCGACGGTCACCTCGGTCGGGACGCGGGCAAGCGCCTCGAAGGCGCGCTTTGCGCACAGCCCGCTGTGGTAGGCGGTCCCGCAGGCGACGATCTGGACGCGCTCCACACCGCACAGGGAGGGGGCGAGCGCGGCGAGCTCCCCGACCGACGCCGAGCGGCTGAGGACGAGGGGAATCTCCGCCATCTCCTTCTCCATGAAGTGGCGGTATCCTTTCTTCTCGGGCACGTCGTCCTCCAAGTCGTAGGCGACGGGCTCCTTGCGCACGGGAGAGCCGTCCGCGGCGTAGAAGGAGGCGCCCTCCCGCCGCAACAGGGCGAATTCCCCCTCCTCCAAGGCATAGACGCGCACCCCCGCCGCGGCGATGGCGGGGACGTCGCTCGCGGCGAACAGCTCGCCCTCCCCAACCCCCACGACGAGCGGGCTCGCCCGCCGTGCGAGCGCGATGACGTCGGGCTCGTCAAGACAGAGCACCGCCACCGCATACGAGCCGACGAGGCGCGACGCCGTCTTTCGGAGGGCTCCGAGGAGGTCCCCCTCGTAATCCTGTTCGAGGAGATGGGCGATGACCTCGCTGTCCGTGTCCGACGAGAACGCCTCGCCGCGCGCGCGGCATTCCTCCCGCAGGAGGTGCTCGTTCTCGATGATGCCGTTGTGGACGACGGCGAACCGCTTATAGCAATGCGGATGGGCGTTGCGCTCGACGGGCGCGCCGTGCGTCGCCCAGCGTGTGTGCCCTATGCCGCACTTCCCGCCGAGCGACACCGCGCCGCCGAGCTCGCTCACCCGCCCCGCGCGGCGCACGACGGAGAAGGCGCCCCTCTCCATCACGGCGATGCCCGCCGAATCGTACCCGCGGTATTCCAGCTTCTTCAAGCCCTCGAAGAGCACGGGAGCGGCGTTCCTGTTCCCGAGATATCCCACGATGCCGCACATTACATTTCCTCCCCCGCCGCTTTGAGCGCGTTCTCCAAAAGGTCCGCCGCCGCCTCGCATGCCGCGGCGTCCTCCCCCTCCGCCAGCACGCGCACGACGGGCTCCGTCCCCGAGGCGCGGAGGAGCACCCTCCCCCCCGAGAGCAGCGCCTCCGCCTCCTCTGCGGCGCGCTTCACCCGCGGGTCGGACAGCACACGCTCCCCCGAGGCGCGCACCGAACGCACGCTCTGCGGGAGCTTATGGTATCCCTCCGCGAGGAGGGAGAGCGGACACTTGCTCCCGACGAGCATCTCCATCACTTTGAGCGCGGTGAGGACGCCGTCCCCCGTGGCGGCATACTTGCGGAACACGATGTGCCCCGAACTCTCCCCGCCGAGCAGATACCCCGCGCGAAGCATCTCCTCGTACACGAAGCGGTCGCCCACATCGGCATAGCGCACCGTGATCCCCTCCCGCGCGAGGGACTGTTCCAAGCCGAGGTTGCTCATGCGGGTGGCGACGATTCCCCCGCCGTCCAGCTCCCCCCGCGCGCGCAGGTCCCGCGCGGCGAGGTAGAGGATGGCGTCGCCGTCGAGGAGCCTTCCCTTCTCGTCCACGCAGACACAGCGGTCGGCGTCGCCGTCGAAGGCGAAACCCGCGTCCAGCGAGCGCTCCGCCACGAGCCGTCGGAGCGCCTCGGGATGGGTGGAACCGCACCCCGCGTTGATGTTGAAGCCGTCGGGCTCCGCGCCGATCACGGAAACGGTCGCGCCGAGCGCGTCGAACACCGCCCGCGCGATAGAGAAGGCGCTCCCGTTGGCGCAATCCAGCCCCACGCGCATGCCGCGGAAGCTCACGCGGGGCAGGGCGAGAAGGTAGGCGAGATAGCGGTTGCGCCCCGCGACGTAGTCCACCGTCCGCCCGATGTCCGCGCCCGTCGCAAGGGGCAGGGCGCCGCCGTCGAGGAAGTCCTCGAGGAGCCGCACGACGCCCTCCTCCATCTTCTCCCCGTTCGCGCCGAACAGCTTCACGCCGTTGTCCCCGAAGGGATTGTGGCTCGCCGAGATCATCACGCCGCAGTCGAACCCCTCCGTCCGCGTGAGATAGGAGACGGAGGGCGTCGTCGTCACGTGCAGGAGAAAGACGTCCGCGCCCGAGGCGGTCGCCCCCGCCGCGAGCGAATATTCGAGCATATAGGAAGAGCGGCGGGTGTCCTTCCCCACGAGGATGCGCGCCCGCTCCGTCCTTCCCTTCGAAAAATATCTTCCGAGAAACCGCCCGATGCGAAAGGCGTGGATGGCGGTGAGCGTCTCGTTCGCCCGACCGCGGAATCCGTCCGTACCGAAATATTTTCCCAAACCGACCTCCCTCGGCGCATGCGCCACCGCATTGTATGACGGCGGAAAAATTTCGGTGAAAAAAGGCGTTTCTCCCTCGGAAACGCCGAAAATCACGTTAGTATGTCACGCATAGTACTTTGCAAATCGAAAAATATTCGCTTTTAATGGCGATACAGAGCGCGCGCGACCGCCTTTTTATACCTTTCGTAGAGCGCGTCGAAGGAGGCGCGGTCTCTGCTCGGGACGAATTTTTTCTCCGTCTTTCTCAGGGCGGCGCACTCCTCCTCCCCCATCTCGCCGAGGGAAACGGCGCATGCGAGCGCGGCGCCGAGCGCCGTGCTCTCCCGCTCCACGGGGCGGTCCACGGCGATGCCGAGGACGTCCGCCTGAAACTGCATCAAGAAGTCGTTCGCCGAGGCGCCGCCGTCGCACTTCACCGCGCGGAGGGCGACCCCGCTGTCGCGCACCATGCAATCGGAGAGGTCGCGCGCCTCATAGGCGATGCTTTCGAGCACCGCGCGCACGACGTGCGCGCGCGTCGTCCCCCGCGTGATTCCCGCGAGGAGTCCCCTCGCTTCGGAGTCCCAATAGGGCGCGCCGAGCCCCGTGAAGGCGGGGACGAACACCACGCCGTCCGTGCCGTCCACCGACCGCGCGAGCCGCTCCGTCTCGGCGGCGCTGTCCACGAGTCCCATCTCGTCGCGCAGCCACTTCACCGCGCTCCCCGCATGGAACACGCTCCCTTCGAGCGCATACCGCGTATGCCCGCCGAAGCTGCTCCCGATCGTGGAGAGCAGTCCGCACGCCGACCGCACGATCCTCTCCCCCGTGGGGAAGAGCATGAAGAGCCCCGTCCCGTAGGTGATCTTCCCGTCCCCCTCCGTGCGGCATCCCTGTCCGAAGAGGGCGGCTTGCTGGTCGCCGAGCACGCCCGCGATCGGCACGTGCGCCCCCTGCAAGAGGACGGTGCCGAGCCGCTCGTCGCAGGGGACGGCGTGGGGGAGCGACCCCTCGGGCACCTCGAAATAGCGCACGAGCGCCTCATCCCAGCGGAGCGCGCCGATGTCGAAGAGCATGGTGCGCGAGGCGTTCGTGTAGTCGGTGGCGTATGTCTTTCCCTCGGTGAACCGCCAGACGAGGTAGCTGTCCACCGTGCCGAAGCGCAGAAGCCCCCGCTTTGCGAGCGCCCGCGCGGCGGGCACGCGGCGCATGATCCACCGCATCTTGCTCGCCGAAAAGTAGGCGTCCGGCAAAAGCCCCGTCCGCGCACGGATGTAGTCGCGCGTCTCTCCGCCGATGGCGGCGCACTCCTCGCTCGTCCGTCTGCACTGCCAGACGATGGCGGGACAGACGGGTTCGCCCGTCTCGCCGTTCCACGCGATGACCGTCTCCCGCTGGTTGGCGATGCCGACGCCCGCCACATTCTCCCCGCCCGCGATGCGGGCGCAGTCGTTGAGCACGTACGCCGCCTTGTAATAGATCTCGCTGGCGTCCTGTTCCACCCAGCCGGGGAAGGGATAGGCGTTTCCCACCTCCTGTTGCGCGCAATGGACGAACGCGCCGAGACGGAGGTCGAAGAGCATGGCGCGGATGCTCGTCGTGCCCGCGTCGAGCGCAATGATGTAAGACATGGTACCTCCTTAAAAGCTCCTTCCTCCCCCGCCGCCGAAGCCGCCGCCTCCGAATCCGCCGCCGAAGCCGCCTGTGTGGAAGCCTCCGCCGCGGTTGCTCGGGCGGGAGACGAAGGAATGCGCCATGTGCGCCGCGACGGAGCGGAACATCAGGTTCCAAGCCATCGCCGAGAGCACGAGGTCGGCGGCGTCGAGGGTAGCCCAAGCGGGCGGCTCGACGGAGAGCCCCTCGAACTTCTCCGCCCACGCGTCGGTCACGCCGAGCACCTGCGCATAGGGCAAGACGCGATAGTAGAGCTCGGGCTGTTCGCCGAGCATCTTCTCGATCTTGTCGCGCTCGGTAAAGACGATGAAGTCTTTGAAGCCGAGGATGAAGCCGAGCCGCTTGGAATAGTCCGCCGTCCGCACGAGGCAGTAGCCCGAGAGACACCCGACGAGCGCGGCGGCGTCGATGAGAATCATGGAGGTGAAGGGCGTAAAGGCGACGCTGTAAAAGAGCCAAGCCGCCGCCCCCGCGAGACAGGCGAGGAGGAAGGCGCCCCACCGCGTGAAGAAGAGGGTGCTCCTCTTCCACTTGAACATGCGCTGGCGGGCGACGAGAGAGCCGAACGCCGCGACGCCGAAGGACGCCGCACAGGCGATGAAGAGCATGATGAAACGGTATCCCGCGCGCACCGTCGCGAGGGAATAGAGGAAGCCGAACAGCCCGAAGAGGAGGATACACAGCGCGGCGAGGACGCCGATGCAGATCTTCCCCGCCGCCGTATAGAAGCCCGTCTCCCCGTTCACCGCCCGCTTTACCTTCTCCGCGGTCGGATAGAAGCGCGTTTCGAGCTCGTCCGCGCGCACCTGTTCGCGCATGTAGAAGAGCCCCTCATAGAATATGCGGAGATGTTCGGGCGCCGACGACGGGAAGGGTTTCTCCGTCTTGACGATGAGCGGATTCTCCTTGTCCCCCGAAAGATCGAGGGTGAGATAGCCCTCCGCGGCGAGCCAATAGATGAGCGCGCCCATGTCCTCGGGGTCGATCTTGTTGTCGATGATCTTGCCCATGCGGAGGGGGTCCATGCCCTCGGGCGCGGAGAAGGAGACCGTGCGCGTGAGGATGGGCTGGCGGCAGAAGAGCGCTTTGAGGAGCAGGAACGCCGCGACGGCGACCCCCGCGAGCGCCAACGCCCAGAGCGGCGTGAGATCGGCGGGAGGCGCTTGGAGCACGCCCTCTTTGAATCGGAGATCGAGCGTGACGCCCGTGCGGGCGCCAAGCCCCGAGACGCTGATGAGGACGGTGTCCCCGTCCAGCGACGCTTCCGCGCCGTACGCGTTCTCCTTTCCGCCCACCCTGCCCGAAAACACTTCGTGCGCCTCTGGCGCTTCGGGGAGCTGTACCTGCACCGTGGCTTCAAGGATGGAAGCCTGCCAATCGTACCCGATGACGTCGAGCGGCAGATACCCCTCTTCGCCCGTCTCGGGCAAGACCATCACATAGGAGATCTCATAGACGTACGTCCTGCCGGGCGAGAGATAGGGATCGTGCTCGCTCCCGAGATAGAGAGCGAGAAGATTCTCCTCCTCCGTCTCCGCCGAGACGGAGAGCGGGAGCCCGTCGCGGGTCGCCTCAATGGCGCGGTAGCGCGTGCCGCCCGTGAGATCGAAGTCGCGGACGATGCCGTGCCGCGGCGCGAAGAAGCGGACATACAGGCTCTCGGTGGTCTGCACCGTGCGGTCCTTCCCCACCTTCATCTTGACCGCATAGAACGAGATCTCGAAATCCTCGCCGTACGCGTCCGCCGCGACGGGCGCGGGGAGCGCCACGAGCAGGAGGAGAAACGCCGACAGGACAAGGAGCGCCGCGAGGGACGCCCTTCCCAATGTTTTCATTGCTGTCTCAGAACTCCACGCGGACGTTCTCGCGCTCTTCGGCGTCCGTCTCGAACAGCTTGCGCTTTTCGAGCCTGAGCTTGCGCGCGACGAGGTTGGACGGGAACACGTCCATCTTGGTGTTGAACTCCTTCACCGTGCCGTTGTAGTAGCGGCGCGCGGCGGCGAGCTCCGTCTCGATGCCGTTGAGGCTCCGCCTCAGATCCGCAAAGCCCGCGTCTGCTTTCAGGTCGGGATAAGCCTCCTGCAACGCGAAGAGGGAGCGGAGCGTGCCCGTTAGCATGTTCTCGGCGGCGATCTTGTCGTCGCCCGAACTCGTCATTGCCGCGTTCCGCGCCGCGATGACCGCCTCGAGCGTCCCGCTCTCGTGCTTCGCATAGCCCTTCACCGTGTTCACGAGGTTGGGGATGAGATCGTACCGCTTTTTGAGCTGGACGTCGATGGTGGACCACGCCTCCTCCACCACGTTTTTGAGGCGCTGGAAGCCGTTGTAGCAGGAAATATACCATGCGACAAGGGCGATGGCGATCACGACCACGACAGCCGCCGCCACGATGATGCCGATGAGGGCACCCTGTGAGATGAGCAGTTCGTTCATAAATTACCTCCCGTGCCCGCGGGTTTGCGCGGTCACATCATTCCGAGAATGGAGCGGTACACTTCGGTATCGCGGTCGAGGAAGGTGTTGAATACCACCTTCAGATCGCTCCTGTGGCGCAGTTTCCAATTGACGACGGCGCCCGTCGCGATGCCCGCCGCCTCGTCGGCGGGAAAATTGAATACCCCCGTGGAGATACAGCAGAAGGCGATGCTGCCGAGCCCCGCTTCCTCCGCGAGGTTGAGGCAGGAGATATAGCATGAGCGCAGTTGGGCGCGGTGCTCCTCGGTCACCTCCCGCCCCACCATTGGTCCCACGGTGTGGATGACATACTTCGCGGGGAGATTGTAGGCACGGGTGATCTTCGCCTCGCCGCATTCCTCCTCCCGCCCCTGCGCCGAGACGATGCGCTGGCAATCGCTCCTCAGCTGCATCCCCGCGCGGGAATGGATGATGTTGTCGATGCAGTTGTGCCCCGCGAGGAAACAGCCGAGCAGCGACTTGTTGGCGGCGTTGACGACGGCGTCGGCGCGAAGGCGGGTGATGTCCCCCTGCCACAGCGCGATGCCGTATCTGTCCGCGGGGAGCGCGTCGGCGTCCACCACGTCCCGCTCCGCGTTCTCCGTCCAAAAGAGAGAATCTTGCAGGGCAAGGATGTCCCGCGGGACGGGCGAGGGCGCGCGGCGGTTCATGTATTCGCGCACGAGGGCGCGCTTGCGCCCGTAATCCGTGGTGAACGCGGCGATGAGTCCGCGCTCGCGCAAAAGAAAGCGAAGGAGGGCGGAGCATGCCTCCTCCCGCTCCGCCGCATCCATCTGCGGGGGACGGGGATAGGGCGTAAGGTCCACCAGCTTTGCGTTCTCCGCGAAGGTCATGCGCGCTCCCCCCTGTAATAGTTGATGAGACACCCCGCGAGCAGGATCTTGCGCTCCTCCGCGGTGAGCGCGCCCAGGGAGAATTCCTGTTCGCGCCGCTTCCCATTGGAGACGACGACGGCGTGCACCGTCTCATCCCCCCGCGCGACCGCCTCGCGGATGCCCGCGAGATAGATGAGATCGCCCGTCTCGAAGTGCAGTTTGGGCGCCGTGAGCGGCAGGATCCCCCAATTGATGAGATTGGAGCGGTACCGCTTGGTGGCGTATTCGAGACAGATGTTCGCCGCACCGCCCAGCACGCGCTGGCAGGACGCCGCCTGTTCGCGCGCCGAACCGTCGCCCGGGCGGTTGGCGACGATCGCGCTCGCGTATGCCGTATCCGCCGCTATCTCAAAACCGAGTTCGGCGGCGGCTTCCAAGGGCTGTCCTTCGCGGCGCGCGCGCTCCGCGTCGCGCACCGCTTTGGCGCGCTCGGTATAGTGCGGGTCCTTCCGCGAGAGCGCGTATCCCGCGAGCTTCTCGGGATTGGAGCGGTAGGAGGAGGTCTCCCCCGAGGGGATGAGCTCGTCCGTCGTCGTCACGGGGTCGGTAAGAACGGAGACCACCCGTAAGAGGAGGTCGTCCGCAAGCGGCGGCTGCGGGGGCCAATCGGCGATGTTGGGTCCGAACACGAGCTCTTGGGAAGGGTCCGGCTTGCCCGCGCCGCGATAGACGCGCCGCGCATAGATGGAGCCGTCGAAGCGGTACTTCCTGACGCGGCGGTTATAGGCGAGCCCGAGCGCCGAGGTGAGTACGCCGCCGCTACGAGCCGTCGCGGCGATGGAGCGCGCGTCCATGAGCGCCACCGAGGCGGACTGCCCCTCCGCGGGCTTGCTCCCCTCCCGATTCTCGAAATTGCGGGTGGTATGGCGGACGGACAGCCCGCCGTTCGCGGGCACGTCGCCCGCGCCGAAGCACGGCCCGCAGAACGCCGTCCGCACCGTGGCGCCCGCCTCCATCAGAGCGGTCGCATAGCCGCCCTCCGTGAGCGCCTTCATCACGGGCTGGGAGGCGGGATACACAGAGAGCGAAAACGCCCCCGTCCCGATGCTCCCCCCGCGCAGGATCTCCGCCGCCGCGGCGATGTTTTCATAGGTGCCGCCCGCGCATCCCGCGATGACGGCTTGGTCCACATAGATCTTTCCGTCGCGGAGCTTGTCGGTCAGCGTAAACGAATTATTCCCCGTGGCTTTCCGCCCCTCCGCCTCCGCCTTGGCGAGAATCTCCTCGGGATGGGCGAGCACTTCACGGATGGGATAGGCGTTGGAGGGATGGAAGGGAAAGGCGATCATGGGCTCCACGCGGCTCAGATCGACGACGACCGCGCCGTCGTAATAGGCAGGCATGACGGGCGCCATGCGGCGGAAGTCCTCCGCCCGACCGTGCGCCGCGTACCACTCCTCGGTGCGCGAATCCGTCTCCCATACGGTGGAAAGGCAAGCCGTCTCCGTCGTCATGACGTCGATTCCGTTGCGCTCGTCCATGGTGAGATTGGCGACGCCGGGACCGATAAATTCCAAAATCTTATTCTTCACGAACCCGCTCTTGAAGGTCGCCGCGACGAGGGCGAGCGCCACGTCCTGCGGTCCGACGCCCTGCCTGAGCTTCCCGCGCAGATAGACGGCGACGACGGGCGGGCGCTTGATGTCGTACGTGCGCCCGAGGAGCTGTTTCACGAGCTCGGGTCCGCCCTCGCCGATCGCCATCGTGCCGAGGGCGCCATAGCGGGTATGGCTGTCCGAGCCCAAGATCATCGCGCCGCACTTCGCGCCGCACTCCCGCATGTATTGGTGGATGACCGCCAAATGCGCGGGAACATAGTCCCCGCCGTATTTCTTGGCGGCGGAGAGCCCGAACACGTGGTCGTCCTCGTTGATGGTGCCG
>CANPXX010000024.1 GCA_947587085.1 uncultured Clostridia bacterium | reverse complement strand
CGCCGCACTCCGTCTTGCCCGAGCGGTTGCCGCCGAACACCCAGCGGTTGCGCTTCTTGCAGCGGTGGAAGAGCATCTGCTTCTTGTGCTTTTTCCTGCCCGCATTGTAGCGGGCGAGGCGGTCGCTGCGGCGGCGCTTCTCCTGAATTTCCTCGATGCGTTTGAGCTTTTCCTCTATTTCGTTCATTTTCGATAAAATATATGCTTTCACGCCCGCGCGGCGGAGGTATGATGGCGCGTATGAAACGCATCGCTCTCCTCTTCGCGCTCCTCTTTGCGCTGTTGCCGCTTCCCCTCTCCACCCTCCGCGCCTCCGCGGCGGAGGAGACCCGCTATGCAGTCGCCGCCGATACGAACGTCTGGTTCTATGCGGGCGAGAGCGAAGAGAGACGCCTCTTCCTCATCCCGCACACCTATTACGTCCGCGTTTTGCACGAGGGCGAAGTGTACACCGCCGTGGAATACCTCGTGGACCGCGCGCCCTACCGCAAGGTGATGGGATACTGCCGCACCGACGCGCTCACCTTCGTGAACTTCGTGCCCGTGCGCCCCTACCTCTTCAAGGAGGTCACCGTCTCCTACCGTCTGCCCGACGGCGGCGGGCTGTCCTCCGAGAGCTTCGCGGACATCGAGCGCACCTTCCTCTACTACGGTTCCCGCTACGAGATGGGACAGCTCTACTACTATGTGCTCTACGGCGACGAATTCGGCTACATCCCCGCAACGCAGGAGCCCGAGTTCGACAAGAACACCGACTATCTCACCGTGCCCGACGAAACGCCCGCGGGCGGCGAGACCGAACCGCCCGCGGAATCCCCCTCCCCCTCGGGTCCCTCCGTCCTGCAGATCGTCCTCATCTGCGCCGTCTGCGCCGTCGCCGTCGGCGTGGCGGCGCTCGTGCTCCGCGGCAAACGGCACGCCCCTCCGCCCGACGAAGCCGACTTCTGAAAGCTCACCCCCCGCCTCTCCCGCCGCGGCGTGATGGTCTGTTCCCTTCCCGCCCGCACCGCGCGGAGCAATTTCAGAAAGGGCGCGAAGGCGCCGAACTCCCGCAGAAACCGTTTCTCCGACCAACCGTTCCGCACATAGGCGGCGTGCATCTTCTCGAAGAGCGCGTTCTGGCGGCGGAAATAGCTTCTCTCGGGACCCACCGCCCGCTGCTCGCCGCAGCGGGCGGTCTCCATATGGAAATACTTGTAATCGAGCAAGAACCGCTCCTCCTCGCCGAGCGAGCGGAGAATGTCGTCCGTCTCCTCTTTGAGGCGGGCAAGATATTCCCCCGCCGCGAGATCGCCGAGAACGCGCTCCGCCGCCCGCTCCCCCTCCTCGCGGAAGGAGAGCGCCGCCTTGTTTTGCGCCGCCTGCAACATCGCCCCCCGCAGGTCCTCCAACATGGGGTAAGCATACAGGAATACTTTGGTGATCTCTCTTCGCATCTCTTCGTTCCGTCCCTTTGCCGATGAAAAAACAAACGTTTGTTTGCATTTTTATTGTAGCATTCGAATATGACAAACGTGCGCCAATATGCCGATTTTTTTTTGCAAAAAGTTTTTGCGAAAAGTCGTTGCGTTTCTCTCGCGCGCGTGATATAATTGTGCTATATGAAAGTTACGTCGCGGACAAGAAAGCGGACGGCGGTCCTTGGGCTCGCCGCTCTTTTCGCGCTCTGTTTCGCGGGCGTCCCTCTCCTCCCGCATGCGGGCGCAGAGGCGGACGCGCCAAGCGAGGCATCCCAAGCCGCGGCGCGCCTTGCCGAGACCAAGACGGAGCCGCAGGAGCCCCTTCTCACGCGCGGGAATGCCTCCCTCTTCCTGCCCGAAACGTACGAACAGTATCTCGGGCTGGATTCCCCCTCCTATGTCGCGATGAGCGCGCGGCACATCGCCGTCGCCGACGGCATGACGCTCTACATCTACGATCGGATGGAGGGCACCTATCTCTCCTACCGCCACACGGGGGATACCGACATCTACAAGATTCAATTCTCGGAGGACGGGCGGCTGTTTTTCTCCGACGTGGGCCGTCTCTATGAGTACCAATTCGGCGAGAACAAGGCGCGCCGCATGACCAACATCGACTGCGCCACCTTCCTTATCGACGGGACCGACCTCTTCACCGCCTCCCTCTCGGGCAATCAGGCGGCGATTCGCCATTACGACCTCGGCATCAACGCGGCGGGCGAGACCACCACCTCCAACGAACGGCTCATCCAGCGGGAGAACTCCACCGCCACCCCGCACATGACGAGCGAGGACGGCGTGCTCTACTGCGTGCTCAACGACACCACCGTGGCGCGGTACGCTATGCAAACACTCGCCCCCATCGAGACGGACGGCGAGACGTACGCCCTTCTCAATTCCTCCAAGGGGCACATCGCGGGGCTCAAATTCGTGTGCGCCTATGACGGCGTGCTCTACTATACCGTCTGCAACGAGACGGCGGAGGAGGGCACCAACCCCCTCCCCAACGGACTGTACAGCAACAGCACCGACAGCACCGCTCCCCTCGTGGCGGGCGACGGCTTCGGCGCGGTGTCCCGCTACGGCGACCGCATCTACTGCGTCTGCGGCAATGCGGTGCGCGAATTCGATCCTGCGGGCGCCGCCTTCACGGACTATGAGATCTCTTCGTCCTCCCTCTCTCTCCACCGCCTCTCGGGCGCCGTGGACGCGGCGCGGGCGGGCGATCTGCTCGTCGTCGCCGACGCGGGCAACTGCCGCATCTCGGTGACGGAATCCACCCATACCCCGCTTACGGACGCGGACGGCAAGCCGCTGACGGGCCACGGGGGCAAGCCGCTCTTCGAGCGCAAGCACACCGTCATTCCCTGCGTGGACGGCGGTCCCTTCGCGCCCGAGCGCATCGCCACCGACGGCTCGGTGATCGCCGTCTCGGCGGGCAGATACATCTATCTCTATCGGTACGGCGAGAGCGAGCCGTACTACCGCCACGACGCGGAGACCGCGCCCACGGGGCTCGCCTGCGTGTACGGGAGCGTCTATTTCGTCACCGTGCACAGCTTCGGAAAGGCGGAGGAGGGCGCCCCGCTCATCTCGCGCAATGCCGCCAAGACCAACGCCGCCCTCGCCTCCGACCTCTATGGCGACCTCTACGTCGCCTATGCCGACGGCACCGCGGCGCGCTTCACCGAACAGAACTTCCTCGACGGCGAGGCGTCGGGCGACGACCTCTCCTTCGTGCTCCCCGAGGGCTTCTCCTGTCTGCGCGCCGACTTCGAGGGCAACCTCTACTGCCTCGCGGGGAATACCGTCTACCGCAACGGGACGGAGCGCGTCGCCTCCTTAGACGGGGACGACTTCGTCTTTGCGGGCGCGGACACCCTCCTGCTTCCCCTCTCCTATGCGCTCGGCTTCGAGGACGACGAGGTGTACTTCCTCTTCGGCGACTACATGGTGAAAAGCGACGCGGACGCGCTCGACATCCCCACCCTCAACGAGATCTCGGCGGACGGGGTGTCGGAATCCGTCTTTACGCCCCACGGCAAGGAGCGGCTGCTCGTGGACATCCCCGCGGGCACCATCGCCGTGCGGACCGACCTCGAAGCGCTCCGCAACGACCGCCCCGTCTACTTCCCCTATTCGGAATACTACCGCACCTCCATCGACGAGCGGGGCATCCTCCTCGCCGAGCAGGGCGGCTACTCCCTCGTCATCCTCTATGGCGAAAACCGTACCTTCTCCGCCAACCTCTTCCGCCTCGGCGGCGACGTAGTCCCCGAGAGCGAATATTGGACGGAGAAGAATGAGAACGCCTATCTTTCGAGCGACGTCTCGCTCTACTACTTCCCCTGTCTGCATGCGGCGCTCGCGGACAGCCGTCTTACGCGCGGCACGGCGGTGCATGTGCTCGGAACGGTGAGCGCGCCAGAACGCGAATACGCCCTCGTCGAGCTCGTCTCGGCGCGCGCGGCGACGCGGGGATACCTGCCCGTCGCCTACCTCACCGACGTTCCCCCTCTCGGCGCGGAGGGCTCCTCCTTCGAACAGGGCTGGCTGAAACCCTCCGAGGAGGGCGTGCTCTTCACGGCGGACGACGGCTCCACCCTCCTCGTCACCGCCCGCACGCCCGCACGCCTGTACGGCGAGGAAGGCGGGACGTACACGGCGCAGATCGAGGTGGACGGCACCGTCTATACGGCGCACGGGCTGGCGGCTTCCGCCATCGACCGCGGCGAGAGCGACGCGCTCCGCATCAGCCTCATCGTCGGGCTCACCGTGCTCGGGCTGGTCATCATCGGCGCCTATCTCTGTCTCCTTCCCAAAAAACCCAAAAACGGCAAGAAATCCCCGCGCGAATCTTGACATCCCCGCGCGGGTGTAGTAAAATAGGCAGGACGCCACGGGATCGCTCCGCGGCGCCCACCGAACGGAAAACATCAAGGCGGTACTACATATGGCAACCTATCTGTCCCCCCTCGCGACCCAACGTGCAGATCCCTATCTGTACAAGCACACAGACGGGAAATATTACTTCACCGCGACCTGTCCGCAGTACGACCGGATCGAGATCCGCTGTGCCGACACCGTGAACGGAATCGCTCAAGCGACGCCCCGCGTGGTCTGGAAGAAGCACGCGCTCGGGGCGATGGCGTGCCACATCTGGGCGCCCGAGATCCACTTCATCATGGGAAAATGGGTCATCTACTATGCGGCGGGGCACAAGCCCGGGAAATGGCGCATCCGCCCCTATGCCCTCGTCTGCAAGGGGAACGACCCGATGAAGGACGAATGGGTGGAGGCGGGCAAGTTACAGCCCGCCGACGGCGACGACTATCCCTTCACCCACTTCTCCCTCGATACGACGGTGTTCGAACATCGGGGCAGATGGTATATCATCTGGGCGCAGAAGGTCGGGACGGAGGACAAGGGCATCAAGCCCATCTCCAACCTGTACATCGCCGAACTCGCCACCCCGTTCAAGCTCAAAACCTTTCACGTCCTTCTCTCCACGCCCGACTACGATTGGGAGCGCGACGGCGGCTTTTGGGTGAACGAGGGTCCTTCCGTCATCAAGCACGACGGCATGATCTACTGCACCTTCTCCGCCTCGGCGACGGGCGCCTGCTACTGCATGGGATTGCTCCGCGCCGAAGAGGACGCCGACCTTCTCGACCCCCGCTCGTGGAAGAAGGACCGCTACCCCGTCTGCAAGACGGACGAGGCGCTCCGCGTGTACGGACCGGGGCACAACTGCTTTGCCGTCGGCGACGAGGGCGAGCCCATCTGTCTGCTCCATTTCAGAAGTTATGCGAAGATTCACGGCGACCCCCTCGACGACCACAACCGCCACGCGCACGTGCTCAAAGTGACGTTCGGGGAGGACGGCGCGCCCGTGCTCGCCTTCGATCCCGCCTCGCTCTACAACGTGAAATTCGAGAACGAGAAACAGAAACATATCAACACCGACCTTAAATAATTTCGCGAAATTCTTCATTGAATAGCCACGCGCGGCGTAAGTATGCCGCGCGTGTTCTTATAATGCGGGCAAAGAATTTCGCGACGGAAATAGGCGAGGACGGGAAACGCGGTTGGGGCTCTTCATCGCTTGCGCAGACAACAAGCGCGGGCGAGCCGCGCAAATTGAGGCGCGCTCCGCAAAATGCGATTTTGCTCCGCGCGAGTGATTTTAATGAAAAAGCACCCCTTCATTCTGTCATGTTGAGCGGAGGCGAAGCCGCTCCTTTTTTGTCATGTTGAGCCGCGAGCCCACGTCCAACGGACGTGGGCTCGCGAGTCGAAACATCTCCACCGCATTATAAACAAGGTAGAGATGCTTCGACTACGCTACTTCGCCTACGGCTCGTGCCGCGCTTGGTCTACAATAGAAGCCTCGCGCGGGGCAGCATGACATTTGAGAATGCTTCGGTGCGTGTTCTACAATAGAAGCCTCTCGCGCGAGGAGGCGGCGTTCAATAAAAATCCGCAAAAAACATATACTGTAACCGTATGAAACGCATCCTCTTCACGGGCGGCGGGAGCGCGGGGCATGTCATTCCCAATCTCGCCCTCATGCGCGAGCTCCAATACAGCCGCGAGCTGTGTTACATGGGCACGGGCGGCATCGAAAAATCGCTCGTCGGCGTTCCCTTCTTCGAGGTGGACTGTCCCAAGCTCATCCGTTCGTTCACGCCGAAGAACCTCTCCATCCCCCGCCGTCTGCATGCGGCGAAGCGGAGGGCGCTCGCCATTCTGAAAGAGCACCCCGTCGATCTCGTATTCTCCAAGGGCGGCTTCGCGAGCTATCCCGCCGTGTGGGCGGCGCACCGCCTCGGCGTGCCCGTCCTCACCCATGAGAGCGATCTGACGGCGGGACTGTGCACCAAGCTCATCGCAAAGAAGTGCGTGTACGTGCTCACCTCCTTCCCCGAGACGGCGCGCTGCTTCCGCAACGGACTGTACACGGGTTCGCCCGTGCGGCGGGAGATCCTTACGGGCGACAGAGCCCGCGCGCTCCATAAATTCGGGCTTCCCGCCGACCGCCCCGTCCTCCTCGTCCTCGGCGGCGGAAGCGGGAGCCGCGCCCTCAATGAGGCGGTCCGCGCGCGTCTTCCAGAGCTCCTCGCGCGCTATTCCGTCCTCCACCTGTGCGGGAAGGGAAACTGCGTCCCCGCCTCCTCCCCCCTCTACATCCAGCGCGAATTCGAGCACGACATGGGCAGCGCGTATGCCGCCGCGGACGTCGTGCTGTGCCGCGCGGGGAGCAACACCGTATTCGAGCTCCTCGCGCTGAAAAAGCCCGCCGTGCTCGTGCCGCTCGCGCACGGCTCGCGGGGCGACCAGCTCGACAACGCCCTCTATTTCAAGCGGCGCGGGCTGTGCGAACTTCTGCCCGAGCGCGACCTTTCCGCCCTCCCCGAGACGATCATTCGGACGCAGGAGAGCGAGGCGCTCCGCCTTGCCCTTCAAAACAGCGCCTTCGAGAGCGGCACGCCGCGCATCCTCGGGCTCATCCGCAAACTGCTCGACGGCTAAGCGGGCGGCGCGAGCGAGTACCCTCCGCCGAGGAGATCTGCGCGGAGATAGGCGTCTGGCACCTTCCCCGCGAGCACGCTCTCGCAGATGAGCACCTCGGTGAGGGAGGCGAAATTGCTCGTCCCCGACGGCATGATGATGGAGATGTCGGCGACGATTTCGAGATAGATGGAATGCTTGGTCTGGTTGATGCCCGCGTCCTCGAACTCCGAGACGAAGCGGCACGCCACGTTGGAGATGGGGATGATCTTCATCTCCACCTTCGGACCGAAGCCCGCCCACGCCTCCACGCCCGTGAACGCCCCGAGCGGGATGAGGATGCCGTCCTCGCTCATCGTCTGCAAATTCTGCTGGGACATGTACGCCGCGTCGCGCGCGATGCGGTTTATCTGAAAGGCGTTGGACGTGATGGCGAGGATGTTCCCCTCGTTGTCCCGCTCCACGTTCACGAGCTCCTCGTAGCGCACCCTGTCCGACAGCGTATAATAGATGGCGTCGTTCACGGCGACCGTCGTGATGGAGCGCATGTTCGCCTCCGCGGTCGCTTTGAGCACCCGCGTCACGTTGCGGTGGACAAGCACAAGGAGCAGGACGAGGAGCGCGCACACGACAAAGAGCACGGCGCGCACCTTCCATTTCGTTGCGCGGGAAATTCTCACGCTCTATCCTATGCTTGACCGAGCCGCAACATGCGGCTTTTTCTATTTCGATGAAATTCGAAATATAACACGATCGCAAAGAAATATGCCGAGATTCCGCGTTTTTACCGCCGTTTCGGCACATCTGCGCGTTTGTATTATTTCGATGAATATCGAAATAGAATTCGGCGCATGAGAAAATGCAAAAGGCGCCGCCCCCTCGCAAGCGAGGGGGCGGCGCCCAAACTTCTTTATCGATCTTTTCGAAGCGTCCGCGTCCGCTCAGAGGACGCGCTTTCTCCATCCGTAGCCGTCGGGGGCGGTGCCGTATTGGATGCCCGTCACCGTGTCGTAGAGCATCTTCGTGATCTCCCCCATCTTCCCGCCGCAGATCGGGAAGTCCTCGCCGCGGTAGCGGATGAGCCCGACGGGCGAGATGACCGCCGCCGTGCCCGTCCCGAACGCCTCTTTCAGCCGCCCGTCCTTCGCCGCCGAGATCACCTCCTCGATGGGGATGCGCCGCTCGCTCACACAGAAGCCGCGGTCGCGCAAAATCTGCAAACAGCTCTTCCGCGTGATGCCGGGGAGGATGGAGCCCACGAGCGCGGGCGTCGCCACTTCCCCATCGAACACGAAGAACATGTTCATCGAGCCGACCTCTTCCACATACTTCTTTTCCGCGGCGTCCAGCCAGAGCACCTGATCGAAGCCCTTCTCCTCGGCGAGTTCGCCCGCCTTCATGCTCGCGGCATAGTTGCCGAGGCACTTCGCCTCGCCCGTGCCGCCGAGGGAGGAGCGGGAATAGAAGTCCTCCACGATGAGTTTGGTGGGCTCCAACCCGTGGGCATAGTAGCTCCCCACAGGGGAGAGGATGATGAAGAAGAGATATTCGGTGGAGGCGTGCACGCCGAGCATGACGCGCGTCGCCACGATGGTGGGACGGATGTAGAGCGCCGTGCCGGGCTCGTTCGGGATCCAATCCCGTTCCAGCCGCAAGAGCTCTTCCAGCCCCTCTTCGGCGACCTCCGCGGGGAAGCGGGGGATGCACATGCGGTCCGCCGAATTGTTCATGCGCGCCCAATTCTCGTCGGGGCGGAACACGCACACGCCGCCGTCCGGCTGGCGGAACGCCTTCATCCCCTCGAAGATGCCCTGCGCATAGTGGAGCACGCTCGTCGCGAGGTCGAAGGGTTTGGGCTCGTTGGGCTCGATCTTCGGGTCGTGCCAGCCCTTCCCCGCCTCGTAGCGCATCGTGAACATGTAGTCGGTAAAGTACTTCCCGAAGCCGAGCGGCGTCCCCGCCGCGGGCTTCGGCTTTAAGGTCTTTCTTTGAACGATCTCCATTTTCTTCCTCCTATTGGACGGGAAAGGGATGCAGATATCCCCTCCCCCGTTGCACGCGGACCCGTCCGTTCAGATAGTCCCGCGCGCGCGCCGCAAACAGATCTGCCTCCGTCTCCCGCACGGCGACGGTAAAGACGGTCTCCTCGCCGAACGTGCGCGAGAGCACTTCGGCTCCCTCCAAAAAGCGGAGGAGGGCGTTCACTTCGGCGTATCCCGCCGAGAGGGACAGCTCCACGCACGGCTCGAAGCGCGCCCGCTTCGCGGCGGCGACGGCGTCCGACGCGGACGCGGCATAGGCGCGCGTGAGCCCGCCCGCGCCCAGCTTGATCCCGCCGAAATAGCGGACCACCGCGATAGCCGTCTCGCACAGCTTCTGCGCCTTCAACACGCCGAGGATGGGCATCCCCGCCGTCCCCTGCGGCTCGCCGTCGTCGGAGAACCGCTGTAAATTGCCCGCGCCGTCGGCGACAAACGCATAGCAGACATGGGTCGCCATGGGATGGCGGGCGCGCACGTCCGCGAGAAAGGCGCGCGCCTCCTCCTCTCCCGCCGTCCTTGCGGCATAGGAGAGAAAGCGCGACTTTTCGATGACTCTCTCCGCGGCGCTCTCGCCCACGACGCCCAGATAGCTCACTTCCGCACGACCTTCACGCGCACTTTCTTTCCCTTGAAGAGCACGAACTCGCCCTCGGGGAGCGGCTCGTTCGCGTCCTGCGCGCGCGTGCCGTTCAGGGAGACTCCTCCCTGCTCCACCAGCCGTCTCGCCTCGCCGTTGCTCTTGCACAGCCCCGTCTCCACGAGCGCCTGCATGAGGGTGGAGCACGCCGCGGAGACCGACCTTACGGGCATCTCTCCCTCGCCGCCGAAGGCGGCGCGCGCCTCCGCCTGCGCCTTCAACGCCTTCTCCTCGCCGTGCACGGTGCGGGTGAGCTCGAAGGCGAGCCGCTCCTTGGCGGCGTTCATCCGCTCGTCCCTGTGCGCGCACAGCGCCGCGACCTCGTCCAGGGGGACGAAGGTGAGAAGGCGGAAGCAGGTCTCCACGTCGTCGTCCGCGACGTTGCGCCAATACTGATAGAACTCATAGGGCGAGGTCTTGTTCTCGTCCAGCCAGACGGCGCCCTTCTGCGTCTTGCCCATCTTCTTGCCCTCGCTCGTGGTGAGGAGCGCGGTCGTCATGGCATAGGCGGGTTTGTGCGCCTTTCTGCGGATGAGGTCGGCTCCCGCGAGGATGTTGCTCCACTGGTCGTCGCCGCCCAGCTCGAGCGAACAGCCGTACCGCTCGTGCAGGACCAAAAAGTCGTACGCCTGCATGAGCATGTAGTTGAATTCGAGGAAGCTCAGCCCCCGCTCCATGCGCGTCTTGAAGCACTCCGCCGTGAGCATCTTGTTCACGGAGAAATGCACGCCGATGTCGCGGAGGAAGTCCACATAGTTGAGGTTGAGGAGCCAATCGGCGTTGTTGACGACGATGGCGGCGTTCTCGCCCTCGAAGCGGATGAAGCGGGACATCTGCCGCTTGAAGCACTCCACATGGTGCGCGATGGTCTCCTTCGTCATCATGGCGCGCATATCGGTGCGCCCCGACGGGTCGCCGATCATCGCCGTCCCGCCGCCGATGAGCACGATGGGTCTGTGCCCCGCGTCCTGCATGTACTTCATGATGATGAGTTGCATGAAGTGTCCGACATGCAGACTGTCCGCCGTGGGATCGAACCCGATGTAGAAGGGCACGCTCTCCCTGCCGAGGAGCTCATAGAGCTCATCCTCATAGACGGTCTGCCTGATGAAGCCCCGCTCCCGCAGGGTATCCATGACGTTCATAAGATCCTCCGAAAAAAATCAACGGCTTGCACTTGCGCGCAAACCGTACTTGCCATACTCGGAACACGCGCGACCCCCGCATTGCTCTATCCGCAATACGGAAGATAAATTGCAAAGCGCGTGCCGTTCATACCGTTCATTATACGCCTCCAAGTCCCGTTTGTCAAACGTTCGCAACGAATTTTCGCGTTTTCCGCAAAATCGGAGGGCGGTCCCGCCGCGAGGCTTGACACCTCCCCGCGCATATGGTACAATTTCCCCGTACCGCAAGGCGGGAGGGATACAGGATGAAATACCAGACCATGATCGGGATCCTCTTCGATCTGCTCGACAAGCGAAAGGTGAGCGCGGGCGAGCTCGCCGCGAAGTACGGCATCTCGGTGCGCACCGTCTTTCGCTATCTCGACGAGCTCATCGTCGCGGGGATCCCCGCCGACGTGACGCGGGGCGCGAACGGCGGCATCTGCATCTCGGCCGCCTACAAACTTCCGCGCGGCTTTTTGACGAAGGAGGAATACGGGCGCGCGATGGACGCGATGCTCGCCATGTTCGAACGCACCAACGATCCCGTCCTCGGGAGCGCCATCGTCAAACTTTCGGCGCAGGAAAAGGCGGAACGGTGACGCGGGCTCTGCGCGGACGGTACGCCATCGAGAAAGTTTCGCGGGTCGCCCTCGGGCGGCCCGCGTCGCATATACTTTATTCGCCGCCGAGACGGCGCAGGAACTCCTCCTCCCCGATGACGGGGACGCCGAGCTTTTGCGCCTTGGCGAGCTTACTGCCCGCCTTTTCCCCCGCGACGACGAGGGTGGTCTTGGCGGAGACGGTGCTCTGGCAGACGCCGCCGAGCGCCTCGATGCGCGCCTGTGCCTCGGAGCGGGAGAGAGAGGACAGCGTCCCCGTGAGCACCACGCTCTCCCCCGCGAACGCGCCCGTCGAGGGGCGGCGCTGCGCCACAGGCTGTACGCCCGCGCGGAAGAGACGGCTGAGCTCCTCCCTGTTCTCCCCGTCCGCAAAATAGGCGAGGATGGAATTGGCGGTCACCTCCCCCACGTTTTCAAGCTGCATGAGCTCCTCGAAGGTGAGCGCCGCCACCGCCTCCACACTGCCGAAGGCGGCGAGGTCGCGCGCGGCGACCCGCCCGATTCCCTCGATGCCGATGGCGTACAGGAAGCGGTCGAGCGCGATCTGCTTGCTCCCCTCGATCGCCGAAAGGAGGTTGGCGATCTTCTTCTCCTTGAAGCCTTCCAGCCCCGCGAAGTCCTCCCCGCGGAGGGCATAGAGATCGGAGAATCTCCGCACGCCCCGCTTTTCGTAGAGGACGGTGAGCGTCGCTTCGGACATCCCCTCCACGTCGGCGGCGTTTTTGGAGCAATAGTGGGTGAGCCGCTGGATGAGGCGGGGCGGACAGTTCTCGTTGGTGCAGAAGAGGTTGGCGCCCACCTCCTTCACGGGGCTGTGGCAGAACGGGCAGACGGCAGGCTTCTCTACGGGCACGCTCCCCTCCACATGCTCCACCGCCCCCAAAATTTCGGGGATGACCTCGTTGGAGCGCCGTACGAGGACGCGGGAATGCACCTTCACGTCCTTGCGGGTGAGATCGCCGTAGTTGTTGAGGGTGGCGCGGCGCACCGTCGCCCCCGCGAGCTCCACGGGCGCGATCTCGGCGAGCGGCGTGAGTTTGCCCGTCCGCCCCACCTGCCAGAGCACCCGCTCCACCACGCTCTCCGCTTCCTCTGCCTCGAACTTGTAGGCGATCGCCCAGCGCGGGAACTTCTCGGTATAGCCCATCTCGGCGCGCACTCCCTCGTCGTCCGTCTTGATGACGGCGCCGTCGGTGAGCACGTCGATCTGCCGCCGCCCCACCTCGATCTCCTCCACGGCGGCGATCGCCTCTTCGGGCGTGCGGCACACGCGGAAGAAGGGATAGGTCTTGAATCCCTCCCGCCGCAAAAACTCCATCCCCTCCGTCTGCGAACGGACGGGGTCCTCGCTCATGAAATTGACGTCATAGAATACGATCTCGGGATGCCGCGCGCGCGTGAGCTTGGGGTCGAGCGTGCGGATGGCGCCCGCCGCCGCGTTGCGCGCGTTTTTGAGCGGCTCCTCGGGATGCTCCTCGTTGTACCGCGCGAGTACCGAAAGGCGGATGATCGCCTCGCCGCGCACTTCGAGCGTCCCGCGGTAGGAGATCTTCAACGGGAAACTCGGCACGGTGAGCACCTGCGCCGTGACGTCCTCCCCCTCCACGCCGTTGCCGCGCGTGGTGGCGCGCACAAAGACTCCGTTTTCATAGGTGAGGCAGACGGTGAGCCCGTCGAATTTGTATTCCACGGTGAACGCCGCGTCCTCCCGCACCTTGCGCACCCGCGTGAAGAAGGCGTTGAGCTCGTCGTAGGTGACCGCCTTGTCGAGGCTGTAAAGCCGCGCGATGTGCGTGTGCCGCTCAAATCCCTTGACGGGATCCCCGCCCACGCGGCGGGTGGGCGAATCGGGATAGACGACGCCGCTCTCCTCTTCGAGGGCGCGCAGTTCGTCGTACAGGCGGTCGTACTCCCTGTCGGGGACGGAGGGCGCGTCGAGGACATAATATTCGTGCGCCCAACGGTTGAGAATGTCGCAAAGTTCCCGCATCCTGTCCATAGTTCACTCCAAAATCTCGAGCGGGGCGAGCGCCGCCGCCAAGTCCTTATTTCCCACGCTCGCAAAGCGAACGGTGACGATGAGATTGCTTGCCGCGCCGCGCATGGCGATCACTTCCCCCTCGCCGAAGCGCGCATGCCGCACCCGCGTCCCCACCGAAAAGCCCGAGGTATCCTTCCGCTCGGCGGGGGGAGAGGGAAGGGGCGCGGGACGGAAGGTCGTCGCGGGGGCCCTCCCGCTCCCGTACGTCGTGCCGTACGTCGTCCCCTCCGCGCGCCCGACGCGGACGGGCTCCGACTGCCCGCCGTAGCCGCCGTAGCCGCCATAGGTGCGCCGTCCGGATCCGCCGCCCGAAAAGCGGTCGTATGCGGGGCGGTAGGCGCGTTCTTCGGGGAGGGAGAGCTCGGACCGCAATTCCTCCACAAAGCGGGAGCGCAGGGTGGGTTCCCGCCGCCCATAGAGATAGCGGCTCCTCGATCGGGTGAGCCACAGCCTCTCCTTCGCCCGCGTGATGGCGACATACATGAGCCGCCGCTCCTCTTCGAGGGAGCGCGGGTCGTCGAGCGCGCGCGAGGTGGGCATGATGTTGTCCTCCAAGCCGACGAGAAAGACGGCGCGGAATTCCAGCCCCTTCACGGCGTGGATGGTGGCGAGGGTGACATACTCCCCCTCGTCCATCTCGTCGGTGTCCGAATAGAGGGTGATCTGTTGCAGATAGTCGGAGAGCGCGGAACCCTCGTTCATGCGGACGTACTCGTCCACGGAATTCTGAAATTCGTCGAGATTGGCGCGCTTGGTCACGCTCTCGTCCGAATTGTCGGCGTACTGCGCGTACATGCCCGAGCTCTGGATGAGATGGCGCACGAGGTCGTTCACGGGCACCGTCTGCGAGAGCGCCACCAGCTCCTTGATGTAGTCGCCGAAGGCGTGCAGCTTCTGCCGCGTCCCCGCGGCGAGGGGCAATTCGTCGCAGTCGAGCACGGCGTCGTAGACCGAGAGGTCCTCCCGCTCGGCATAGCCGAAGAGCGCCTGCACCGTC
Organism: uncultured Clostridia bacterium; assembly: GCA_947587085.1. Taxonomy (GTDB): domain Bacteria; phylum Bacillota; class Clostridia; order Christensenellales; family Borkfalkiaceae; genus Gallimonas. The sequence goes on along the minus strand of CANPXX010000024.1, from coordinate 6,031 downwards.
TTTTCCCCGATGCCGCGGCGGGGCACGTTCACGATGCGGGCGACCGCCTCGCTGTCGAAGGGATTGGCGACGGCGCGCAGATAGGCGAGCACGTCTTTTATCTCCTTGCGCTCATAGAACTTGAAGCCGCCGAACACCTTGTAGGGGATGCCGTACTTGGTGAATTCCTGCTCATAGGCGCGCGTGAGGGCGTTGATGCGCATGAGCACGGCGAAATCGGAGAGCTTGTATCCCTCACGGACGAGCCCGGAGACGATGCGCGCGCAGTAGAGCGCCTCCCCCGCCTCCTCGTCCGCCTCGAAATAGACGGGGCGTTCGCCCTCCCCCGCCTCCGTCCACAGCCGCTTCCCCTTGCGGAAGGAGTTGTGCGCGATGGATGCGTTCGCGAGCGCGAGGATGGCGCCCGTGGAGCGGTAGTTGCGCTGTAACTTATACACCTTCGCCGCGGGGAAGCTCCGCTCGAAGTGGAGGATGTTCTCGATCTTCGCCCCCCGCCACCCATAGATGCTCTGGTCGTCGTCCCCCACCGCGAACAGATTCCCGTGCACGGAGGCGAGGAGCTTGATGATCTCGAACTGGACGGCGTTGGTGTCCTGAAACTCGTCCACATGGATGTAGCGGAAGCGCCCCGCGAGATATTCGAGCGCCTCGCGGTCGCCCGAGAGGAGCTCCCGCGTCTCGGTGAGGAGGTCGTCGAAGTCGAGCGCGTTGTACGCTTTGAGGTGCGCGATATAGCGGCGGTACACCTTGACCGCCGCGTCGATACACGTTTCATAGGAGAACTGCGCGGCGTACGCGTCGGGGGAGAGCCCGAGCATCTTGGCGTTGGAGATGTGGAAGCGGACCGACTTCAACGTGCCCTCGTCCTCGTAGCCGCACTCCTTGAACGCCTGTTTGACGACCGCGTTGCGTTCCTGTTCGGAATAGATGGAAAAATTCTCGGTGAGCCCGCGCCGCTCCGCGAACATGCGCAGGATGCGCACGCACATGGAGTGGATGGTGCACACCCACATCGAGCGGGGGTCGGCGACGCCGCGCAGGCGCTCCTTCATCTCCCCCGCCGCCTTGTTGGTGAAGGTGATGGCGAGGATGCACTCGGGCGGGACGCCGAGGTCCGCGACGAGGTGCTCGATGCGCGCCGTGAGGACGCGGGTCTTTCCGCTCCCCGCGCCCGCGAGCACGAGCACGGCGCCCTCGGTATCGAGGACGGGCAGACGCTGTTCTTCGTTGAGCGAAAATTCCATACGGAGAGTATAGCATATCCCGCGGAAAAAGGCAAATCTTTGCCGAAACTTTTCAGCTCCTGCCCTTGTATTCGAACTCGTATTCCCGTTTGAAGCGCTCGAGGGCGCGCAGATATTTTTCGGACAGTTCGAGGTTGTAGCGCTGTTTCTCCGAATAGGAGAGCGTCTCGTAGTACGCCCTGTCCGTGAGCCGCCCGATGGCGTCGGAGACCTCCCCCTCGCTGAGGAGCAGATCGCGCACTTTGAGGTAGAACTCGTCGGGCGTCTCTCCCTTTATCTCGGTGGTCACCTTTTCCTGAAAGTAGCGTTCGAGCCGTTTTTCGCTTATCCCCTGCTCCTTGGCGTGCGTGCGCTCGGAGTTGAGCCGCTCCTCGCACTCCTTCCAGAACCCCCTCTTCATTCGCGATTTCGCCTCTTTTGCAAGCGCTTTCAGGGTGCGTTCCATGCTTTGCCTCCGATAGACTTGTTTCGACGTTTTTCGCAAAAAAAATCCGCAACGTTCGTTACGGATCTTCCTTGGTCAATTTCTGCTTCTCTTGCGTGCCGCTTCCGCCTTCTTTCTCTTCTTGACGGAGGGCTTTTCATAGAACTCCTTCTTGCGAAGGTCTCCGATGATGCCGTCGCGCGAGCACTTTCTCTTGAAACGGCGAAGCGCGCTCTCGAGATTCTCGTTTTCTCCGACCTTGATCGTGGACATTTTCCTACCCTCCTTCGCCGAAGCAGTTACTACAACCGAGGTTGCTCCGCTATTATAGCAAACGAAGCGGCGCTTGTCAATGTATTTGGGGCGCTTTCGCCCAAATTTTTCCGCGAATTTTACACGGAGCGGATCGCCTCGACGGGCTTTTTGCGCACTGCGAGGGTGACGGGCACGACGGTCGCGACGACGGACGCCACCGTCGTGAGCGCGAGCACGATGAGCGCGTTGAGCCCGTCGAAGAGGAAGATGTTCGCCTCCATCACGCCCGCCGCGACGAGCACGGGATTGGCGATGGCGCAGGCGGCGAGGCTCCCCAAACTTCCGAGGGCGAAGCACAGGAGGGAGATGATGATGCCCTCCACCATAAAGATCTTCAACACGTCGATGCCCCGTGCGCCCACCGCGCGGAGGATGCCGATGTCCTTCTTTTTGGCGTTGATGCTCGCCGAGATGAAGTTGTAGAGAAGGAGCGCCGCGAACACCGCGAGCACGCACGCCGCCGTCCCCAGCACGGCGTACACCTTGCCGAAGTTCTGTTCGTTGTTGCGCACCCCCGTCATGAAGGAATAGGGCGCCCTGTAATCGACGTCCGTCTGCGCGTTCTCGGCGCAATCGACGGCAAAGAGCGCCGTCGCCGTCGCCGAACGGTTGCCGAGCGGCGCGAAGAGATATTGGTAGCGCGCGCCCGAAGCGACCGCTTCGGGATTGACGGTGCACAGCGGACCCCATCCGCCCCATCCGCCTCCGCGCTCGGTGTAGAAATTGCTCGAAGCGGTCGCCCCGCCGGGGAGATTCCCGAGGAGCAGGCGCACGTTGTTCGAGACGTTGGAGGTGATGAGAAGGTCTGTATCGGCGGGCGCATACGCCTCATAGAACCCCTCCCCCACAAAGCACAGGGAGGAGAGGGAATAGCGGTACGCCTCTTGCAGGTCTCTGCCGAGCTGCACCCAATCGGCAGGGCGCATGCCGTCGTTCTCCTCGCGGAGCGCGTCGAAGCGGGAGAAATCGTCGTGCGCGTCAAAGACGCCCGTCACCGTGACGAGGATGTTCCGCACGTCCGAATGGCTGGAATTGAAGATGGAGATGGTCTTGCCGATGAGATCTTCGTACGTTTCGACGGGGTCGCTCGCCCTGTTCTCGCTCCGATAGTAGCCATAGTGTTCGAAGGTCTCGTACACGGCGCGGGAGACCATGCACTCGCTCTCGCCCGAGGGGAACTCCCCCGCGAGGAGCTCCACCGTCCCGTCCTGCACGCGCGAGGCGTCCGCAAAGCCCATGAACTCCTTGATATACGACCAATAGAAGGTATCCTCCGAGGAGGGGCGCACCTGCGAGCTCACCGCGAAGGGGATGGTCGCGCCGATCTCCATCGTGTAGACGGGGATGAAATCCACGCCCGTTTTCGCCGAGATCTCCTCCACCTCCGCCTCGGAGAAGTGGGTGAGGTTGCCCTCGCTCGTGTCGATGTCGTTGGTATATTCCGCTTCGCCGTTCTTGATGTGCACGATGCCGTGCTTTTCGAGCACCGCCGCCTGATAGTGGGAAGAGGCGAGGGTGGCAGCGGCGATCTTTTGCGTGCTGTATGTAATGAGGGTGGAGAACACGCCGAACACCATGAACGCCACCACGGCGAGAAGAGTGGTGAACGCGAGGCGGACGGGCTTCATCCGAAGTCCCGAGAGCCCCATCTTCACCGCATAGCGGAGCGGGAATTTGCTCTTGATGAAGGAGGCGGAGGACTCCGCGGACGGGACGGGCTGTTCGCGGGTGCGCCCGAATCCCGCGGACGCGGGCGTATCGTCGGACTCCTCCGCGGAGATGACGACGCCCTTCCGCTTGCGCACGAAGGCGAGAATCTTCTGCTCGTCCTCCGCGGTCAGGTCGGAACAGGCGCGGACGGAGAGCCGCCCCTGCGCTTCCACCACGTTGGGGATCTCCTCCGCGGGCTCGCCGCGGGTGAGGTCGGAGACGATTCTTCCGTCCCTGAGCTCGATGATGCGGTCGGCATAGCGCTCCGCGAACTCCCTGTCATGCGAGACGACGACCACCAGCTTCTCGCGGGAGAGCTTCTTCAAGGTGTCGAACACTTGCTCGCCCGTCGCGCTGTCCAAAGCGCCCGTGGGTTCGTCCGCCATGATGATCTCGGGCTCCTTCACGAGGGCGCGCGCGATGGCGACCCGCTGTTTCTGCCCGCCCGAGAGGGTGTTTGGACGGCGGTCCGCAAAGCCTTCGAGGTCCACCTGCGCGAGCAGTTCGCGCACGCGGTCCATGTCGCGCGGCTTGCCCTGCAATTCGAGCGCGAGCGCCACGTTTTCGCCGACGGTCAGTTCGGAGAGGATGTTGTATTCCTGAAAGACGAAGCCGAGATAGGTGTTGCGGTAGCTGTCGAAGTCGGCGGGCGTGAAGTCGCGCGAGGACTTCCCGTTGACGATCACCTCCCCTTCGTCGGGCGCATCCAGCCCGCCCGAGACGTTGAGGAGGGTGGATTTCCCGCTCCCCGACTTCCCGAGCAAAAACACCATCCCCTTCTCGGGAAAGGCGACGGAGACGTGGTCGAGCGCGACGACGGTCTCCCCCTTTGTCGTATACCGTTTTACCAGATCTTTGACTTGCAGCATAGGCTCCCCCGCAAACAGTCCTTCGGACCGTCCGATTTTTTGTAAACTCCTTGTAAAGTATAGACCGCCCGCGGGGAGAAGTCAACCGAATCCCCGCGGGCGGACGCCGTTTTCACCCAATTATCGCTTTTCTCTCACGCGCCGCCGAACTTCTCCGCCCGCTCCGCGAGATATTCGTACGCCTGTCTGAGCTCGGGCAGGGAGGAAAAATCCGACGCATAGCATTCGAGGAACACGGAGCCGCGGAATCCCTCCCCCGCGAGGCGGCGGAAGAGCTCGTCGAAGTCGAACGACCCCCTCCCGGGCAGACAGGTCCCGTCGTCCGTAAAGTCGCACACGTGCACATGGGAGAGGCTCGGTCCCATCTCGGCGAGGTATTCGCGGTAGTCGTACCCGCTGATGCGCGCCTGCTTTATGTCGAGCACGCCGAGCAGATCCCCGTAGCCCGCTTTGAGGGCGCGGAACACGCCCGGGCGGTTGTAGAACGCCCATTCCACGTTCTCGAAGCACAACTTCACGCCGAACCCCGCGCAAAATTCCGCGATGCGCCGCGTCTCCTCCGCCGTGCGGACGAGGTCCTCGCGGAAAGTGCGCTTGATGCGCGCGATGCCGTGGAAGGTGTACTTCCCCGCGCCGAGGATGCGCGCCGAGCGCATCGTCTTTTCCAGAAGGCGGTAGGCGTCCCCGCGCACGCGCGGATGCGCGGCGTAGAGCTGGGGCTCGTACTGCGTGTTGAGCACGTGGACGGATTCCGTCTCCAACCTCCCCTTCCGCGCCGCGAGCAGGGTGGCGAAGGAGGGCTCGTATTCGCAGAAGGAGGTGAGAAAGACCTCCGCGGCGGGCACGCCCCACTCCGCGAGCAGGGGCAGCGAGTCCTCGTTGTTGAGACGGCGGAAGAGGGACGCCGTGGAGATTCCCACGCGCATCAGTAGAATTTCTCCATGAGCTCGTCGAGGGCGGGCTCCATCATGCCGCGCGTGCAGTACAGGGTGAGGATGGTGAAGCGGTCGCGGATTCGGTAGGCGCTTCGGAACATCTCGCGCACGGTGTCCGCGGGGACGCCGAGCTCGGAGAAGCGGGTGGGACAGTCGAGCGCGCGGAGAGTCTCCTGCACGTCCTCCGTGCGCGGAAGTTTCTCCGCCTCCGCATAGACCCGTTCGCATCCCTCGAAGGGGGGGCGCGCGGACAGCGTATGGTAGAGGTACAGCGAGACCGTCGTCCCAAGCCCAACCTTTACGCCGTGGAGCGGGATGCGCTTCCCGCGGCGCAGAAAGTCCATTTCGAGGAAGTGGCTCATGTGGTGTTCCGCACCCGAGGCGGGACGGGAATTCCCCGCGATGACCATGGCGTATCCCGAGACGAGGAGGGCGTTCATCAGATGTTCCGCTCCCTCGGGACGCCCCTCTATCACGGCGGGCACGCTCTCGTCGCAGGCGCGGACCGCCTCGAACATGAGCGCCGCCGCCTCC
>CANPXX010000023.1 GCA_947587085.1 uncultured Clostridia bacterium | reverse complement strand
TTTTTGAGCGATTTTTGCCCCGTTGCCACGGACTCTGACTCCGTCATTCGTTGGTTCGAATCCAGCTACCCCAGCCAATCGAACCCTAATCCGAACCAAATCGGGTTAGGGTTTTTTGTTGTATAAGTTGTACATACAATGGCTGTGTAAAGTTACTTTTGGGAGAATTTCATGGTCAACCCAACCAATCATTCAATAGGACCTCCAACTAACCGGCCTATGCTGACAATCGTCAATATTTTTGTAATGAAATAGTTGCCAAAGAAATAAACTCTGCCATACACCGCAATTTCTACAATAGGCTTATGGTTGCCCCTGAATTAGGTGCTATTAAGAACCCTTGACATCTGCTCCTTGGGTCGCGCACGTTAACTTAAACGATTGCCGCCCATTTCTCCTTCCTCTCTGTATACGAAGTAATAGAGCTTTTTCTGATTTTGCAAAATTATCCCCCTTCATCTTTCCATTTTCTGCGTGGGACTCGTCTCCTTGCACGAAAAGCAACAATAAAAAAGCGGCGATAAAGATGATGAATCAGAATTCGCCTTGGAACAATACCAAAAAAAGTGCGAAGAAACCTTCGCGCTTTTTTTTGTGCGTTGACGAAGCGGACAAAAAACATTTGACGTTTTTTTGCACTTTCTTATAATTTCAATATAGTAAGTATATCTACTTGCAGGAGAAGATCATGAAATACCAAGAATGGCTTTCAGAATGGCTTGCGGTGTGCGTGAAGCCCACGGCAAAAGAGCGCACCTACGAAAAATACGAGCGCATCTGTCGCAAACAGCTCTCCGCGCTCGGCGGGTATGAGGTGGAACAGCTCACCCCGTCCGTCTTGCAGAAGTTCGTCGCGGACGAGGCGGCGAAGCTCGCGCCGAACACGGTGAACGTCGTCATCTCCGTCCTCAAATGCTCTCTCAAAAAGGCGGTCTCCTATGGGATCGCGGAGCGGGAGTACTCGGGCGGCATCTCCCGCCCCCATGCGTCGGAGAAGAAAATCGAATGTTTCTCCATGGAGGAGCAGAAAAAAATTGAGAGCGCCGTCCTCGGCTGTAAAAGGAGAAAGCTCGTCGGCGTCCTCCTCTGTCTCTATACGGGACTGCGCATCGGAGAACTCCTCGCCCTCACATGGGAGGATATCGACTTCTCGTCGGGCGTGCTCTCCGTCACGAAGTCCTGCCACGACGGGTGGACCAAGGACGGTTGCCATCGGGTCGTTGAACCGCCCAAGACAGACAGCTCGGTGCGGCTCATCCCCATTCCGAAACAGCTTCTCGGCGTGCTGAAAAAGACAAAGCGGGAAGTCGGAGGAAGCTACGTCGTGGGCGGGGACAAGCCCGTCTTGGTGCGGTCGTACCAACGGACATTCGAGCTTCTTCAAAAGAAACTGTGCATCCCTCGCCGCGGCTTTCATTCCCTGCGCCACACCTTCGCCACCCGCGCCTTAGAGTGCGGAATGGACGTTAAGACGCTGTCCGAGATCTTGGGACACAAGAACCCCACCGTCACGCTCAATCGGTATGTGCACAGCCTCATGGAACACAAGCACATGATGATGAACCGATTGGGAAAACTTTTCCAATAAAAATACGGGCGGGGTGCTTTGCGCCGAAGTGAGCGAAGCATTCTTAAATGTCATTTCGACCGCCCGCACATTCTTTTGTGCTTCTAAGGGCGGCACGAGCCGTAGGCGAAATAGCGGAGAAATCTCTACCGCATTATTATGGTAGAGATGTTTCGACTCGAGCGCCCGCATCAGTTTGATGCGGGCGCTCGGCTCAACATGACAAATTGAAACGTACGGGCGGGGCGGCATGACAGAGGAGAGGACGGGGCGGCATGACTAAACGTACGGACGGGGCGGCATGACATAATAAAACGTACGGGCGGGAATCTCTCCCGCCCGTTTTATACATGGAATATCCTATTCCGTGAACGAATCTATACGCGGAATATCCTATTCCGCATACATTTTCTTCGCTTTTTTCCTTATTTTATCGCGCGCGGGGCGGAAAGTCAAGTATTTGATTTGAATTTTTTGAAAATCGCGGAAAATTTTGCCAAATTTTGTTCACGGAATAGGATAATCCGCGTACAAATTTGCACCGCGAAAGAACATCGGAAACGATGAAAACGCGGGTTTTGAAATCGGCAAAAATAAAAATTTATCATAAGGAGAAAAAACAATGCGAACGATGTCATGGAAAAAGTGGGCAGTCGGAATCCTCGGGCTCCTCTTTGCCCTTTTTGTCGTGATCGGCGTGAGAGCCCTTCCCGCAACGGCGGAAGAAGAGTACACGCAAGTCGGTACCGAGCAGGCTTTGAAAGAGGCCGTTCTCGCTGCAACACCCGGCGTAAACAAAAAAATTCGGCTTACAGACAACATTGCTCTCGGCAATGTAAAAGTGGGCAATGAAGAGTGGGGATTGCGCATTACCGGCGGGCGCGACATTACGCTCGATCTGAACGGTCATACGCTGTCGAGGTCGAACGGTCAATTTGTCATCAACAATATGTATGAAGGCACACTCGAGCTCATCGATACCAAGGGCGGTGGCGCGATCGCAAACGATGCAACGAACGACATCCTTATCTATAACTACGGCAAGCTGACCACAAGCGTAAATATGACAAACAATAGTCGTTTGAATCCAGATTATAGTTACGAAAGTTGGCTCAGTTATACGCTGATTCAGAGCTCGGCGGCTCCAAGCAAATCCGACGTGGATGATGGGGATTATGCGGAAACATGGACGGCTAATAAACCCTCCGTCACAATCCTGGATGGTGTATTAAACGGACCGCGCAACGGTGCATTCATCAATTTGATCGACTCCGACCTCACCATCAAAGGCGGCACGTTTTTGCGTAATACAGATAGCACTTCCAGCCGCTCGATCTTCACGGCGAATACTTATTCTTGGCAAATACCCGAGGCGAACGCAGAGCGCAAAACCTTTGCTCCCGAGAATTTACCGGCATTGAAGCAAGAAATACAAGAGAAGGTCGGTACATATCTGGAAGCCTACAGTGATTACCGCGGCTGCAATGTGCTTATAGAGGGCGGCAACTTTATCGGATCACAGAATAGGTCCGAAAACATCACGCTCGAAAGCAAGGTTTCGGTTCAGATTCCTACTTGGGACAGTGGTTTCGATTACATAAATTACGGATCAGTTGCAATAGACGAGACTTTTGAGAACTCGGTCAATATTTCCGGCGGTTATTGGAGCGTGGATTACAGTAGTTACTGCACCGACGGGCTTTGGATGAGGAAATTTGACGCAGGCAAGGATGCGGGCGGTCTTACAGGGGACGACTACTATGTAGTTGACGAAATCGATACGGATATTCTTGTGGCTACCGTTGCCGCAGGCGAATCCGAAGCGAGCTTCAGCAACTTTGAGGCAGCCTGGAAGTATGCCAAAACCTTGAGCGGCGACCGCACGATAACGGTCAAACAAGACGCGACGATCGAGCAAATGAGCTTGGGAAGCGACGCATTGGAAGGGAACATAACGCTCGACCTCAACGGACACAAGCTCACGCATACCGAAAATAAACAAGCGATTCTTCTCGACGGTTCGAAGGAAATCACAATGACCGTAAAGGATAGCGGAACGACCGGCGAAATCAACTTTGTACTGCCGAGCGGTCAAGCCCCCTCCTCGACCGGAGGCGTATGCGTTGATATTACCAACCTGAACGCAAGATTTGTGCTTGAAAGCGGCACTCTCCGTCAGACGGGCTACCTGCCGAATGAGAATACCTACCGAGATCCCATGAATAACGGCAACGGCTCTCAGGCGCGGTCGGCTTCTGTCTTCCATATCGGGTCCAGTACTTCTTCCGATAGGTTAGAAAAAATCAACGCAGTTGAGGGAACAATCGTCACCATCAAGGGCGGTAGCATCCTTTCGGAGATCTGCTATGGTACCGAAGAAGCACACGAAGATCCCACCGCCTCGCCGATCTTCGTCGCTTGGCTCGACGGGCACCATTATCAAAGCAATTTTAACTTCCGTCAGCCGAACAACGACGGCACCGTGAAATCTAAGGCGGAAAAATTCAAGTTCGATATTTCCGAATACATACGCGGCGGTCACACGAGCGTGTTCTCGTGGAACTTTATGGATGCTGAAAGTGACGATTGGGGAACGCTCTCCTCTTCTTTCGAGGGGCTCGGTTGCGTTGCGGACAACGGCAAATACATCTTTGCCAACGTAAAAGCGGACGACAAATATTATGTGAACGGGACGGGCTATGCCGACATTCAGGACGCGATAACAGCCGCAACGCCCAATGGCGCCATTACCTTACTTCGCAACGTCACGATCACGGAGGAAGTCGTACTCGACGGAATCGCGCTCGATCTCGATGTCAATCAAAGGTACACTTTGACGATCGGCGAGGGCGGCTCGCTCAAACTTTGCGGCAATGCGGAGCTTCGCAACGGTACCGTCGAAGGCAATCTTACGGTCGATGGGAACGTGACGATGCGGAACGCTGCCGTCACGGGCAAGGAGGAGGCATGCGAGGTCACGGTGCAAGGCGGCACGCTTACCATTTTGAGCGGCGAATATAACTGCAAGTTCGCCGTTGCCGAAGGCGCCGATGCTACGCTCGATATCACGGGCGGCTCCTTCAGGGGAGACCAAGTCGAAACTCTTGCGAACTATTTCGCGATCCCGTTCTATTATGCCTATATCACGGACGGAGAGGAATACGATGAGGCTACGCTCTATCCCGTGAAGATCGCGCCCAACGCCCAAGCGCAGAAGTGGTATCAAGAGAATATGGTCAAGGACGCGTTCGAGATCTCCACGACCGATGAGTGGAACTATTTCGCGATCTATGTTTCGAGCGGCGCGGACAATTTCGACAAGAAGTCCGTGAAGCTGACGGCGGATCTCGACTTCGGTCCCGAAAATACCGCCATCGCCACCGTTGCAAACATTCAGCCGCGTGAGGACGGTTCGAAGCTCTTCCTTCCCGCAGGTACCCAAAAATACGGATTTAGGGGCACCTTCGACGGCGGCGAAAAGACGGTCAAAGGAATCCGTGTGACCGAGATCAACGCGGGTCTCTTCGGCAGAACGGACGGAGGGGCAAAGATCAGCAATATCACCGTTTCCGACTGCGTGTTCACGGGCGGACGCGGCATAGGCTACTTCGACGAATACAACACCGAGAAAGGCTGGGTATTTGTAGGCGGCGTCATTGCACAGGGCAACCATGCCAATGATGACAAGAACCCCGCGCAGAACATTACGGTACAAAACGTGACCATCGCACAGGCGCCGAACTCGGGCAGCATCATGGGCGGCGGCTACATCGGGCAGACGTGGAGCAACCTCTGCCTCGAAAACATCACGATCGATCAAGTAAAACTGCAAGGCAATTGGAAGATGGGCGGCATCGTCGGCTTCACCGAAGCGAGCGTCACGGTGAAGAACGGTACCGTGTCCGAACTCAACACGGAGGAGTGCACCAGCAAATATGTCGGCGCGGTCATGGGTCAATTGGTCGGCAAATCTTTATCGCTTGAAAGTTGCGAGGTCGTTGACGAAGATACATACCTCGTCGGCGGCGCGGACGCGGGCACGGCAGATAAAAAGATCGAAATCAAGGGTGCAGGAACGAATATTCAGGCGCAAGGCACAGCCGGTGCGGTGAACAATTTCCTCTATGGTGAGCATGAGATGGCTCCCGAGGTTACCGCTCCCACGACCGAGGATGAGGGCGAATTCACCTTGGACTTTGAACAACAGGAAGTCAAGCCCGAGTGGTTCGATACCGAGATCGGCGAACCCGAAGCAGACAGCACCGTGTACGTCATCGTACGGACGGCGAGCGGCAGTATGTTGAAAAAGGCGTTGGAGAATATCGCCGCGGACGATAAGATCATCGCGGGCAAGTCCAAGGGTAGCGTGAACGTATTCGACGAGAGCAAGATCTCCAACGGATATTGCTACATCTACAACAGCGAGAAGGACGAGTACGACATCCAGGAGATCTCCGTGTACAATGCGGTCCTCTTGCAGGAGCTCGAAGCGGCAAAAGCCGAACTGTTGAACAGGTTCCACTATTCGGCGGCGGCACAAGCGGCGATCGACAAGCTCTATACCGATGCGGCGAATGCGCTCGGCACGGACCTTGAAAATCATCCCGTTGAGCTCGGAGAGATGTCCATGCAGGATGCGCGCTGGATCGCGTACACCGCACAGCGGGCGATGAACGCCGTGCTGACGGTGAGCGAAGAAGAGGAACAGAGAGCGGCGGACGCCGCGGCAGAGCTCGCGCAGAGCATCAAGGACGCCGTGAGCGAGCTTCAGATCTATGCCGCGAGCAAGGGCGTATCCCTCACCGATACCTCCGTGACGGAGGGCATTCAGTCGATCGAGGGTGCGGACTCCTCCACGCTCGAAAGCGTGCTCACCGCGGCAAAAGCGGCTGTGGACGCCGTCGCCGCACAGGCACAGCAGAACGCCGAAACGCAGGAACAGAATGCGGCTCTCGCACAGGCGAAGGCAAACGCCATCGGCGAACTTCGGCTCTATGCGGCGAGCAAGGGAGTGTCCCTTGACGACGCCTCCGTGACGGAGGGCATGGAGAACCTCGGGGCGGCAGATGCCGCCACGCTCGAGAGCGTGCTCGCGGCGGCAAAGGCGGCTGTGGACGCCGTCGCCGCACAGGCACAGCAAGACGCCGAGACGCAGGGACAGAATGCGGCGCTCGCACAGGCGAGGAGCGACGCGCAGAACGACTTGCGGCTGTATGCGGCGAGCAAGGGAGTCTCCCTCGACGACGCCTCCGTGACGGAGGGCATGGAGAACCTCGAGGCGGCAGATGCCGCCACGCTCGAGAGCGTGCTCGCGGCGGCAAAGGCGGCTGTGGACGCCGTCGCCGCACAGGCACAGCAAGACGCCGAGACGCAGGGACAGAATGCGGCGCTCGCACAGGCGAGGAGCGACGCGCAGAACGACTTGCGGCTGTATGCGGCGAGCAAGGGAGTCTCCCTCGACGACGCCTCCGTGACGGAGGGCGTCACCGATCTCGGGGCGGCAGACTCCGCTTCCATCGAAAGCGTGCTCACCGCCGCAAAGGCGGCTGTGGACGCCGTCGCCGCACAGGCACAGCAAGATGCCGAGGCACAGGAACAGCAACGGGCAGAGGCGGAAGCCGCCGCGGCGCTCGCCGAGGCAAGGCAGAACGCGAAGAGCGAACTCCAACTCTATGCCGTGAGCAAGGGCGTGTCCCTCGACGACGCCTCCGTGAAAGCGGGCATCGAGGAGATCGACGCTGCCGCGCAGGGAGACATCGGCTCTAAGCTCGAAGCGGCGAAGCAGAGCGTCTCTGCGGCGCAGGTCCCCGTCCCCGTCGAAACGGACGGCGGCAACGGCGGCGTGATCGCGCTCATCGTCATCATCTCGGTCGAAATGGCGGTCGCCGCAGGCGTGCTCGTCGTCCTCGCCCTCACGATGAAAAAGAGCAAGAAGAGCAAGTAACACTTTCCCCCGAGGGCGTCCGCAACGCGCGGGCGCCCGAAGCGGGAAATGCTTCAAGAAGAAAAGAGAAAGAAGGAGAGAAAGATCATGTTGCTATTGGCAAACGGAATTGCAGGAGCAGAGAGCGGCTTGATCGTTGCGCTCGGCGCCATCTCGGCAGTCTTGCCCGCAATCCTGATCGCCGCGGCAGTTCTCATGCTCATCAAAGTCAAACAGCAAAGCACTGCCGCCGTGCAAGCGGTCCCCGCGACCGCCTCGGCGATCGGGGAGGACAATGCGGCGTACTCCATTTCCGCCGCCCCCGCCGAAGCCGCCGAACCCGAACCTCCCGCAACGGAGGAGACAGCCGCGGCGAGCCCGTCGTCGGGCGTTCCCTTCCCCGTGTACGGCAAGGTGCACTATAAAAAGAGCTTCCGCGCGAAACTCATCCAATCCTCCGACGACGTGAAGAAGTGGTATTCGGAGTTGAAGAATGCGTTCCTTTCGTACAAGAGGACGACCTCGCGCCTCTCGTGGCAAGCGGACAGCATCAATTCGGGCAGGACGAAACTCGGCAAATTTACGATTCGCGGCAAGACGCTGTGCCTCTTCCTCGCTCTCGATCCCGACGAATTCACGTGGACGAAGTTCAAAGTGGAGCGCGCGTCGGGCAAGCGGTACGAAGGCGTGCCCTGTATGTACAAGATAAGGGGGGCGCGGAGAGCAAGGTACGCGCTCGAACTCATCGAAGCCGTCGCCGAAAAGTATGAGCTCGTTCCCGTCTGGCGCGAGACGGTGGACTATCGGCTCCCCTATGAAGATACGCAGAGCCTCATCGACCGCGGACTCATCCGCAAAGGCTGAAACGCTCCACCTCCTTTAACGCAAGCGGCGGGGGAAGATCGTACGATCTTCCCCCGCCTTCTTTTTATTCCCCTTCTCCTATGCCCGCCGACCGATCGCGATCACGTTCTCGCGCATGAATAGCTTGTTATCGGGCGTGTGAATCCCCCAAACTCTCTTTTCTTCGACCATGGGAATTTCTCCTCTCAAAATCATACCATATTTTTCAGACGCACAGGGTGCGGAAATCAAAAACTCTTTCTGCCGATCAGATAGTCGATGTCCTCGTGGAAATAATCTGCGATCCGTATCAGATTTTCAAGCGTGATCTCCCTTTGGCAGGCGAGATACCGCGAAAGGGTCGGTTGGGGAATCCCGACGCGCTTGGAAAATTCGTTGACGGACATCTCCCCCATGAGTTCCCGCAAATTCTGCGCAAACGTTTCCGAATACTGCGTCATAGAATTATTTTATACCAAATGGCATAAAATCATTGACATTATACCAATCGGTATGATATAATGCAGAAAACAAAGGAGGAAATATGAATATGGAACCCAATCTCAAAGAGGACGGACCCGCCCCGAAAACGACGAGTCCGCAACTGTTCGCCGCACAACTCTATCAGACCGTCGCAGCGGTCGTGCTTTCCGTGATTCCCGTCATGCTTTTGCTGTTCTTCCTCGCACCGGCGGTAAGCGTGTTCGGGATAGACACGGAAAATTTGTACGGTTTGCTATCCGATGAGACGGGGTTTGAAGGGTGTGCTATCGCCGCTCTCACGATCGCTTGCGCGGCGACCGCCTTCGCGATTCCGTTACTGCTCGGCGTGTTTTACAAAAACGCGCGACCGCTGGTTCCGCCCTTTCTCATTTTGGAGACCTTTCTCTCTCTTGCATCGCTCATCACCGCCGCAACCATGATCGGAAAGATCGCGGATATGGACGACGGTCTTGGCTTGATCGAAGTCGGCGCGTCGCCCATCCTCGCGCTCGTCTTTACGGCACTGGCGACTCTCTGCGGCATCATCTATCTCGTGATAGCCTTCCATCCGACCCTCGACCCGTTCGGTCTTGCTCCGCACCGCAAACCGAGCGCCCGCCCGTAAGCTGTTCCGTTCCCGTTTGCGCCCTTGTGCAGACGAGTGAGAACGGACCGTCAAAATTTTATTCGCCGTTTCCCCGCCGCGCACCGATGCGCGGCGGGGTCTTTCTCTCAAAACTGCCCGCCGCTTCCCGAAATGATTCAAAAGCGGGGGCGATGAGCTCCCGCTTTTCGATTGCAACGATCGTTTATCCCCTGCCCAGCGGCGGCGGGGCGGCGTACAGACCGCTCACGATCTGCAAAGTTTCCTGATATACCGCTTTTCCCGCAGCGAAACGTGTCCGTCGGAAGAGACGAGCAAGAGGCAAAGCATCACGATGTCCTCCTGCAAGCCCTCGTCCGCCGCCGCGAAGAGGCGCATCATCTGCTCCGTGTACTTCAAAATCGTCTTATCGACGTCCTTCGCCTCCCGATACAGTTCCTTCACCGTCCGAAAATCGTACTCCCCGCCGAACGCCTCCACGAGCGAGGCATAGACGTTTTGATACTGCTTTTCGTCGAGACCGCCGTCCGAGACGAGCGAGCCGACGACGAACGCCGACAGCGTGCGGAGCCTCTCTCCCTCGCCGAAGCCGAGCTCTCCGAGCCCCTCCGAAACCGAATGCGCCTTCTCCGCCAAAAGGAGAAGCCGCTCGCCCGGGGCAAGTTCCTCGAGCGTCTTGCACAATTTGTCAAATGAAAACATATCTGCCTCCAGACCAAAGATTTTTTGCAACGTTTCCCCATGAGAGAGGACGGCGCTCCGCCCAAGGCGCAGCGGTCATTTGGTATTGGTGAACTGCATGATGCGTTCGGTGGGACCGAACACGACGAGCTGGTCGCCCTCCTGAAAGACGTAATCGCCGTCGAAGGCGGACAGGAGCGAGCCGTCCCGTTTGCGGATGGTGAGCACGTTCATGCCGTACTTCATGCGGAGGTTGAGGTCGGCGAGCGTCTTGTTCTTCCAGCGGTCGGGGAGGGAGATCTCAAAGATGGAGTAGTCCGCGTCGAGGTCGATATAGTTGATGACGTTGTTCGCGTTGATCTTGACGGCGAGCTTTTCCGCCACATCCTTGTCGGGATAGATGACGTCGTCCGCGCCCACGCGGAGCAAGAATTTGCGCTGGATCTCCGTCGCCGCCTTGGAGATGATGTGCTTCGCCCCTAAATCGTGCAGATTGGAGGTGATCTCCAATGAGGATTGGAAGTCGTCGCCGATGGCGACCACGCAGGAGTCGAAGGAGGGCACGTCCATCGAGCGGAGATTGTCGATGAGCATGCAGTTCGCGATGAGCGCGTTGGGATATTTCCCCGCGAGCGTGTTGATGACGTCCTCGTTCTTATCGACGATCATCACCTCGTCTCCCATGTCGAGGAGACGCTGCCCGAGCGTGCGCCCGAATTTTCCCATTCCGATAAGTAATACCGATTTCATATGTTTTCTCCCTTGATCAGCCGATAAAGAAGGTATCCACGGGGCGGCGGACCTCCACTGTCTCCCGCTTTGCGCCCAGCGCGAAGCCGAGCGTCAGAATGCCCACCCTGCCCGTGTACATGAGGACGATGAGGACGAGCTTGGAAAAGACGCCGAGCGCGGGCGTGAGCGACATGGAGAGTCCCACCGTGCCGAGCGCGGAAACCGATTCGAAGAGGGCGCGCTGAAAATCCCCCACACCCGACGGCTCCACCGCGCAGATGAGGATGGTGGCGGTGAGCACGAGAAGCAAAAACGCCGTAAAGATGGCGAGCGCCTGCGAGAGAAGAGAGCCGTCGATGCGGCGCTTGCCGATGTTGATGTCCCGCCTGCCGCGGAACACCGAGAGCATGCCCATGGCGATGACGGCAAATGTTCCCACTTTGATGCCGCCCGCCGTGGAGCCGGAGTTGCCGCCGATGAACATGAGGATGACGGTGAGAAGATACCCGCTCTCGGAGAGGGCGGAGGGATCGACGGTGTAAAAGCCCGCCGTCCGCGCCGTGGTACTGCAAAAGATCGCGGCGAGCAGTCTCTCCCCGAAGTTCCAGCCCTCATAGACGGGCTGGTTGCGCTCGAAGAGGAGAAAGAGCAGGGTCCCGAGGATGAGCAGGGCGCTGTTCACGACGAGGATGACCTTGGTATAGAATTGCAATTTTTTGAGATGCAGTTTGCAATCGAACACGTCCCCCCAGATGCAGAAGCCCAATCCGCCGAGGATGATGAGGGCGCAGACGACGAGCACGACGAGCGGGTCGCGCGCGTAGTGCACGAGGGAGGGACCCTCCGTGAAACAGCCGCCCATGAGGTCGAACCCCGCGTTGCAGAAGGCGGAGACGGCGTGGAAGATCGAATAATAGATGCCCCATCCCGCGCCGAAATCGGGGATAAAGCGGATGCAAAGGAGCGCCGCGCCCACCGTTTCCACCGTAAAGGAACCGATGACGATGCGCTTGACGAGCGTCTTGACGCCCGCATACGTCCCCCCTGCCATCGACTGCATCATCGCCCGCCGCGTATAGATGCTCAATCCGCGCTTGACGGTGAGAAGCAAAATAGAGACGAAGGTCATGAACCCGAGCCCGCCCAATTGGATGAGGAGCAGAATGACGATCTGCCCGAACAGCGTCCAATGGGTATTCACGTCGAAGGGGGTGAGCCCCGTGACGCAGGAGGCGGATACGGCGGTGAAGAGCGCGTCGATATACCGCGTGCTCCCCTCTCTCGCCGCGGGCGGCAGGACGAGGAGCACGCTGCCGAGCAGGATCACGACGAGATAGCCGAGCGACAGATACCGCCAGACGTTCATTTTCGGTTTGAACTTCGGAGCAGCCATTCCCCCTCCTTTTGCGGGGGCTATTGTATCACAGTCCGAGAGAAATGTCAACGATTTTCATGCGAGCGAGATTCTGTCGGAGGGCGCGCGCACGAAGGCGCCCGTCTCCACACCGTATTCAAGGCACGCCGTAAGGAAGCGCGCGCCGCGCTCTCCCCTGCCGAGCGAGGGGAACGCCCCCGCCACGAGGGACAGAAGCTCCTCGGGATAGAGCGCGACCCGCTCTTTCAAGGCGGCTCGGAGGAAGGCGACGACGTCGTACACCGCGAAATCCTCCTCCGAGCGGCGCACGCCGTCCTTCCCCTCGGCGCGGAACTCGCCGCTCAGGCGGAACCGCTCGTTTGCGAAGAAATACTCCGCGCCCGCCGCCCGCTCCCGCCGCATGCCGCACCCGTCCACGAGCGCGTCGAGCCTGCGCGACACCTCCTCCCCCCCGCGGAGGATGCCGAAGGTGGAGAGGCACCGCTTTTTCAGAAAGGCGCGGGAGATGGGTCCCTCCGTCGCCACGATCTTTTTGAGGCGCCGCTCTATCTCCCCGTCGTGCTCGCCCGAGAGGACGAACTCCGCCGTCTCCGCCGAAGTCTGCCGCACGGCGCGGTAGGGCTTGCCGCACGCGGGCCGCCGTGCGCCCGTGAGGGAGTCGAGGAGCGCCTTGATGCGCGCGAGCTCCCGCCCGGGGTCGCGGAAGTAGTCGAGACTGCTGAGATGGGTCACCTTCCAGCCCGCCCGTTCGAGACAGCGGGGTTGCAGGACCAGCCTGTCTTTCAGGGAGAAGCCCGCCCCGTCGCACAGAATCGCGAGGAGGAACCTGCCGCGGTCCGCGGGATCGGCGACGGCGACGTCGATGCGGAACGCCGAAGCGCCCACGCCGAGGCGGCAGGGATACCCCATCCGCCCGAGCGCCTCCGCGACGCACCGCGCCACCCCGCCCCGCGGGGCGGGCGGCGGGGCGAACTGCGCCGCCACGCCCCCTTCCGCGAATTCGAGGAACGCCTTCAACCCCGCCACCCCCTCCGAAGAGGTGCGGTTGAGGTCGATCTGCGCGGGGAGGAGGGAGGAGAACACGAGCATCTCCTCGCGGGCGCGCGAAGCCGCCACGTTGAGCCGCCGCCAGCCGCCCGCACGGTTGAGCGGTCCGAAGTTGAGGCTCACCCGCCCCTGCGCGTCCGGGCCGTAACAGACCGAGAAGAGGATGACGTCCCGCTCGTCCCCCTGCACGTTTTCGAGGTTCTTCACGAAGAGGGGCTCTGCGCCGCCGCAGGCGGTCTCCCTGAGCCCGCGCGCGCCGAGCTCCCTATACAGGAGGCGCTCCACCTCCTCCTGCTGTGCGGCGGAGAAGGTGACGATTCCCATGCTCTTCCCGCAGAGGGCGGGATCGAGGAGGCGGCGCACCGTCTCCCGCACGACCGCCTCCGCCTCAGCGCGGTTGCTCCTCCTCCCGCCCCGCCCGTACGAGCCGTCCACGCGGACGAGCCGCACGCGGCTTGCGGCTCCGTCCGCCGAGGGAACGGTGCACAGTCTGCCGCCATAGTACATGCCGTTGGAGAAGTTGATGAGGGATTCGTGTCTGCTCCGATAGTGCCAGACGAGGCTCCGCTCCGCCATCCCGAGGGCGAGACAGTCGTCGAGCACGCTCGGCGCCTCCTCCCCGCGGAAGAATGGAGTGGGCGGGAGCTGGCGGGAATCCCCCGCCACGATCGCCTGTTTGCCCCGCGCGAGCGCGCCCACCGCCTCCGCGGCGGTGAGTTGGGACGCCTCATCGAAGAGGACGAGGTCGAAGCTGTCCCGCTCGGGGGGAAGATATTGCGCGACGGCGGAGGGATTGGCGAGCACGCACGGACAGGCGGCGCGGAGGAGAAAGGGCAGTTCCGAGAAGAGCGCGCGCACCCCCGTGCCGCGCAGATCGTCGCGGGAGAGCCCGCGAAAGCGCGCGATCTCGGGCGAGAGCGACCGATCTTCCAGCCGCCGCGCGAGGAGGAAGCGCACCCGCTCCCGCGAGAGACGGGCAAAGCGGTCGCACGCGGCGCCGAAGCGCGCCGCCCGTTCCCCCGCGCCGACGGGTCCCGCCGCGAGGGCGCGGCGCAGAGTCTCCCCGCAGACCGCCTTCTCAAAGCATTCCGCGGCGTCCTCAGCCCCGAGCGCGCGCTCGGGAATCACCCCCATCCCCTTGAGCGCACGGAGAGAGGCGCGGTAGCGGCACCACGCGGGCAACAGGTCGATGGCGTCGATGCGGGCGCCCGCCAGCCGCGCGCAATATTCCGCGGCGTCCTCCCCGGGCGGGAGCGCGGCGTCGAACCCCTCCGCGGCGCAAAGAAAGTTCTCCTTCGCGCGGAGGAATCCCTGAAGCGCGGGCAAGGCGCACCCCTCCGCCTCGGCGCAGGCGGCGTGGAAGCCCTCCGCGTCGAACCCTTCGAACAGCTCCTCACAGCGGCGGTCGAGCGCGTTCAGCTCGGCGAGATAGTCCCGCGGGAGCCTCTTAGCGAACGCCGTCTCCTTCACCCGCCGTCCGGCGGCGGCGAGAGAGATAAGGAGGGAGAGATAGCGCGGCATGTCCTCCTCGCCGAGCGGGTGCAGAGCGACGCGCCGAAGCCGCCGCGCCGCCGCCCGCGCGGCGCGGCACTTCCGCCAATCCCCCTCCCGTAAAGCGGCGGCGATCGCCTCCGCATCGGCGCGGACGGGCGCGGTGAAGTGGCGGGCATAGGCTTCGCGGCGGGCGCCGAGCTCCTTCACCGCGTTAAGCCATGCCGCAAAGGGCGCCGCGGGCACGCGGAAGTACTTGCGGTACCGCCCCGCGGCGAGCTCCTCCGCGAGCGCGCCGAGCCCATCGAGGCGGGCGCGGGTGAGAGGCGGACGCTTCTGGCGGAGGAGGTCGGTCAAAATGCCCGTCTGCGCCTTCAGATGGCGCGCCGCTTCGAGCATGACCTCGCTTGTCACGAGCACCCGCCGCCGTTCCCCTTCGCCGCCCTCCGTCTCCAAGCCGCAAAAGGGGCTCTTCTCCCCGCCGCACGCGCGCGCCGCGTCGGCGGCGGCGGCGACGGTCTCGCGGCACAGGGCGAGCCGCTCCTTGGTCAGTCCCTCGAAAAAGGCGGGTTCGATGCGGAAGAGATCGGGACAGCCGAGGCGGTCGAAATAGCCGTCCGCGGCGCGTTCCCCGAGCGGCTGTTCCCTGCGGAGGGCGTCCGCGGGGGCGAGGAGCTCCCGCCGCAGGGTGGCGATCTCGCGCGCGCATTCGCCGAGCGCCCCGTCCTCCGCCTTCACCGACAGCGCCTCCCCGATGCGGCGGACGGTCTCGGCGCGGTCGGCGCGGTCGCCGCAGAGCCCGAGGCAGAACTCGCCCAGCCCCACCTCTTTGAGGCGGCGCTCCACCACTTCGAGCGCGGCGCGCTTTTCGGCGACGAAGAGCACCCGCTTGCCCGCGGCGAGCGCATTCGCGATGATGTTGGCGATGGTCTGGCTCTTGCCCGTCCCGGGAGGACCGTGCAGGACGAAGCTCTCCCCCGCCGCGGCGAGCGCCACGGCGGCGTATTGGGAGCCGTCGGCAGGGAGGGGGAGCAGAACGGAGGCGGGATCCGCCTCGTCCTCGGGGGGCGGTTCGCGCCCCTCCTCCTCCCGCTTCCCCGTAAAGAGCGCCTTCACCGTGCGGTTGCCGAGATAGTCGGGAAGGTGGGCATGCAGGTCCTTCCACATGAGATCGCGGCGGAAGGTGAGCGCGGCGACAAAGCACGCGTTTGTCACCTCCCATCCGCTCCGCGAAAGCGCCTCGGTGCGGAGGGCGGCGAGGGCGCGGGCGGGCACGTCCTCTTCGGGAGCGCTCCATCCGATGCCCTCCTCCCGCCGCAACCATTCGAACAGCGCGGCGTTGAAGAAGGGCTCCCCGCACGCCACCTCGAAGTTCTTCCCGCGGCGGACGATCGTCGCGGGGGCGAGCACGACGGGCGCGCGCCGCCGTTCCTCCCCCGCCGTGTAGCACAGCATCCCCGCCGTGACGTACACCACTCCCGAGCCCGTCTCCTCCACCGCCTCCCCGTTTTTGCGCATGAGGAGGCGCGCCCGCTCCTCCGTCTCCTCCTCCCCGAGGAGGACGGGCGCCAAGCCGCGGGCAAGGAGCGCCGAGAAGAGCTCCCGCCGCGAAGCCCCCTCTCCCCCCGCGTACAGCGCCGCGCCCGTGCGGAGCGCCGAGAAGAGCTCCTCCGCCTCCCCCGTCCCGAGCGGCAGAGCCCTCGAATCCGAGAAGGCGAGCAGGGGATTGCGGGCGGACAGGTCGAGGAGTTGCGCCTCCCACAGCTCGGCGCGGGAGAGCGCGCCCGCCTGCGGCAAGGGCTGTTGCGGAGGGCGGGGCGAGGGCTCCCCCGTGAGCTCCTCCGCGCCGATGAGCTCGCTCCCCTCTCCGCGGCACGGGCAGGGGGAGATGCCTTCGAGACGGCAGCGGCGCACGTCCGTCACGGAGCCGAACTTCCCCTCCCGCAACTTGCGGAAGGCATGCGCCTCCGACGGCGCATAGCCCGCCGTCCGCCCCGCGAAGAGGTCGTCCGCGTCGATGAGCACGAGCTCGTTCCCCTCCTCGGAGGCGTACTTTTGCACCGTCTCCGTATCGTCGGTGACGGGGTCCAGAAAACAGCTGTCCGTCAGCCATGCGCCCACGCCCACGTCGTGCGCGCCGAGCGCCAGAACGGGGTGCAGTCCCGCCCCCTCCAACGCGGCGGCGAAGAGCACCGCGAGGCGGAAGGCGCCGCACCCGCCGAGCGTCCCCTCCTCCGCGGCGGCGAGGGGAGCGGTGAGGTCGGTCTGCTCCGTCTTGGGAATCTCCATCCGCTTCACCGCCGAAAAGAGCGCGGCGACCGTCTTTCGCACCCCCTCGCGGCTCCCGCGGTAGCCCGCTGTCTCCGCGCCCCACTCCCCCAAAATGCGGAGCCCCGCCTCCGTGACGCGCACCGCGTCGGCGTGGCGGGGACGCACATATGCGGCGACGCGCGCGGCGTCCCCCTCCAGCCCCTCCCACCAATCGAAGGGGAGGGCGGTCACCGTCCGCTCCTCGCGGAGAATTTCCTTCCCGCCCGCAGTGAGGACGACGGAGACGGGCACAGCGCGGAGCGCGTCGTTTTCGGCGAGAAATTGCGGGGAAAACAGCCCCGCCGCCTCGATGCGGACGGGAGTCCCGAAGGGGAGCTCCACCTCCTCCTCATAGGGCAAGAGGAGCTCCGAGCGCACCATGAGGCGCACCGAGGCTTCCCCCGCGAGCGTGAAGCGGAGCGGGGTGCGGCGAAGATAGTCGATGTATCCCGCATACCGCGGGACGCTCGCCTCGAGCGTGACCGCCTGCCGTTTTTTTGTCATTCTCCCCTCCCGCGCGCAGATGCGCACGGCGATTATGGCGCCGTTTGCCGAAAATCATACCCGCGGGGAGCGGCGCGCGACAAAAAAAGAGAGACCGTACGTCTCTCCTCGGGAAGATGCGGGAACGCTCAGCGGAAGGCGTCCTCGAAGTAGTCGATCTCGTCGCCGAGCAGGGAGGCGACGTCGAAGCGGACGGGCGGTTCGTAGCCCAACGTGGTGCAATAATAGCCCGCGATCCTGCGGTAGCGCTGTTGCTTCTCCCGCGTGACCGCCTCCGAGGGCAGCCCGAAGGCGTCGCTCTCGCGCGTCTTGACCTCCACGAAACAGATGTACTCCCCCCGCTTCGCCACGATGTCCGCCTCGCCGAAGGGGGTCTTGTAGTTGCGCGCTACGATCTTGTATCCGTGTCTGACGAGATAGCGGCAGGTCGCGTTCTCTCCCTTCCGTCCCAGAATTTTGTGACGAAGGTCCTGCGATGAATCTCGCATATGCCCACCTCCCTGATGGCGCGGATGTGCTCCGCCGTGCCGTATCCCGCATTGCGCTCGAAGCCGTATTCGGGATAGCACTCCGCGTATGCGCGCATGAGCCTGTCCCTGTACACCTTGGCGAGGATGCTCGCCGCGCCGATCGAATAGACGAGCGCGTCTCCCTTGACGATGCTCCTCTGCGGCAGGGGTATGTCCAAGGTCATGTTGCCGTCGGTGAGGACCATGTCCGCAAAGGGGAGACGTGCCACGGCGCGTTTCATGCCGAGCATGGTGGCGCGCAAGATGTTGATCTCGTCGATCACCTTCTCGCTCACTTCCTCGATGGCATAGCCGCGCGCGACCCGCGCGATCTCTTCGGCGAGCGCCTCCCGCTTCTTGGGGGAGAGCTTCTTGCTGTCGTCCACGCCCCGCACGCGGAGCGCCTCGTCGAGGGGCATGACGACCGCCGCGCACACGACGGGGCCCGCCCGAGGTCCGCGCCCCACTTCGTCCACGCCCGCGCCCGGATCTGGCCAGCTATCCTCAGACCACCCTCGCCCCCTCGTCCACGCCCGCGACCGCGCAGAAGCCCCGCGCGAAGTATTCCCGTTCGTACGTCAGTTCGTCCATCGTTCACCGCCCGCCGCGCTTCATGAGAGCCCCGCCCCGCGCGCGTCGTCCGCCGTATCGAGGCACACCCGCCCCAGCCTTCCCTTGCGGAAGTCGTCTATGACGGCGCGGACGCCCCGCTCCAGATCGGGTTCTCCCCCCCTCAGAAAGCACCTGCGCTTACACACCGCCTCCAACATCGCCGCGGGGTCCTCCTCCGCGGCGCCGTAGCGGGCGCGGAGCCCCTCGGGATAGCGCGCATAGAGCTCCGCGAGGAGGGCGAGGGAGATCTCTTCGAGGTCGAGCACGTCGTCGTTGATGCTCCCGACGAAGGCGAGACGGGCGGCGAGGCGCTGATCTTCGCACGAGGGCGGCATGGTGCCGGGCGTATCGAGGAGGTCGAAGGCGCCGCACTTCACCCATTGCTTGGCGCGGGTGACGCCCGCCCTGTCCCCCGTCTGCGCCTTTCCCGCGCCCGCGAGCAGGTTTATGACGGTGCTCTTGCCCGTGTTGGGGATCCCCGCCACGAGAAAGCGCGCGGGGCGCCCCACGCCCCGCGCGGCGAGCCGCTCCGTCCGCTCCCGCGCGAGCGAAGCCATCTCCTCGCGCAAGAGCCGCGCACCGCCCCGCGCGCCCGCCGAAAAGAGCAGGGCGCGCCTGCCCGAGGCGCGCATCGCGGCGGCGATCTCCGCCGCGCCGCGGTCCGCGAGGTCGGATTTATTGAGAAGGTAGAGGATGGGGCGGCTCCCCGCGATCGGGAGCAGTTTGGGATTGAAGGTGGAGGCGGGGGCGCGCGCGTCGAGCACGAACACCACCGCGTCGCACAGGGAGACGTTTTCCTCCATCATGCGCATCGCCTTCGCCATATGCCCCGGGTACCATTGGATCGTCTTCACGCTTTCTCCCCTTTGAGAAGGTCGGGCCGCT
Source organism: uncultured Clostridia bacterium (assembly GCA_947587085.1). Lineage (GTDB taxonomy): Bacteria > Bacillota > Clostridia > Christensenellales > Borkfalkiaceae > Gallimonas. The sequence goes on along the minus strand of CANPXX010000023.1, from coordinate 2,025 downwards.
GTCTTTCGGTGATGCGAAGCGATTGCTCCCGCCGCCAGCGGTCGATCTCGGCGTGGTTCCCGCTCCGAAGCACCTCAGGCACCTCCATCCCCCTGTACTCCACGGGGCGGGTGTAGTGCGGATATTCGAGCAGTCCCTCCGAGAAGCTCTCCTGCACGAGGGAGCCCGGCGAGAGCACGCCGTCCAGATAGCGCGCCACGCAGTCCGCGAGCACCATCGCGGGAAGCTCCCCGCCCGTGAGCACATAATCCCCGATGGAGATCTCCTCGTCGATGAAGAGGTCGATGGCGCGCTGGTCCACCCCCTCGTAATGCCCGCAGAGGAGGACGAGGTGCTCCTCCTCCGCAAGCTCCATGACGCGCTGTTGCGTGAGCGTCCTCCCCTTGGGGGAGAGATAGATGCGGCGCGCCCTGTGCGCGGGGTCTGCCGCCTCCACGGCGCTCCCCACGGGCTGGGGCGTCATGACCATCCCCGCGCCGCCGCCGAAGGGATAATCATCGCACTTTTTGTGTTTGTCCTCGGTGTAATCGCGGATGTCGAGCACTTCGAGGTCCAGCTTGCCGCTCCGCTCCGCCCGTCCGAGGATGCTCGCATGGAGCGCGGAGAACATCTCGGGGAAGAGCGTGAGAATGGTGATCTTCATTGCCGCCTCACGCCACGAGATTGACGCGGTACCGCAAGATGAGGTAGGTGGTGGTGTACGCCGCCGCGTCGAGAAGGGCGATCACCGCGATGTAGATCCAAACGGACAGATGCTCGGAGACGCGTTCTGCCGCCTCCAGAATGGGCATGAGGCAGAAGGAATTGAGCAGACTCCCCACGAAATAGATGCCGATGATGATGAGGAAGGTGAACGCCTTGCGGTGCGCCGTGAACAGCTGCCCCACCGCGATGCCCGCGTACAGCACGAAGAAGGAGAAGGGCAGCATGACGAGGATCATGACGACGAGCTCGAAGATCTCGAGCGGGGTCCCCATCTCAATCGCGATGCCTATGGCGTCGAGGAGGGAGACCACGATGGACTCCTCCGTCCCCACGAAGAAAATGACGACGGAGAGCGCGCTCACGGCGACCGAGAACACCACGCCGATGAAGGCGGCGAGGAACTTGGTCCAGATGAGCTGTGCGGCCGTGGCGGGCAGGGAGAGCGTCATGTATCCCTCCCCCGTGAAGAGGGTGGAATAGAACCTCTTCACGCCAATCACCCATGCGGCGATGACGATGGAGAGGATGGAGAAGAGGTAGAAGAAGGAGAAGAAGATGCCGAATAGCGAGAGCGGCGAGCCGTACTCCTCCGGGGAGGAAGCCGCATCCACTTCGATAAAGATCCGCCCGAGCGCCGCGAACACGAGGACGGCGACGGCGAACAGAAAGAGCGTACGAAAGATCGCATGGAGCTCATGCTTCAACAGTTTTCCTACCATTTGAATTCCTCCCTGAACAGTTCGTCCACCGTCTTTCCCGTGCGTTCGCGCACCGCCTGTACGCTCTCGTCGAGCGTGATGCGCCCGCGGTTGAGAAAGATGGCGCGGTCGAGCACGGGCTCCACGTCCGCGATGAGATGGGTGCAGAGGAAGATGGTCGCGTCCTCCGGCTTGTTGGCGATGACCGTCTCCAAGATGAAATCCCGCGCGGCGGGGTCCACCCCCGCGATGGGCTCGTCGAGGATGAAGAGCTTGGCGCGCCGCGCCATCGTGAGGATGAGAGACAGCTTCTCCTGATTTCCCTTGGAGAGCGCCTTGATCTTCATCTTCCCCGTGAGACCGAGCCGCCCGAGCAGTTCCTCGGCGCGGGGACGGTCGAAATCCGCAAAGAAATCGGCGCTGTAAGCGACCGCCTGTTCCACCCGCATCCAGCCCGTGAGGAAGTTCGCGTCGGGCAGGTACGCCGTGATCGCCCGCGTCGCGGGGCAGGGCGGCTTGCCGTCGATGAGAATCTTCCCCTCGGTGGGCTGCAACATGCCCATCGCGAGCTTGATGAGCGTGGACTTGCCGCTCCCGTTGGGACCGAGGAGCCCGACGACGC